>MNEO01000048.1 GCA_001917735.1 Chloroflexi bacterium 13_1_40CM_68_21
CCGCTTCGCGATACGACGCGAACAAACGAACGAGAACGCGCACGAAATCAAGCCTAGCGGAGGTGCGAGAATCGCACGGGCATGGACGCCAGCACCGCCCTTGCCCTCGCTCTGGCGCTCGTTCTCGTCCTGGCGAACGGGTTCTTCGTCGCCGCGGAGTACGCGTTCGTCCGGGTCCGCAAGACGCAGCTCGACGAGATCGGCCAGCAGGGAAGCGCCCGCGCGCGGCTCGCGTCGCGCGTCCTGGACCGGCTCGACCAGTACATCTCGGCATCCCAGCTCGGCGTGACCTTATGTTCCCTGGCGATCGGATGGCTCGGGGAGCCGGCGGTGGCCGCGGTGCTCGAACCGATCTTCAGCTGGCTGCCGGACCCGCTCCTCAACGTGATCTCGTTCGCGCTGGCGTTCGCGGCGATCACGTACCTTCACATCGTCGTCGGCGAGCTGGCGCCGAAGTACCTTTCGATACAGCGCGCGCTCCCGCTCGCGCTCTGGTGCGCGTACCCGCTGCACCTCTTCTACCGCCTCATGTATCCGTTCATCGCCCTCGTGAACGGAAGTGCGAACGCGATCCTGCGCTGGGTCGGCATCCGTCCCACGGACGAGCTCGACGTGCACAGCGAAGAGGAGCTCAAGATGCTCGTCGCGGTGTCGACGAAGAAGGGTGTGCTACAGGAGAGCGAGCGGCTGATCGTCGGGCGCGCGATGGAGTTCGCGGACCGCATGGTCCGTCAGGTGATGGTCCCGCGGACCGAGATGGTCGCGGTGCCAGACGACATGGGCGTCAAGGAGCTCCTGGCGATGGCGCGCCAGCACCGCTTCTCACGCTTCCCGGTCTATCAGGAGGACCTCGACCACATCATCGGGATCGTGCACGTCAAAGATCTGGTCGGCATCGACAGGGATTCCCGCGCGACCGCGCGGGAGGTCATGCGCAAGGTGCCGGTCATCCCCGAGACCATGCGCCTCGATCAGGCGCTCGCCGAGTTCAGGCGCCAGCGCGTGCAGCTCGCCGTCGTCCTCGACGAGTTCGGCGGGACCGCCGGACTGGTGACCCTCGAAGACGTGATCGAGCAGCTGGTCGGCGAGGTCCAGGACGAGTTCGACAAGGAAGCCCCGGCCTTCAAGGAAGAGGCGCCCGGGACGTACGTCGTGGACGGACTGACCTCGCTCGAAGCGCTCCGCGAACGTCTTCAGCTCGAGCTGGCGGACGAGCCCTACGACACCGTCGGCGGTCTCGTCTTCGGCCGTCTCGGCCGGCTCGCGGCGTTAGGCGACACGGTCGAGATCGAGGGCTACCGCTTCCAGGTCACCGGTGTCGACGGCCGCCGTGTCGCCCAGGTGCGGGTCATGCGCGCGCGACCGCCGCGCAAAGCGGCGTGATTCGCGACAAGTGTGTGACGCAGGAGTAACGGCCCGCTCGACCACCGTGCTGGCATGAGGGGTGCTCATGTAGTTCCCGTGATGGACCTGTTAACAACCGATGGCGGTCTGGCCGTCCTGAGTGCGCTCGGCATCGTCGCGACCGCGGTTTCGATCGTGCGTGACGCGAGAGCGCAGAAGGCTCGCCTCGTCACCGAGGAAGTCCCGACCGACTTCCCCAACGCCGGTTAGCGCACGAAGAGCGAGCGCAGGAAGCTGACTGCGTCCGCGACGCGGGAGGCCCAGAACGCTTGCGCCCGCGGATCCATCAGAACGAAGATCCCCATCGCGCCAAGCGTCACGATCCCGGTCATGAGGCCGAACGCCACCGTGCTTCCCCGGAAGCCGATCCGCATGTCTTCACTTTAGCCGCCCGGATCTTTAGGCTCGGGCGCCGCTCCGGAGACGCGCGACGAGGTTGTCAAGCCGGGCGCGCGAGATCGTGAGGAACTTCGCGAGGTTCTGGCGGTCGCCTTCGGCGATCGTCCCGTGCCCGTCCTCGCCGACGATCCGCGCAAGGTCCGCCAGTGCATCGTTCAGCTTGCGCGTGGCGACGATGAGCGCGTCGTCGCGCAGCGGCGGGATCGCGGGCTCAGGGTTGTGGGACTTCTCGCCCGGATGAAGGATCCGCTCGACCCGGTCGTGTAGGCGCAGCAGGGTCAGCTTGCCGGCGATGATCTGCTTCGCGAGCGCCTGCCGTCGCCGTTTGTTGTCGATCTTCATGAGCTCGTATGCGGCGGAGAGCGTGTCGTACCGCTGCCCGACCATCTCGCGGACGTCGTCGGGGGCCGACGCGAGCCGGAGGCGGTTTTCGACATAGCCCTTGTCCTTACCGAGCTTGGTGGCGAGGTTGCGGATCGAGTACCCGAGCTCGCCGGTCATCTTCTTGTAGATCACCGCCTCGTCGAGCGGTGAGAGGTCTTCGCGCTGGAGGTTCTCGATCAAAGCGATCTCGAGGGCGGTCGCGTCGTCGAAGCGCTCGACGATCGAGGGAATCGTCTCTTTCCCGGCCAGCTTCGAGGCGCGCCAGCGCCGCTCGCCCGCGATGATCTCGTACTCGTCGCCGGCCGGACGGACCAGGATCGGCTGCAGCACGCCGTGTTCGCGGATCGAAGCGCCGAGCTCGGCGAGAGTCTCCTCGTGCCACGTCATCCGGGGCTGCGACGGGTTCGGAACGATCTTCTCGAGCGGTATGTCACGCACGGCGGTCGGCGTTCGCGCGGCGAGGAGACTGATGATCCCGGGCTGCGCGTCGGTCTCCTGCTGGAAGATCCGATCACCGGCGTCTCGGAACGACTTGCGGTGGCGACTACTTGTGAGCACCGATCACCTCCTTCGCGAGGTCCACGAAGCTCTTGGCCGCGTCGCTTCGAGGTTCGTACACGGTGATCGGCACGCCGGCGGTCGGCGCCTCGCCGATCTTCACGGACTGACGGATGATGGTCTCGAAGACCTGATGGTCGCCGAGATCCTTCAGCGAATCGAGCATGTCCCGCGCGAGGATCGTGCGGCTGTCGTAGAAGGTCGGAAGAAGTCCATAGACCTTGAGATTCGGGTTGAGCCGCGTCTGGACGGTCTTGATGATCTTGAGGAGAGCGGCGACGCCCTTGAGCGCGTAGTACTGCGTCTGCACCGGGATGATCACTCCGCTCGCGGCGACGAGCGCGTTCAACGTCAGGAGACCGAGCGTCGGCGGGCAGTCGATGAGGACGTAGTCGTAACGCTCGACCACGTCCCGCCCGAGCTTGTCGCGGAGTGCCATCTCACGCCCGATGGCGTTGAAGAGCTCGACCTCGGCGGCGGAGAGCTCGAGGGTCGCGGGCGCGACATCGACCTTCTTCGTCTTCGTCGGCCGGATGATCGACCCGAGCGTGATGTTCGAGTCGATGAGGACGTCGGCGATGCTCCGCTCGACGGTGTTGAGGTCGATCCCCAGACCGACGGTGAGGTTCGCCTGCGGATCGAGGTCCAGACAGAGGACCTCATGCCCTAACGATGCGAGCGCTCCGCCGAGGTTGATGGCGCACGTGGTCTTGCCCACGCCACCCTTCTGGTTCGCGATCGCGATGACCTTGCCCAACCGCGCTCTCCTCTTTGCGGACCCCACGCCCTGGGCCCGCTTCGAGTTGCTGTGCTCCCCACAGCGCGCGGAAACGTACGCGCCCCAGCCTTCCGAGGACTATAACCGCTTCGGTCACGTATTTGTGCCACTGAGAGCCGCCGCTTTCACAAACGGGCCCTGTCGAGTGTCGCCCGCGGGCGATACTTAGCGGACGGTCGGGCCCGTCTCGCTTCGCTCGCGGGCCCATCGTCGGCGCCCTCGCGAGCAAGCTCGCGGATGCGCCTCCTCGGGCCCGTAGCTCAGTGGTAGAGCGGCGGACTCATAATCTGCTGGTCCCAGGTTCGATCCCTGGCGGGCCCACAGCGAAAGGGAGCGCGCGGTGAAAGCTTGCACCCACCTCGACCAGATCCGAGAGGTCACCCCGAGCGCCGACGGCTGCGAGGACTGCCTGCGGACCGGTGACGAGTGGGTGCACCTGCGGCTCTGCATGACCTGCGGCCACGTGGGCTGCTGCGACGACTCTCCGAATCGGCACGCCACCAAGCATTTCCGAAAGACGCGGCATCCGATCATCCGATCGTTCGAACCTGGTGAGGATTGGGGCTGGTGTTTTGTCGACGAGCTGGACCTTGATGCGCGGCGCTGGCCGGTCCGAGGACCTGTCGCGCACAGCGTCTAAGCGCCGACGTCCCTTCGCCGTATAGCCGCGAGCCCGATCCCCGAGCCGGCGAACCCGATGGCGATGAGAGCGGAGATTCTCGCCCAGTCGATGCCGTGCGCGAGTGGCTGGCCGTAGAGCGCGAACAGCGAGAGGTTCTCCACCCAGCTCGGCCAGTCGAACAGCGGCGCGAACTCCTGCGCGAGGTAGCTCCAGATCGCGATCGCCCCGAGGGCCATCACCGCTACCCGCGGCCGCCAGGAGACTCCAGCGGCGCCGAGCCCGCCGAACGCGAAGATGACCGCGAGCGTCAGAGCGCTCGCGAGCACGAATCGGCCGGTGTCGAGCTCGATCGCGGCCGCGTTCGTCGCGACGAGCGTGGCGCCGGTGGCCGCCGTCACGATGAGCACGCCGCTGATGAGGAGGGCGCCGATGCGCTCGAGGACCACGCGACTGCGCGACACCGGCTGTGCGAGCACGATCTCCAGCCGGCCCTCGGCGTCGTCAGCCGCCCAGCCGTTGGCCTGAAAGATCGCGTAGAGCGCAAGGAGAAGCACGGAGGTAGTGAGCCAGACCGCCCCGATGAATGAGGTGTAGCTGCCCAGGCCCGCGCGGTCGAGGTAGACGCGGAAACCGGGCGTCGCCAGCATCGCATCAACCGTGGCGCGGGTGAAGGACAGCAGGAACGTGGCGAGTCCGGCCATCGCCGCCATCCATACGAGCACCGACCAGCGCTGCTGATCGAGAAGCGCCAGCACCGGAATCCGCAGCAGCGGATCCCGGGAGGGGAGCGCGGTCTCCTGACCAGACCGCGCCCGGCCGCGGAGGAGCGACGCCCCGAGATCACGGCGCTGGAACGCTGACCACCCCGCGCCGACGAGGATGGCAGCAACTCCCAGCAGATCGGCGGTCGACGCGACGTCGATCGAGCCCCCGGGGCGCAGCGGATGACTCTGGTCGTATAGCCAGAAGGGCGAGATCCAGCTGAGCGGCTGCGAGCCGGAGGATCGCGCCGACACGTTCACGAGGAAAAGAACGAGGATGACCGACGCACTGATCCCGATCGCTCCGCGCCGCGTCCCGGCGACCTGCGTGGCGAACAACGCGACGCCGTACGAACAGAGCGCGAGCGCCACGAGCGCGAGGCCCTGGAGCGCGAGCCCGCCGGCTGGGACCGGCTCGCCGGCAACCAACGCGCCGATGCCCGCCGCGCCGACGGTCAGCGTGACGACGAGCGCGGCGAGCGCGAGGAACGCCGCGATACGCGAAGCGAGGTACGAGCCTCGCGACACACCCGCCGATAGCCAGTGTTCGACCAGTCCGCGCTCCTCGTCGCCGCGCCCAGCTCCCGTAGCGGCCATGAGCGACCAGAACGCGAGGATCAGCGGGATCGGGCCGAGCGCACGCCACTCGATCCATCCCGCCATCGTCGCGAGATCGCCCGGCACGGGAAGGATGTAGGTGAGCGAGCGTGCAAGGATCTCCATCTGGTGCGCGAAGATCGCGCGCTCCTGCGGCGTTTGGCCGGCGAGCTGGGCGAAAGCGATCGGTTGAGCGAACGCGGCGGCGACGCCGATCGCCCCCGCTCCGATCGCACCGACCCGGCCAAGGCGCAGCGCGAGCCGGAAAAGGGTCACCGCGTCGCGGGTTCCTCGTAATACGTGAGGAAGATCTCTTCGAGCGTTGGCTCGCGGCTCACAAGCGAGACGACCTGGTCGCCGTCGATCGCCCGTAGCAGGGGATCGAAGCCTCCGCGCAGCATGGCGGTGGCGCGATGTCCTTTGAGCTCCAGCTGCTCGAGCCCCGGGACGGCTCGGAGCCGATCGGCGGGCGGATCGCCGGCGAACTGGATCTCGACGCGGTGTGCCCGCATCCCGGCGAGCTCGGCAAGAGGCGCGACGGTGACGAGCTTCCCAGACCGGACGATCCCGACGCGATCACAGACGTGCTCCACCTCGCTGAGAACATGAGACGACATGAACACGGTTGCTCCCGCGGCGCGCGCATCTCGCACCAGCCCGTAGAAAACTTGCTGATGCAGCGGATCGAGTCCACTTGTCGGCTCATCGAGGATGAGCAGCGCCGGTCGGTGCATGAACGCGAGGACAAGCGCGAGCTTCTGTTTGTTTCCGTGCGAGTACTCGCGGTATTTCCGGCCGAGATCGAGCGACAGCCGGGTCGCGAGCTCGGTGACGTGTCGTTCGTCGACGTCGCCCCGAAGTCCGATGACGTAGCTGACGACCTCAGACCCACGCCAGCCACCGAACTGGGGAAGCTCTCCGGGGACGTAACCGACCTTCTTCTTGACGGCCACCGAATCGCCATCGGCGTCCAGCCCGAAGATCGTCGCCCCACCGCGGGTCGCGTGGATCATCCCCATCAGGAGCTTGATCGTCGTCGTCTTTCCGGCTCCGTTGGGCCCGAGATAGCCAAAGACCTCTCCCGTCCAGACGGCGAGCTCGAGATCGAAAATGCCGCGACCCAACCCGTAGTCCTTGGTCAGCGCCCTGGTCTCGATCGCGGTCGCGGCCCCTTCGCTCATCGGATCCACTCTCCACTCGGGCCCGTCAACGATGTGTCAATGGATACGGACTGCGGGTCAATGGCGCCTCATTATGTGGGCGTGAGCGTCACGCTCGCCGATGTCGAGCGCGCGCAACGGATCGTCTCGCCGCTGCTTCATCGCACCCCGCTCTTCTCGAGCCGCGCGCTCGCGGAGCGCATCGGCGCGAGCGCGTACCTGAAAGCGGAGAACCTGCAGCGGACCGGCTCGTTCAAGCCGCGGGGTGCCGTCTACGCGGTCAGCCGGCTCTCAAAAGAACAGCGTGACCGAGGGATCGTGACCATGAGCGCCGGGAACGCGGCGCAGGCGATCGCGTTCGCGGCCGCGTCCGCGGGCGTGCCGGTCACGGTCGCCATGCCCGAATCGGCACCGAAGACCAAAGTCGAGGCCACGCGCGGGTACGGCGCCGACGTGGTCTTTGCTCCAGACATCACAAAGCTGACCGCCCTGGTCGGTGAGATCAAGGAGCGCACCGGCGCGTACTTCCTCCATCCCTACGACGACGCGGCGATGATCGCCGGCCATGGAACGTGCGCGCTCGAGATCCTCGAGGACCTTCCGGATGCGGACCTTCTCGTCGTCGGCGTCGGCGGCGGTGGGCTCATCGCCGGGATCGCCGTAGCCGTGGCGGCGAAGCGCCCGACGGCACGCGTCGTCGGAGTCGAGCCATCCGGCGCGCCCGGGATGCGCCGCGCGCTCGATGCGGGCGCGCCGGTACGGCTCGAGCGCGTGAACACGATCGCGGACGGTCTCGCCGCACCGATCGCGGGGGTGATCCCGCTCGATATCGTGCGGACGCTGGTCTCAGATGTCGTGTTGGTCGACGACGATGTCATCGCCGAGGGGATGCGGTTCCTCGCGACGCGCGCGAAGCTCGTGGCCGAACCCGCAGGCGCGGCCGCGACGGGTGCGTTGATCGCGGGCGCCGTCAAGGCACGTCCGGGCGAGCGTGTGGTCGCGATCGTCTCCGGCGGGAACGTCGACCTGACGCGCCTCGCACAGGTCTTCGGGCAGTGACCAAGCGAGGCCGACTGATCCTCTACGCGGACGGGGCGGCCCGCGGCAACCCCGGACCCGCCGGGGCGGGTGCGGTGCTGCTCGATGAGGAAGGCAACGTCGTCGCCGAATTGACCCTCGCTCTGGGCCGCGCGACGAATAACGTCGCGGAGTACAGCGCGCTCATCCTCGGCCTCGAGGAGGCCAAACGGCGAGGGGCGACGGCGATCGACGTGTGCATGGATTCGTTGCTGGTCGTGGAGCAGATGCGGGGTCGTTGGAAGATCAAGCATCCGGGGCTGAAGCCGCTCGCGCTCCGGGCGGCGGAGCTTCTGGCCTCTTTCCCTGAACGCGAGATCCGCCACGTGCCACGCGAGCAGAACCTCGTTGCGGATGCGCTCTCCAACCGGGCCATCGACGAAGCGGTCGAGGGGGCCCTGCCCCTGCGCCCTCCACCCCCCGACGCGTCGCGATGACAGAGGACCCGCTGACCTCATTCGTCGCGCGGAGTGTTCGTGCTGAGGTGAGCGACGTCCGTAGCGAGGTCGTTGCCAAGAACGCGTCGCTCGAGCTCGAACGCATCCGTTTCCGGCAGGAGGGCGAGGAACGCTCGCTCGTCGTGAAACGCGTGCCGCCGAGCGACGCTCTCGAGGTCCAGCTCTTGCCCCTGCTCGCGCGAAAGACCGACCGCGTGGCGCTCGTCCGCTCGCGCGGCATCCCCCCGGCGGCCGTGCCGGCGTGGCCGTGGGTGCTCACCGAGGACCTGCTCGACGCGCAGAGCGCGTGTCACGAGGACGCGAGGGCGATCGTGCGGGCCAAGGTCAAGATCGAGCGAGCCGTTGCCGGTGACATGCCGGCGCTGAAAGCGCTGGGTGTCCCAACGATCGGTCCGGTGGAGCTCGTCGAACGCGCGTCGGAGCGTGCGGCGATCGATCGGCCGCTCGATGCGGAGGCGCGCGGCGCGGCGAAGGCTCTGGCCAGCCTTCCCGTCGTGCTCTGCCACGGCGAGCTGGTATGCGCGAACGCGCGGCTCGCGGGACGCGGCGTCGTCCTCATCGAATGGCGTCGGGCCCATATCGGATGCGGCCTGCTGGACATCGCACAGCTGGCGTCGGACGTGGGCGGCTTCAGCGGTAAGAATCCAGACGCAGGACTGTTCCAGCTTTATGGAGAACTGGCGGAGGTCAGCGTTACCGCCGATCTGATTCGGGCTGCGCAAGTCGTGCGCGCCTCCCTCGGACGCGCACGGTGATCAAGTAGTGAAACTTCTTAAGCGGCTAGAATAAACACACCGAGCAGGCCCGATGGTCGCGTCGGCGCAAGCCGCCGAGGAAAGTCCGGACTCCACAGGGCAAGGTAAGGGGTAACGCCCCTCCGCCGTGAGGCGAGGCCCGCGCCACAGTGACGATCCCGCGCAAGCGGGGTGAAACGGGCAAGCGCTACCTGGAGCAAGGCCGCGTAAGGGGACGATGGCGTGGCCCGCGCCGTCCCCGGGTAGGCCGCTAGAGGCGGAGGGTAACCTCCGCTCGAGAGGGATGACCATCCTCGCCAGAATCCGGCTTAGATGGCCTGCTCGGCCTACGCTCCTCATCCGAACGGCCCGCGGGGCCGTATAGAACGATGAAGCTGCAAGGGAGGATCTAGCAGATGCGCCTATTCGCTGGCATCGCGGCGGCGGCGGTGGTGATCGCCGCGTGTGGCGGGACCGCCGCGGCACCGAGTCCCTCGCCCACGCGCGCACCGACGACTGCGCCGACGACCGCGCCTACACCGACACCAACCCCGTCACCAACGCCCGCGAACACGTTCAAGGCCGAGCTCAAGGCCTCGAACGAGAACCCACCGATCACCGACGCCGAGGCGACCTGCAGTGGCACAGCGACCGTCACGTTCACAGGCACGAGCGCGAAGTTCGATGTGTCGATCACCGGCTGCCCGGCGAGCACCTTGATCAACATTGGTCACATCCACGAAGGCGCGGCCGGCGTGAACGGCGGCGTCAAGATCGACAGCACGCTCAAGGCGGGCGACATTGCGCTCACGGGTGGCGCCGTGACCTTCTCGCGCACGAACAGCAACGCCGATCCGGCCGTGATCACGGCGATCATGGCGAACCCCGCCGGCTGGTACGTGAACTTCCACTCCACCTTGCATGCCGGTGGGGTGATCCGAGGTCAGCTCACGAAGGGCTAGCAGTCGACCCACCCCGCAGCAGGAGGACGCCCCCAGCCACGGGGCGTCCTTCGTTTGTGGGCTACACGTCGATGGCGGCACGTGGCATGACGCTTGCGTGCCTCTCCAACACTGAGACCGGCGGAAGGAGGTACGACGGATGCTCTGGACGATCATCCTCATCCTGCTGATCCTGTGGTTGCTCGGCGGGCCGATCCTCAACCTCGGCGCGCTCATCCATCTGCTCCTGGTGATCGCGGTCATCGTCCTGCTCGTGCAACTCATCTCGGGCCGCAGAGTCGCTCTCTAGAGTCGAGGGGGCTTCGGCCCCCTCGTACCCCTCGATTCTGGTATCGTCCGCAGGTCACGCGGCACGCGTGGACTTCACGAAAGGAAGTGGCGCAGTGGTGAGCTTCGTTCTCGTCCGCACCGGCGCCGTCGGGGCGCGTCCTCGGCGCAGCCTGCCCACTTTCCGGATGGCTTAGAACCCAGACTCTCGCGAGGCCGCTCGGACCGTGGGCTGAAAGCCCGCGGTCTTTTGTTTTGTGAAAGAAGGTCGAGATGGCCATCCAGGTACGTGAAGTCACGCGCATCCAAATGAAGACGAAGGAGCGCACGCCGGCCCTCGCCGCAAGTGGCGTACGGAAGGCCTTCCGCTCCTCACGCGTGCTGCCCGGCGGCGGCTCGGCGGTGTGCGCCGTGGACAGTGTGAGCCTCGAGGTCGGGCGCGGCGAGATCTACGGGCTGCTCGGCGCGAACGGCTCGGGCAAGTCGACGCTCATCCGACTTTTCTCGACGCTGCTCACACCCGACGCGGGCGAGGTCCGCGTGTTCGGGCTGGACATCGATCGGGACGAGCTTGCCGTGAAGCGGCTGATCAATCGCGTCTCGGTCGAGGCCTCGTTCTTCAAGAAGCTCTCGGCGATGGAGAACCTCGTGTACGCGGGGCGTCTGTATGGCGTCTCGCCCGAGATCTCGCGACCGAAGATCCTGACGATCCTCCGCCGGCTCGGCATCGAGCAGGGTCGGGTGGACGACCCACTCGAGAAGCTCTCGCGCGGGATGCAGCAGAAGGTGGCGATCGCGCGCGCATTCCTCTCCGCGCCGATGTTGCTCCTGCTCGACGAGCCGACGACGGGCCTCGACATCCGCAGCAAGCGGGAGGTGCAGACCTTCGTCCGCGATCTCCGTGACGAGCACGACGCCACGATCCTGCTGACGACGCATGACCTCGATGAGGCCGCGCGCCTGGCTGATCGGATCGGAATCCTGCATCAGGGACGCCTCGTCGCCGAGGGCACGCCCGCGGAGCTCGCCGCCCGCCACGGCGGCGGAACGCTCGAGGATGTCTTCATGACGGTCACCGGGCGACGACTCGACGACGCCGACGACACGACCGGGGTCACCGGGGCGTGATCTCCAACGTCGGCGCGCAGGTCGGTCTCGCGTACGCGTTCGTCGAGCGCGAGATCGCGCTCTCGAAGCGCTACTGGGCGTGGGAGATCGTGTGGCTCGTCTACGGGATCGTGACGAGCCTCTCGGTCGCCTACATCGCGCTCGGCGCGCCGGTGATGACGGGCGGCAGCTTCGGGCAAGCGGATGTCTCGCGCTTCGTCCTGTACCTGCTGGTCGGCACGATCACCTGGCGCTTTCTCGGGCTGATCTTCGAGCAGATGGGGGAGACCATCGCCTGGGAGCGCTGGGAGGGCACGATCGAGTACACATTCATGGCGCCGGTGCCGCGCGTCACGCACCTCGTTGGGATGTGCGGCGCGACGCTGGTGCGCGCCCTCGGCTTCAGCGTCGCCATCCTCGCCGCGGTCGCGCTCTTCGTCCCGGTCGACCTCTCGCACGCGAACGTGCCCTCCGCGCTGGTCCTGCTGGCCACCGGCGCGGTGGCCTTCATCGGCCTCGCGATCGCGTCGGCGGTGTTCCCGTTGCTCTGGACGGAGAAGGGCCTGCAGATGGCGTACATCGTCCAGGCTGTCGTGCTGCTCGTCTCGGGCGTGTACTACGAGACGACGATCCTGCCGGCGTGGATGCAGGTGCTCTCATTCGTATCCCCAGCGACTTACGTGATCCGCGGAATGCGCGCGGCTTTGCTCGATGGCGCCGATCTCGCCGCAGTGTGGCCGGACCTGTGGCCCGCGCTGCTCGTCGGCGTGCTATCGATCCCGCTCGGTATGCGGATCTTCCTGTGGGCCGAGCGTCACGCGAAGAGGACCGGACGTCTCAAGAGGAGCGGCTGATGGGCGACACGACCAGGGAGACCGAGCTGTCCTACCGCGCGGCGACGCCCGCGGACGGCGTCTTCGCGGCCGACGTGGAGACGGCGCTCCGACCGGGTTCCCCTCGCGACCCGGTCGTCTACAAGTACTGGTGGTCCCAGCCCGATGAGAACATCGAGATCGCCCGTTTCATCGCGCTGCGAGGCGGTCGCGACATCGGCTTCGCGACGACCGAGCACGCGCGGTGGGATCTCCAGCCGGAGCGCTACGCATGGGTCGATGGCGATGTCCTGCCGGCCGAGCGCACGAACTCGACCCTCGATGCGATCCTCGGCGAGATGGAGCAGCGCGTGATCGCCCTCGGCGCGAGGATCCTCTGTGCGTGGGCCTATGAAGACGACCCGCTGCGGATAGAGACGATCGTCCGGCGCGGGTACAAAGAAGACCGGCGCTCTCGCCGCTGGGAGCTCGATCTGCGGAGCAACCGCGAGAAGCTCCTTGCCATGACCGAAGCTTCTCGCGCCCGGATGCGGAGCGAAGGTGTCCGCCTCCTTACGCTCGCCGAGGACGACGATCCGCGCGTGATCGAGAAGGTCTGGCGTCTATCTGAGGAGGCTGGCGACGATGTCCCGACAACGGTGCCGCGGGTGCCGGAGGCGATGGAGCGCTACGTGCGCTGGGCGAGCGCGCCGGAGGTCCACCGGGATCGCTTCTGGATCGCACGCATTGGTGACGATGTCGTCGGTGTGTCCGTCCTGGCTTACCCGCCGGTGCGCGGCATCGTCGGCACGAACTGGACGGCGACGGCGCGCTCGGTACGCGGCCGCGGAGTGGCGCGGGCCCTCAAGTGCGAGACGGTGGCGCAGGCGATCGCGCTCGGCGTCGACCGCGTACGTACCGGGAACGACGCGGCGAACGCGCCGATCCTGCATCTCAACGAGACCATGGGCTACAGGCTCGTCGCGGGCGGGATCGAGTTTCACAAACCGGTCTGATCGAGGGCGCCGGCTCGCGCGGGTCCGGGCTCTCTAATCGCGTGGTGCGAGCCAGGCGTTGAAGGCGCGCAGGTCATAGGGCCGGCCGAGGAAGTCGCGCACGAGCTCCGCCGCCGGCTTCGTTCCGCCGGGAGCGAGGATCCGGTCGCGATAACGTCGCGCGACCGCCACGTCCATCAGGTCCGAACCGAACGCGGTGTGCAGGTCCTTCGCGATCGTCAGCGACCAGAGGTACGTGTAGTACGCGGCCGAATAGAAGTCCGTGTTCATGTGCTCCCAGCTGGCCGGGAAGGCGGTGCCCGGGAGGCTCTCGAACAGCGAGTAGCGAGCCTCGAGGTCCTCCGAGACGGCGCGCGGATCGGCGCCGGTCCTCGTACCGTCGTGCAGCGCGAGCGAGAGGCGCGCCATGAGCAGCAGGCCCTCGTGGACGCGAAGGCCCCGCCCGAAATCGCGCGCCGCGCGCAGCCGCTGCACGAGCTCGGCGGGGATCGCAGCGCCGGTGTCGACGTGCGTGGCGAAGCTCGAGAGTACGGCGTGGTCGTAGATCCACTCCTCGAGGAACGTCGATGGCGCCTCCATGAAGTCACCTTCGGTGCGCGAGAGGCGAACGTAAGGCACCTCGCCGCGCGCGAGACCGTGCACCAGATGCCCGAACTCGTGGAAATAGGTCACCACCTGCTGGTGCTCCATCAGCGCCGGACCAGCCGTGGCGCGCGGATCGGGAAAGTTGCAGCAGAGGACGCCGTGCGGTCGCTGCAAACCGCCGACCCCGAGCACGAGCGGCGCGTTGAAGAACCACTTGTTCTTGCCCTCGCGCGGATGCATGTCGAGCGAGATCCTGCCGCTCTCGCGTCCGTCGATCGTGACCTCGAAGCTTTCGACCGAGGGATGCCACCGCTCCTCGTGCACGACCGGAGCGAATGTCATGCCGAAAAGCTTGGCGTTGAGGTCGAGGATCGCCTGGCGGACGCGGCGGTACTCGAGGTACGGTCGCACCTCCTGCGCGTCGAAGCGGAAGCGTTTGGTCTTCACGCGGTTCGTGTAGTAGAGGCGCTCCCACGTTCCGACCGACGTCGCCCCCGGATGATCGATCCTCTTCTCCTCGAGGAGCTCCGCGAGCTCCGCGCGCGCCGAGGCCCCCGCGATCTTGGTGACCTCGTCGAGGAAGCGCACGAGCGCCTCGGGCGTCCCGACCATCTGCTGCTCGAGGTTGTAGTGCGCCCAGCCTGGGTACCCGAGCAGCCTCGCGAGCGCGTGGCGCGCACTTGTGAGCCAGCGCAGCACGTCGACGTTCGCCGGGGCGCGGTCCTCGCTGGCCCGCAGCAGTTCTTTCCGAAGCCGGTCGCTCTGCGCGTAGGTCATCACCGGCGACATGTCCGGCGGGTTCGTGCTGATCCGGATCTCGCCGTCGGGGCCGGCGGGGTGTGCCCTCACGTAGTCGGCCGGGAGCCCGTCCAGCTCGCGGCCGCTCTTGACCGCCACATAGCGGGTGTCATCGCGGATGTTGCGGGCATGATCCTGTCCGAGCTTCGTCAGCTCGGCCCGCAACGCGCGTGCGCGGTCCCGATCGGCCGGACCGAGTAGCACGCCCGCGCGCTTCATGTCCGAGCGCTGGAGCTCGGCGAATCGCCGCTCCAGCGGTCCAAGGCCATCGCCTCGCCCAAGCGCCTCGTAGATCGGCGTGCTCTGAAGCGCGGTCTGGCTGAATTCCGAGGCGTCCCGTTGAAGCCGCTCTGCCGTGTCGCGGACGTCCTTGTCGGGATGCATGGAGACCCAGATCCCGCACTCGCTCGTCAGGTTGGAGAGCTCGCGCTGGAGCTCGTTGAGCGGAGGGATGACCCGCCGCGCATCCGCGCCGCCTTCTGTTTCGAGCCGTCGCAGCAGCGCGGCGGCGCGCGTGAGGCGCTCGTGGTTGCGGTCTTCGAGTAGCTTCGCGCTCACCGGCGCGGGCGCGGTCTCCAGCACGCCCCGAGTTTATGCCGCGTACGCTCACGGCCGTGGTCATTCCCCCGCTGCCGTCCACACCGGGTGACGACATCGTCGAGACGTTGCACGGCGAGCGCGTCGCCGATCCCTATCGCTGGCTCGAGGACGACGCGTCACCGCGGGTGCGCGACTGGACCGAGGCGCAGAACGCGCGGACGCGCGCGCTCCTCGACGCTCTGCCGCAACGCGCGGTGCTCGCGCGGCGATTGCGTGAGCTCCTGTCCATCGGGCTGCTATCGACGCCGCGACCTGTCGCCGGCAGGACCTTCCATACGCGGCGCGAGGGCGAGCAGAAGCAGGCCGTGCTCTACGTTCGCGACAAGATCGATTCGCACGATCGCGCGCTCGTCGATCCGAACGCCATCGACGCGTCGGGCCTCGTGACGCTCGACTGGTACTACCCCTCGCACGATGGTCGGTACGTCGCATACGGTGTCTCCCGCGGCGGCGATGAGCTGTCGACCCTACGGGTCATCGAAACGGCCACCGGCAGGGATCTCGACGAGCGGATCCCGCACACGCAGCGCTCCACCGTGGCGTGGGTGTATGACGGCTTCTACTACACGGTCCATCCCGCACCGGGCTCCGTGCCGCCCGGTGACGAGAGCTACTACCGCCGAGTTCGGTACCACCGTCTCGGCGACGATCCGCGCAAAGACGTGCTCGTGTTCGGCGAGGGACGTCCGAAGGAGGACATCCTGCTCGTCGCGACCTCGCCGAACGGCCGCTGGGTCCTCTTCACCGCGATGAAGGGATGGGCGCGCACCGACCTCTACGTCATGGACCGCGAGCATCCCGGTCGTGGGCTGACCGTGGCGATGGAGGGGCAGGACGCGATCGCGGAAGGCGCGCCCTACGACGACGGACGCCTCTGGCTGCGCACGAATCTCGACGCGCCGAACTACCGGATCGTGACCGTGTCGTGCGAGAGTCCCGGCGCGTCCGGCTGGCGGACGGTGATCCCCGAAAGTGAGGACGTCATCCAGGGGTTCGAACGGACGCGCGACCGCGTCGCGGTGCTGCGCCTCGAGCGCGCGACCGCGCGGCTCGCGACATACGATCTCGACGGCGCGCGAGAGCGCGAGATCGCGCTGCCCTCGCTCGGCGCCATCGAGTTCGTGCAGTGCGAGGCCGCGGGCGATCGCGTGGGCTACACGTTCCAGTCGTTCACGCAAGCTCCGGTCGCGTTCGTCGCCGACGCGCGCACGGGCGAGGCGGGCGAGCTCGTGCGCCTGCGGATGCCGAAGGGGCTCGATGCGTCGCGTATCGCGGTCGAGCGGACTGCGTACGCCTCGCGCGACGGGACCGAGATCTCGATGTTCCTCGTGCACCGCACGGACGTGAAGCCGAACGGCGACGTGCCGACGCTGCTCACCGGGTACGGCGGGTTCAGCGTCTCCCGGACGCCGGCCTACCACGCCGGCGTGGCGGCCTGGGTGGAGAGAGGCGGACTCTTCGCGCTGCCGAACCTGCGCGGGGGCGGCGAGTATGGCGAGCGCTGGCACCGCGCGGGCATGCTCGCGAACAAGCAGAACGTGTTCGACGACTTCCACGCGGCGGCGGAGACGCTCATGTCGCGTGGCTGGACGAAGCCCGGTCGTCTCGCCATCGCCGGCGGATCGAACGGCGGGCTGCTCGTGGGCGCCGCGCTGACGCAGTGCCCCGACCTTTTCGCCGCGGTGTGCTGTGCGGTGCCGCTGCTCGACATGCTCCGTTATCAGAACTTCCGGATCGCGCGGTTCTGGATCGCGGAGTACGGCTCGGCGGAGGACCCAAATCAGATCAGGTGGCTACGCAGGTACTCGCCGTACCACAACGTGCGCGCGGGGGTCCGCTACCCGCCGGTCCTCTTCACCACGGCCGAGGGCGATAGCCGGGTCGACCCGATGCACGCGCGGAAGATGGCGGCGCTCCTCCAAGCGCAGACCGAGGATCCCGGCTCGATCGTGCTCTTGCGCGTCGACCGCGACGCCGGGCATGGCATCGGGAAGCCGCTCGATAAGCAGGTCGACGACCTTGCCGACCAGTACGCGTTCATGGCCTGGCGAACGCGCCTGGGCATGGACGGAACGGGTATGCTCGGCCGAGGGTGAACATCCTCCGGTTCCTCCGCGACCAGGCGAAGGACTACAACTGCAGCGTCTGCGGGGCGAATCATTCCCGCTCGGACATCCGTGTCCTCGGGAAGCTCGAGTCCGCCTGGATCGTCCGGGTCACCTGCGGGAAATGTGAGACCGCGTTCAAGCTCCTCGTCGTCGTCGACGAGCAGCGCGCGGCGATCAGCCCGGTCAAAGAAGAGCCCGAGCGGCCGCGGCGCCCGGCGGTGAGCGCGGACGAGGTCATCGACGCGCACGAATTCCTCGAGGGCTATCGCGGCGATGTCCGCACTCTCTTTGGCCGCGGCGACAAGGTAAAGACCGAGCCCGACCGGTCCTAGATGGCGAAGAACGCGGTCATCACCGGTTGGGGTTTCTATGCGCCTTCGCGCGTCCTGACCAACGCTGACCTCGAGCGCATCGTCGATACCTCAGACGAGTGGATCAGGAGCCGCACGGGGATCAGGGAGCGGCGCATCGCGTCGGATGGCGAGACCACCTCCACCATGTCCGTCCGCGCCGCACGTCAGGCGCTCGAAAAGGCCCACCTGCGCGGCCAGGATGTGCAGCTGGTCATCGTCGGGACCGCCTCGCCCGACTACCTCTTCCCTGCGACGGCGTGCCTGGTCCAGGCAGAGATCGGAGCGACACGCGCGGGGGCGTTCGACGTCGAGGCGGCTTGCACCAGCTTCATTTCGGCGCTCGCGATCGCGCGCGGGATGATCGTCTCCGGGGCGATCGATAACGCGCTGGTCATCGGCGCGGAGACGTTGTCGCGGCTGCTCAATTGGAAGGACCGCACGACGTGCGTCCTCTTCGGGGACGGAGCCGGCGCGGTGGTGGTGGAGGCGACGAACGCGTCCGTGGGTATCGAGTCGACGGTGTTGCACGGCGACGGTTCGAAGGGCGAGATGCTGATGGTCCCGGCGGGCGGCTCGAAGATGCCGGCCACGACCGAGACCCTCGAGCGCGGCCTGCACTTCATCACGATGGCCGGCGGCGAGGTCTTCAAGCTCGCGGTGAAGTCCATGGCCGACGCGGCGGAAGAGGCCATAGCCGAAGCCGGACTCACGCTCGACGATATCGACATCATGATCCCGCATCAGGCCAACGTCCGGATCATCGACGGGGTCGCGAAGCGGCTTCGCTTTCCGTCGGAGAAGGTGTTCGTGAACATCCAGCGGTACGGCAACACGTCGGCCGCCTCGATTCCGATCGCAATCTCGGAGGCCGAAGCTGCTGGACGGCTCCGTAAGGGCGACAAGGTGCTCCTCGTCGCGTTCGGCGGCGGCTTCACCTGGGGCGCCGCGGTACTCGAGTGGTTCGGCGCTCATGACGGGGTCCGCCCGCTCTCGCCCCTCGAACGCGCCGGACGGGCCCTCGAAGACGTGGTCGAGAGGGTTCGTCCGAGCTAGGCGACGGCGTCCGCGTCGCGGGTCCTGTCCCGGGGTCGAGGTCGCGCGCTCACCTACCGGTCCGGTTCGTGCGCGCCAACACCAGCCCCTGACGACGCGGCCGGTCAACGGCTGGCGCGCAACCCGCTCCCCCGCGCCACCCGCGACGCTGAACCCGTAACGCCGGGCCCGCGAGCGACGTGTGCTCGTGGGGCGATCGATCGCTTTCACCTATTGACAGTGGCCGTCCGGGGTGTAGATTGCCCGCCGCGTGGTGAGTAGTGGGGGACGGTGGGGAACCGTCTCCCGGATACGGAAGGGCAGCTGGAGAGCTATTTCGCGGGCGAATTCGCCCACTCGCTGGACGAGAAGGGTCGGCTCGCCATCCCAGCCAAGTTCCGAGGCCGCTTCAAAGAAGGAGCGGTCGTGACACGTTGGATAGGCGAATGCCTTGCCGTCTTCCCCGCACCAGAGTGGGAGACCCTCAACGCGGAGATCACCAAGCGTCCCAGGACCGACCCGGCCGTCGCCCGGTTCCGGCACTTCGTGCTGGCCGGCGCCCACGCCGCTGACCCCGATGGGCAAGGGCGGGTCACGATCCCGGCGCACCTCCGCGAGTACGCCTCGCTCGCGGGCGAGGCCGTCGTCATCGGCAACTCCGATCACCTCGAGGTCTGGGAGCCCGGACGCTGGCGCGCCCGCCTCGCGGGAGTCCAGAGCGACATCGAGCGCGATCTCAGGGACCTCGGGATCTAGCGATGGGAGGGTTCATGAGCCGGTTCTTCTGGCCGAGGTGCTCGCCCAGCTTGATCCCCACGAAGGTGGCCGTTACCTCGACGGGACGGTCGGCGCCGCAGGCCACGCCGCGGCCGTCCTCGAGCGAAGCGGGCCGAGCGGAAAGCTCCTCGGGATCGACCGCGATCCCGAGGCGCTTGCCGCCGCAGCGCGGGAGCTCTCGCGGTTCGGCGATCGTGCCCTCCTCGTCCGAGCGAACTTCGCGCTTTGTGACGACGTGGCCCGCACGCACGGCTTCGCTCCGGTCGACGGAGTCCTCTTGGATCTCGGGCTCAGCTCGCTCCAGCTCGCGAACGAAGAGCGGGGCTTCAGCTTTCGCGCGCGAGGCCCGCTGGACATGCGTGCCGACCCGGACGTTCGCCTCACGGCGGCCGACATCGTGAACAGCTGGTCCGCGAGCGACCTGCGTCGCGTGTTCGCGGAGTACGGTGAAGAGCCCGAAGCCGCTCGGATCGCCGCCGCGATCGTGCGCCGCCGCTCGAAGTCGCACTTCGAGACCGCGGACGAGCTCGGCCGCTTCGTCGCGGGGGTGAAGATGCGGCGCCCGCGTAACACGGACCCGGCGACGCGCGTGTTCCAGGCGCTGCGCATCGCGGTGAATGACGAGCTCGCGAACCTCTCTGCGGCGCTCGCGGGCGCGATGAGCATTCTCCGCCCCGGTGGCCGGCTCGCGGTCGTCTCCTTCCACTCGCTCGAGGACCGGATCGTCAAACAGTTCTTCGCGCGCGAATCGCGCGACTGCATTTGTCCTCCCCACCTCCCCACCTGCGTCTGCGGGCATCGCGCGGGCTTGCGTGTCGTTACCCGGCGGCCGCTTCGTGCGGCCTCGGCGGAGGTCGACCGCAACCCGCGCGCCCGCAGCGCGGCCCTTCGCGTCGCCGAGCGCATCCCTTGACGTTCGCGCAAGCCGTGCGCGCGCCGCATGCGCGGCGCGTGAGACGCCGTCCCCTTCCGCAGGCCATCCATCGCCGCGCCGCCGATCACCGCGCGGATCCGGCCGCCAGCTGGGAAGTGCGGTCGTTCCTTGTCGTGAGCGGGGTCATCGTCGCGGGCTTCCTGCTCGTGCTTCTCTACCTCGGGCAGGCGACCGCGGTGTCCGCCGCGGGCTACCAGGCGCAGCGTCTCGCGGCGCAGCGCGACGAGCTCCGCCGGCAGAACGCGCTCCTCGAGATCGAGAGCGCGAGGCTGGACTCACCCGCGCGGATCGAGGCCGCCGCGGCGCGGCTCGGCCTGGTCCGAGCGGCCACCATCCGGGTCCTCTCGGCCGCGGAGATCGCCGCCAAGCGCTAACTGTTGAGGGGGCTGCGGCCCCCTCAGACCCCCGGGAGCGTCGGGGGTCGGGGGGCAGAGCCCCCCGAGTTCTTGGTTCTTGGAGGTGAACTGTGACGGCGACGATCTCGCACGCGCGACTTCGCGTGCTGTTCGCGTTCTTCGCCGTCGCATCGCTGCTGCTATCCGCTCGACTCGCGTACTGGCAGACGATCGGGCGAAACGAGCTCGTCGGCCAGGCCACCGATCAGGTCCGAAGCGATCTAATCCTCGCGGCGCACCGGGGCGTCATCCGTGATCGCAGCGGCGCGATCCTCGCCACGACCGTCGAGCTGCGCTCGCTCTACGCGATCCCCGGGCGCATCGCCGATCGCGGAGCGACCGCGGCCGCGCTCGCTCCCATCCTCGGCGAGCGCCCTGACGTGCTTCGCAAGGCGCTGGAGAGTGGCGCCGAATGGCTTTACATCCGGCGCCGGCTGCCCGAAGACACGGCGAACCGGATCGCGGCGCTGCGGATCGAGGGTCTCGGATTCGAGAAGGAGCCGAAGCGCCTCTATCCGAACGGCCTGATCGGGGCGCACGTCCTGGGGTTCGTGAACGACGAGGGACTCGGCCAGAACGGGGTCGAGGGTCGGTACGACGACGTCTTGCGCGGGCTGTCGGGCCGGCTCGTCGTCGAGCGCGATCCTGCCAATCGCGAGCTCGCGCTCGGCCTTCGCACGGGGGTGAACGCGAAGGATGGCGAGGAGCTCGTGCTCACGCTGGATCTCGCGGTGCAGACGGCGGCGGAGCGTGAGCTCGCCGCGGCGGTGCAAAGCCAAAAGGCGACGAGCGGGTCGGTCGTCGTCCTCGATCCTCGAGACGGCGCCGTTCTGGCGCTCGCGTCCTGGCCGACGTATGACCCGGCTCGCGTCGCGAGCGCGGTCAACGAGGCGCTGCGGAATCGCGCGATCTCCTGGACCTACGAGCCCGGTTCGACGATGAAGGCGATCACCATCGCGGCCGCGCTCGACAAGGGCGCCGTCACGCCGAAGACGTCATACAACGACGTGGGCTACGCGGTCATCGGGGGGCGCGTCCTCTCGAACGCGCTCGGCAAGGTGTACGGACCGACAACCGTGAGCCAGGTCCTCGAGCGCTCGCAGAACGCGGGCGCGGTCTTCGTCGCAAGCAGGCTCGGTGCGCCGGATCTCTATTCCTCCCTGCGGTCGTTCGGATTTGGTGAGGCGACGGCGGTGGATCTGGCCGCTGAGGCGACCGGCCGCGTCAGGCCGCTCGCGGAGTGGTACCCCGTGGACCTCGGCACGATCAGCTTCGGCCAGGGCCTTTCGATCACGCCGTTGCAGCTCGCGGCCGCGTACGCCGCGATCGGCAACGGCGGGACTCTCTACCGGCCGTACGTTGTGGCGAGCCGGCGCGATGCGGATGGGGAGCACCGCACCGCGCCGGCGCCACTGCGCCGCGTGATCTCGCGGGAGACGGCCGCGACGTTGCGCACGATGCTCACCATCGCGGTCGACGAGGGCATCGCGAACGCGGCCGCGCTCCCCGGGTACAGCGTCGCCGGAAAGACGGGCACCGCGCAGATCCCGAGCGACGATGGCCGCTACGTCGACGACGCGTACATCTCGTCCTTCGCCGGCATCGTCCCCGCCGAGGACCCGCGCATGGTGGTCGTCGTCGTCCTGGAGCGTCCGCAGTCGAAGCTGCTCGGGACCCTACCGGCGATGACGGCGTTCAAGGGCATCGCGACCGACGCGCTCCGCTACGCCCGCGTGCAGCCGGATCGGCCCTGACGGTCGGTACCATTCGGCAGAGCGTGTTCACCCTCGAGGAGATGCTCCGCGCGACGGGTGGACGGGTGATCCACGGCGTCCCGAACCTGTCGGACCGCTTCACCGGGGGCGCGTTCGATTCGCGCATCGCGGAACGAGGCAGCGTGTTCTTCGCATTCCGCGACCGTCGCGATGGTCATGAGTTCGTGGCGGACGCGTTCGCGCATGGCGCGCGGGCCGCGGTCGTGGAGCGACCCGTTGACGATCTCCCCGACGCCGCTCTTGTGGTCGAGGTGGCGAACGCGCAACGCGCGCTCCGCCGCCTCGCCGAGGCGCTTCGCGATGCCCACCCGATCCCGGCGGTCGGGATCACCGGCAACGTCGGGAAGACGACCACGAAGGAGGCCACGGCCGCGGCGCTCGGCGCCCGCTACCGGGTGCTGCGCAGCGCGGCATCGTTCAACAACGAGATCGGCGTCCCCATGACGTTCCTCGGCATCGAACCGAGTCATGAGGTCGCCGTGATCGAGATCGGTTTCTACGTCCCCGGCGAGATCGCGGACCTCTGCGCCCTCGTGCGACCGCGCATCGGGATCATCACCGCCATCCCTGAGCGTCCTGTGCACTTCTCGCGAACGCCCAGCGTCGAAGCGATCGCCGCGGGCAAGGCCGAGCTGATCGAGGCGCTGCCCGACGACGGCGTCGCGCTCCTCAATGGCGACGATCCTCGCGTGCGGGCGCTCGCGTCACGCACACGGGCCCGGGTCGTGCTCTTCGGTGAATCCGCGGACGCCGCGCTACGCGCGACGGACGTCCGCGCTTCGGGGATCGAAGGCGTTCGCTTCGTCGCGCACGCCAAGGGCGAACGGCACGAGGTCCGCTTACCGATCCCCGGTCGCCATCTCGTGCCCGCGGCGCTCGCCGCTCTCGGTGCGGCGACCGAGCTCGGCGTGCCACTCGACGAGGCGGCGACGGCCCTCGGGACGATGGATGCGCCGGCGCACCGGATGAACGTCCGTCGGACCGCCCAGCTCGTCGTGATCGACGACTCGTACAACGCGAGCCCGGCCGCCATGAGTGCCGCGCTCGCGGTGCTCGGCTCGGTAGGGACGCGCCGGGTCGCGGTGCTCGGGGATATGTTGGAGCTCGGGACCCTCTCGGCGGACGCGCACGAGGCCGTCGGTCGCGAGGCCGCGCGATCGGCCGACGTCCTCATCGGCGTCGGCGACCTCGCCCGGACCATCGTGAGCGCGGCCCGCACCGCCGGCATCAAGGAGGCGCACACCGTCGCCGACGGCGCCGAGGCGCTTCTCGTGCTGCGGCGCATCCTGCGGCGCGGCGACACCGTCCTGGTGAAGGGATCGCGCGCGTTGGCGCTCGATCGCCTCGCCGACGCGCTCGCGCGGCCGGCGGCCGCGGCCTGATGCCGACCGCGATCCTGGCGCTCGGCGTGCTGCTCTCGGCCTTTCTCCTCGGGCTCATCTTCGGCGGTCCGTACATCCAGCTGCTGCGACGGCTGCGCATCGGGGCGAACATCCGGCGCGAGGGACCGAGCCGCGACTTCGCGAAGCGAGGGATCCCGACGATGGGCGGCGCGCTCTTCATCATCGTGGTCGCAGTCCTCTGGGTCTTCGTTCTGCTGCTGCTGCCAGAGGAGCAGCGCGACGTCTTCGTGCCGCAGACGATCGTGCCGATCGGCGCCCTCGTGGGTGTGGGTCTGCTCGGCGCGATCGACGACTGGGTCAACGTGACCTACGGCTTCGGCATACGCGGGCGTCACAAGCTCGTCTGGCAGACGATCGTCGGCCTCGCCGCCGCGGTCTACATCCGGAACCACTTCGACGTCACCGGGATCCTCGTGCCCCTTGTCGGCGAGTGGGTGATTGGTGGCGGGCTCTTCGTCCTGCTGGCGCTCTTCGCGATCGTGGCGATGTCGAACGGGGTGAACCTCACCGACGGCATGGATGGGCTCGCGGGAGGCACGAGCGTGTTCGCTTTCCTCTCGTTCGCGTTCATTGCGGCCGCGCGCGGGTACCCCTGGCTCGTGGTGTTCTGCGCCGCGATGGTCGGGGCGCTCCTCGCGTTCCTCTGGTTCAACGTGCATCCGGCGGAATTCATCATGGGCGACACGGGCGCGCTCGCGATCGGCGCGACGCTCGCCGCATGCGCGCTCACCACCGGGTTCGTGCTGCTCCTTCCGGTGGCCGGCATCATCTTCGTCGCGGAGACGGTCTCGGTGATCCTCCAGGTCGGATCGTTCAAGCTGCGCGGCAAGCGCATCTTCCGGATGTCACCACTCCATAACCACTTCGAGCTCATCGGCTGGCCCGAAGAGAAGGTCACGATCCGCTTCTGGCTCATCTCCGCGCTCGCGGCGATCGTCGCGGCGATCCTGGCGTTCGCGACGCCGATCCAGTGAACGCGTTCAGGGGGGGCTCGTCGCATCGCGCCGCCCAGGGGCCCCTGCCCCTCGGACCCCCCACCTGGACAGTTCGTGACGGCACGCTGCGTTCGCCGCTGCTGGAGGCGCGCGGTCTCGTCGCGGGGTTCACCACCCGTGCCCTCGGCAGCATGGCGGGGTCGGTGTATCCGGAGAGCGAGCAGGCCGCGAACCGCGACGCACTCGCGCTCCGCCTGGGCTTCGAGGACGCGGTCGCTCGCGTGAGGCAGGTGCACGGGAGCGCGGTGGTACGGGTCGACCGAGCGGTCGAGCCACGCCCGGAGGCCGACGCGATGTGGACCGACCGCGCCGGTCTGCTCCTGGGGATCGCAGCCGCCGATTGCGTGCCGATCCTGGTCGCGGACGCGAAAGGTCGAATCGGCGCCGCTCACGCCGGCTGGCAGGGAACGATGCGCGGCGTCGTCGGTTCGCTGATGGACGCACTCAAAGGCGATGGGGCCGACATGAGCCAGGTCGTCGCGGCGCTCGGCCCGTCCATCGGTCCGTGCTGCTACGTGATCGACGAGTCGCGGGCGAAGATGCTCCGGCGCCTTGGGGACCATCTTCGCGAGCGCGACGGCGCGATCGCGTTCGACCTCTGGTCCGCGAACGTCGCGCAGCTCGAGTCATTCGGCGTCCGCTCCATCGAGGTCGCCGGGATCTGCACCAAGTGCGGCGGCCGCGACCTCTGGTCGTATCGCGCGCGCGACGCGGAAGGCCGGTACGGAACGCAGCTCGCCTTCCTGGGGCGGCCGCGGTGACCGTTCTCTTCGATCCCGAGGTCGGCGCGGACGACTTCCGCGGTAGCCGCGTCACGATCATCGGCCTCGGCAAGGGTCGAACGACCGCGGGCCTCGCCCGCTTTCTGGTCGGGAAAGGCGCCACGGTGACCATCACCGATCCGAAGCCCGAACAGGAGCTCGCCGAAGGCCTCGCGCGTCTCGAGGGCGTCGACGTCAAGCTCGTGCTGGGGCCGTCCAGCGACGATATGGCGCTCGCGGACCCCGATTTCGTGTTCGTGATCCCAGGCATTCGGCCGCGCTCTCCGACGATCCTGCGCGCCCTCCAGCGAAGGGTCCCGGTGATGACCGAGATGGCGCTCTTCTTCCGTCTGTGCCCCGCGCCCATCGTCGGCGTGACGGGGACGAAGGGGAAAACAACGACCACCACGTGGATCGAGCGCATCCTCTCGCTCGGACGGCGGCGCGTCATCGTGGGCGGGAACATCGGCACGGGCGCACCCCTCCACCTCGTGGACTCGCTCACCCCTGACGACATCGTCGTGCTCGAGCTCTCGAGCTTCCAGCTCGAGACTCTCGGGCACAGCCCGCACGTCGCCGTCGTCACGAACATCCTCGAGGACCATCTCGACCATCACGGAACTCGCGACGCGTATGTCGCCGCGAAGCGGAACATCGTGGCCTGGCAAGGTTCGCGCGACATCGCGGTGCTGAATCTCGACGACCCGGCGACGGTCCTGCTTCACACCGGCGCGGCGTCCGAGATCCGCGGCTACTCGCTGAGCCTTCGGCCGAAGCGGGGCGCCTACCTCGACGACCATGGTCGCCTCGTCCTCGTCTCCGGGGATCGCCACTCGGTGCTCTGCGCGGCCACCGAGCTGCGCGTGCCCGGACGCCACAACATCTCGAACGCGCTCGCGTCGTCCATCGTCGGCGACATCTTCGATATCGCGCCTGACGCGATCGGAAGCGCGCTGCGCGAGTTCGAGGGTGTCCCGCGCCGGCTCGAGACGATCGGCGAGGCCGACGGCGTGCTCTGGGTGAACGATTCCGCGGCGACGACGCCTGCCGCGACGCTCTCCGCGATCGCGGCCTTCCCCGAGCGCCGGGCGGTCGTGATCCTGGGGGGTGTCTCCAAGAACGCCGACTTCAGCGCTCTGGCCCGCGCGCTCGTGGAGCGGGCGCGCGGAGCGGTGCTGATCGGACGTTCCGCGGGCGAGATCGAACAAGCGATCGTCGCGGCGGGCGAGCTTCCGGTCCGTCGCGCCGGGTCGCTGGAAGATGCGGTCACCGCGGCGCGCCAGCTCGCGCGACCGGGGGACGTGGTCCTCCTGTCGCCGGCGTGCGCCTCGTTCGACATGTTCGCGTCCGCCGACGAGCGGGGCGAGCGATTCAGCGCGCTCGTCAACGCGTTCGCCGCACCGGTGGCCCGGTGAGGCTTCGTTTCCCGCGGACCACCACCTACGACCTGCCGCTCCTCCTCGTGGTGCTCGCGCTCCTCCTGATGGGCCTCGCGATGGTCTACAGCGCGAGCGGAATGAGCGCGCTCGACGCCAACGAGGATCCCGGCGTGTTCCTGGCGCAGCAGTCCGCGTGGGCCGTGCTTGGGATCGCTGCGATGTTCGTCGCGGCGCGCGTGGACTATCACCGCCTGCGCGTGCTCGCGGTCCCGCTGCTCCTCGTCGCCGTGGCGTTGCTCGTCGCGGTCCTGGTCCCGAGCGTCGGCGTCACCGCCGGGGGCGCGACGCGCTGGCTCCGCTTCGGCGGCATCGCCGGTCTGCAGCCTGCGGAGCTCGCGAAGCTCGCGCTCATCGTCTATCTCGCGACGTGGCTCGGCGCGCAGCGTGAACAGATCGGCTCGTGGCGCATCACCGTGCCGTTCGTGCTCATCACGATGACCGTGATCGGCCTTGTCGTGGCCGAGCCCGACCTCGGCACGGCGATCGTCATCATCGTCGTTGCGCTGGCGATCTACTTCGCAGCGGGCGCGCGCCTTCAGATCTTTGCCGCGCTGGGCATCCTCACGGCCGTCTCGGTGCTGGCCTTGGCGGTCGTCAATCCCGAGCGATACGAGCGCCTGCTCACGTTCGTGGATCCGTGGTCTGATCCGCGGGGCGCCGGCTTTCAGACGATCCAAACTCTCTATGCCCTCGCACTCGGCGGATCGTTCGGTGAGGGTCTCGGAGCAGGTCGCGAGAAGTTCGGGTATCTGCCACATCCGTACACCGACTCCATCTTTGCCGTGCTCGGCGATGAGCTCGGGCTCGCGGGAGCGCTGGCCGTTGTCCTGCTCTTCCTCGTGGTCGCGTTCCGCGGCGTGCGGATCGCGCTACGGGCCGAGGACGCGACGGGCGCGCTCCTCGCGACCGGGATCACGGTGTGGCTCGCGTTCCAGGCCTGGGTGAACATGGCCGTCGTCGCGAGCCTCGTGCCAATGACCGGCATCACCCTGCCTTTCATCTCCTACGGAGGCAGCTCGCTCTGCGTCGGGTTCATCGCCGTCGGTATCCTCCTCAACATTGGTCGAGCCGGGTCCCGCCCGCGCGCGAGCCTGTCGCGTGCTCCTCGTCGGTGGCGGGACGGTCGGGCACGTCAGCCCGCTCCTCGCGGTCGCGGAGGCTCTCCGCGCGACGGATCCGGAGACCGCGTTCCTCTTCCTCGGTGGTCGTCGCGGGCTCGAGGCTGACCCCGTGCGCGCCGCGGGCCTTCCGTTCCACGCGACCGCGATGCCGTCACTTCGCGACCCGGATTCGCGAACGTCGCTCGTCACGCGCGCCCTCGTCATGCCGGTCGCCGTGGTTGAGTCACTCATCCAGATAGCGAAGTTCCGGCCGGATGTCTGCTGCACGACCGGCGGGCTCGTCTCGCTTCCGATCGTCCTCGCCGCGCGCCTCGCGCGTGTGCCGGTCTACATCTGGGAGGGGAACGCGGTCCCCGGGCGGGTGAACCGGCTGCTCGCCGGCTGGTCGCAGCGCGTCGGGGCGACTTTCGAGGCGTCGCTGCGCGCGCTGCCACCCGCGCGCACCTCGCTCGCCGGCAATCCGATCCGCAGGTCGCTCCTCCGCTGGACGCGCGATTCGGGGCGCGAGAAGCTTGGACTGCCGGCCGACGCCACGGTCGTGTTCGTGACCGGGGGGAGCCAGGGCTCGGCCGCGATCAATCACGCCGTGTCTGGCGCGCTTTCGCGGCTCCTGCGGCGCGCGACCGTGATCCATCACACCGGCGAGGCGCACCTCGCGCAGATCGCGGCGAAGCGCGAGACCCTCCCGGAGGATCTTCGCGGCCGCTATCAGGTGTACGGCTTCCTTCGCGATGAGATGGGCGCCGCGCTGGCCTCGGCGGACCTCGTCGTCGGTCGCGCGAGCTCGTCCTCGATCGCGGAGCCGCTCGCCTTCGGCGTGCCGCTCATCCTCGTGCCTTTCGCGGCGGCGGCGGATGCGCACCAGACCGCGAACGCCCGCGACGCCGTCGAGAAGAACGCCGCGATCCTCTTGCCGGAGAGCCAGCTCGACGCCGACCGCCTCGTCGCCTACGTCACCGGGCTGCTCGACGATCCGACGCGTCTTGCGCGCATGGCGAAGGCCGCGCGCGCGGCGGGCCGGCCCGACGCGGCAACCGCCATCGCGAACGAGGTCCGCGCGCTCGGCGGATGCACGTGACGCGGTTCCATGTCGTTGGGATCGGCGGCATGGGGATGTCGGCGATCGCGCGCCTCTTGCTCGCACGCGGCGATGACGTGAGCGGCTCGGACAACGGCGCCTGGCCCCTCGCCCAGGCGCTTGCCGCGGACGGGGTCGCGGTCGCCACGTCGTTCGAGGCCGCGAACCTGGAGGGAGCCGATGTGGTGATCCGCTCGAGCGCATACGGCGACGCGAATCCCGAGGTCGCCGCGGCGCGCGCCAAGCGCATACCGATCTGGAAGCGCGACGACGCCTGGCGCGAGCTCGCCAAAGGAAAGCGCGTCGTCGCCGTCGCCGGCACCCATGGAAAGAGCACCACCACGGCCCTCACCTGGACGGCGCTGCGCGCGGGTGGACTCGACCCCTCGCTCCTCTGCGGCGCGGTCCTTCGGGATCTGGGCTCGAATGCCTATGCGGGCGGTGGAGACATCCTGGTGATCGAGGCTGACGAGTACGACCGGGCCTTTCTGGCGCTCGAGCCGGAGATCGCGCTCGTGACCAACGTCGACCACGACCATGTCGACGTCTTCCCGGCGCGGTCCGACTACGCCGAAGCGTTCACGTCATTCGCGGCGGGCATCGTGCCCGGCGGTTCGCTCGTCGCCTGCGCCGACGACGACGGCGCGGCGCGCCTTTCGGCGAGCGCGATGCATCAGCTGCCGGGCCGGACGGTCGCGACCTACGGCACGGCGGAGGAGGCGACGTATCGCGTGGTCGAGCTCGGGCAGCGTCCGAATGGCGTGTCGTTCATTCTCACGGGCCCCTTCGAGGTCCCGGTGCCGGTAGCGCTTCGGCTCGCTGGCGGCCACAACGCGCGGAACGCCGCAGGTGCGCTTGCCGCGGCGGATGCGTTCGGCGTGCCGGCCAGCTCCGCCGCGCAAGCTTTCGCCACGTTCACCGGCACCGAGCGACGTCTCGAAGAGCTCGGCACCGCGGGCGGGATCACCGTGGTCGACGACTACGCGCACCATCCGGTGGAGATCCGCGCGTCCATCGACGCGGTCCGCGCGCGCGCCTCCGGGCGTGTGGTCGTGCTGTTCCAACCGCACACGCCGAGCCGGCTCCGGGC
>MNEO01000053.1 GCA_001917735.1 Chloroflexi bacterium 13_1_40CM_68_21
CTCGATCCGGATCGCTTCGGGCTCAGCTTCGACGTGGCGCTGCATCTCGGAACCGCGCTCGCGGTGCTCCTCTACTTCGCGCGGACCTGGATCGCGCTCGCGGCGGACGTGCTCCGCGGCCGCTGGCGCATGCCCGCGCTGGTCGTGCTCGGCACGGCGCCGGCCGCGATCGCCGGGGTCGTCCTGCAGTCCGCCGTCGAGCGTGAGCTACGCGGTCCGCTCGTGATCGTAGCCGGCTTGGTCGTAGGGTCGATCCTCTTCGTCGCTGCCGAGGCGATCGCGCGGCAGCGCCGGGCGATCGGCGACCTGACGGTCGTCGACGCGCTGTTCATGGGCGCTGCTCAGGCGATCGCGCTCCTGCCCGGTATCTCGCGCTCGGGCATCACGATCTCCGCCGGTCTTGGTCGCGAGCTGCGCCGAGAAGATGCGACGCGCTTCTCGTTCCTCCTCGCGACGCCGGTGATCCTGGGCGCCGGAGCAAAGACCCTGCTCGACACACGCAAGGCTGCGGGGCTCCTTGCGGAGCCGGACGTGCTTGCGATCGGATTTGTCACATCGTTCCTCTTCGGGGTCGCCGCCGTTGCGTTCATGGTCCGCTTCCTACGAGCGCACTCCCTGAACTGGTTCGTTGCGTACCGGCTCGTGCTCGCGGCCGTCATCGTCCTCGCGATCGCGGCGGGTCTGCTCGCCCCTTAGGCCACGTCCGGGCCGCCGCGGCCGCCGAACATCACCATGATCCCGGCGATGACGAACAGCAGGCCGAAGATCGCACCGATCGCCGAGATCCCGTTCGGCGAAGCCGCGTCGTTGCCGTAGAGAACGACTGGCGGCCAGATCAGGCAGAACGCGGTGAGTAGGCCGACGCCCGCGGCGGCGAGCAGCAGACCAAGCCAGCGCATCGCGCATGGCACGATAGCGCCATGGATCTCGGTCTCACCGGAAAAATCGTCCTGGTCGCGGCGGCAAGCAGAGGTCTTGGCCGTGCGATCGCCGAGGAGTTCGCGCGCGAGAAGGCGAAGGTCGCGATGTGCAGCCGCGAGGAAGGCGCAATCAACGCGGCCGCGCGGGAGATCGAGCGAAAGACCGGTAACACAGACGTTCTCCCGATCGCCGCGGACGTCTCGACGAAAGAAGGCTGCGAATCCTTCATCCAACTCGCGCAGAGCAAGTTCGGCTCGATCGACATCCTCATCGTGAACGCTGGAGGACCCCCACCGGGCCGATTTGACGACCTCGACGACGCGGCGTGGCACAAGGCCCTCGACCTGACGCTCTTCTCGGCGGTCCGGCTCACGCGTCTCGTGCTGCCGCAGATGCGCAAGCAGGGGGGCGGGTCGATCGTGTATTCGACGTCGACAAGCGTCCGCCAGCCGACGCAGTACCTGAACCTCATCCTCTCGAACGCGATCCGTGCATCGGTGCACGGGATGCTGAAGACTCTCTCGTCCGATCTCGCCAAGGACGGGATCCGCGTGAACGCGGTGCAGCCAGGCCGCATCGCGACCGACCGCCTGATCCAGCTCGATACTGACACCGCGCGCCGCCAGAACACGACGCCGGACGAGATCCGCAAACGATACGAGTCGTCGGTGATCCCGATGGGCCGGTACGGCAAACCGGAGGAATATGCCGCGGCCGTCGTCTTCATCGCTTCGCCTAAGGCCTCGTACCTCACCGGGGTCTCGCTTCAGGTCGACGGCGGCATGCTCATGAGCATGTTCTGATGATTGTCGGCGCCTTCACCGTGATCTTCGATCGCGAGCGGCAGGTGCTGCTCTGCCACCGCCGAGACTTCGATGTGTGGAACCTGCCCGGTGGCGGGGTGGAAGACAACGAGGCGCCGTGGGATGCCGCCGTGCGAGAGGCTCGTGAAGAGGTCGGCGTCGGCATCGAAATCGTCCGGTTGACCGGCCTCTACTGGAAGCCGGAGTCAAGCGATCTGGTCTTCAACTTCGAGGGCAGAATCATCGACGGTGTCCCCACGACAAGCGACGAGGCCGATCAGGTCGGCTATTTCCCCACCGACGCGCTTCCCCCCAACACGGCGCCCCTTCAGGTCGAGCGCGTCCGCGATGCGCTCCAGGCCAAGGTGGTGTTTCGCGCGCAGACCGGTCCCGGCGTCCGCGATCTCTTCGGCTCGACGGCCCACGAGTGATCGTCACCGAGCGCCTGAAGCCGGAGGTCTTCCGCCTGCCCATCGAGAAGATCCGCGCGGGTTACAAGAGCGACATCTACTTCGCGCGGACGAAGCTCATCCTCGAGCGCGACGGCCGGCGCGAGCGCGTCACGATGCAAGTGTTCCAAAAGCGTCCCGATGCGGTGGTCGTGGGAACGGACATGACCCTCGCGATCCTGCACGTCGGCGCGGGCCGGTACCACGATCGCGCGAAGTCCGAAGCGCTCTTCGAGCGGTATCTCGCGGCCGAGCGCCGCCTGTATGCGGCATGGCTCGAGCTACCTGCGCTCGATTGGACCGCGTACGAGCCCGTCGCGCGCGAGGTCTTCGAGATCTCGCGCGAGCTGGCGGCGCTCTGGGAGCCGGCCTGGCGCGAGCTTTCCGTCGCCTCGCTCCACGACGGTGAGACCGCGGCGCCCTACGAGCCCGTCATGCACATCGAAGGCGACTACGCGGCGTTCGCGCATCTCGAGACGCTTTACCTGGGCGCGCTCTCCGAAGGCACGCGCGTCGCTACGAACACACGCGACGTGGTGGCCGCGGCAAACGGCAAGCCCGTGATCATGTTCGGCGCTCGACACCAGGTCCACGAGGCGCAGGCCGGCTCCGGCTACGCCGCGTATGTCGGTGGCGCCATCGGCGTCTCGACCGACGAGCAGGGCGAGTGGTGGGGCTCGACCGGACTCGGCACCGTTCCGCACGCGCTCATCGCGGCGTACGGCGGCGACACGACGGTAGCCACGCTCAAGTTCGACGAGTACATCAACCGCGCCCCGGACGCGATAGGCCACCTCACGGCGAAGGGGACGCCCGAAGGGCACGTGAACGTCACGAGCCTCGTCGACTTCCAGAACGACGTCGTGAACACCTCGCTGGGCGTCGCACACGCTCTGGGCGCGCGCCTTTGGGGCGTGCGCGTCGACACGAGCGAGTCGCTCGTCGACCGCGCGATCCTCCGCGAGCTCGAGGAGAAAGAAGGCGTCGCGGTCGGACAGCTGCGCGGGGTCACGCCGCGTCTTGTGGAGCTGCTGCGCGAAGCGCTCGACCGGAACGGATACCGTCACGTCCGCATCGTCGCGTCGGGCGGCTTCGACGCCGACAAGATCCGGCGCTTCGAGGAGCTCCGCGTGCCGGTCGACGTCTACGGTGTCGGCTCGGCGCTCGTCCACGGATCGGGCTTCGATCACACGGCGGACATCGTTCGGGTGGAAGGGCGTCCCCTCGCGAAGACCGGCCGCTCCTACATCGAGAGCGAGCGGCTGCACCAGGTGGCCTGGAGGTCCCTCGTCGGCGAGAAGGATTGGGTGCGCTCCAGCTCCTGACCCTGGTCGCCGGCCTTACGATCGCCGGTCTTGCGAAAGGCGCGACGGCCATGGGCCTTCCGCTTATCGCCACACCGATCCTGGCGTCGGTGTTCGGGCCCAAGCAGGCGGTGGTCATCATCACCATCCCGATCTTCGTCGCGAACACGCTCCTGTTGCTCCAGTCCTGGCGTGTGTTCGGATACCTCCGCTCACTCGTGCCGCTCATCGTCGCGAACGCGGCCGGCACCGCTCTCGGGGCGCTGCTGCTCGCCGGCCTCGATCAGCGGACGTTCGCGATCCTCATCACGCTGATGGTCGTGCTGTTCCTCGCCCGCGGCGACCGTCTCGTCGGTGATCCAGGGGCGACCCGCGCGCGGATGCTTACTCCGGCCGTCGGTTTCGTCGGTGGCGTCATGCAGGGAACGACATCGATCTCGAGCCCGGTGATCGGCTCGTTCTTCCACGCGCTGCGTCTGCCGCCGCGGGAGTACGTCATCACTCTCGCCTCGGTCTTTCAGCTCTCGTCGATCGTGCAGCTCATCTCGTACGCCGCGCTCGGGCTCTTCACGCCCGATCTCTTCACGCTCGGTGTCATCGCATGCATCCCGATGCTGCTGGCGCTCATGGCTGGGATCGCGATCCGCGGCCGGCTCGACCAGCGGCGCTTCAGGCAGATCATCGTCCTGCTGCTCGTCACGAGCGTCGCGAACCTCCTCTGGCGGACGTTCGTGACCTAGCATCCCCGAGCGGAGGTTCGGAAATGCCACGGCTTCTGATCGTTACGAGCCAGGGACCGGAGAACGCGACCACCGCGAGCGTTCCGTTTCATATCGCCGCGAACGGCGCGGGCGCGTCGGGGGTCGAGTGCGGCATCGCGCTCGCCGGCGATGCCGTGGAGCTCATGAAACCCGACGTCCAGGCGCGCGTGAAGGGCATCGGGATCCCGCCGCTCGCGGACCTCGTCAAGAGCGCGACCGAGCGCGGCATCGCTTTCTACGTCTGAAAGGGCTGCGCCGAGGCCCGTGGGGTCTCACCGCAGATGACGCCGAAGGCGACGTTCATCACACCGCCCGATCTCGTGCGCCTGACGATGGAAGCGGAGCGCGTTCTGAGCTTCTAGCGCCAGCGGGCCCGCGTCGCCGGAATGACGTTCGGGGCGCAAGGGGCGACCTAGCATTTGCTCCAGTGGAAGTGCTACCCAACGTCCATGCGATCAAGCTCATCGGCGCCCAGGCGTACCTGCTCGTCGACGGCGACGAGATCACCCTCGTCGACGCCGGACACGCCGGCTCGGCGCGCATGCTCCGCGGCTATCTCGCCCGGATCGGCCGCTCGATGGAGCACATCACGCGCATTGTCTGCACGCATGGCCACCCCGACCACATCGGCGGGGTTCACGAGATCGCGGCGCTCTCCGGCGCGAGCGTGCTCCTGCATCCGGCGGACAGCGCGCGCCTCCGCATCCGGTTCCGCGAAGTGATCGCGAACTTCTCGCCCGGTCCGATCGTCGCGCTCCTGACACGCGCGCCGGCGCACGCCGCACCGGTGGTGGAGGGCGACGAGCTCCCTGTCCTCGGCGGCCTCCGCGTCCTGCATACCCCCGGGCATACACCCGGGAGCATCTGTCTTTACTCGCCGGAGGGGCGATTTGTGATCGTGGGCGACCTGCTTCAGCGGGTGAAGGGAAAGGTCACGCTCCCGAACTACTTCTTCACCGACAACATGGCCCAGGCCCGGGAGTCCATCGGGAGGCTCGCCGAACTTGACGTGGAGACCATCCTGTTCTCGCATTACGCCCCGTACCGGGAGAGGGCCCGGGAGACGCTGCGGGCGCTCGTGAGCTGAGGGGGAAAAGGGTGGAGACACTCAACGACATCCTCGAGGTGTCCGCGGCCAAGTTCGGCCGCAAGGACGTGTTCATCATCAAACCGGGCTTCCGCACGCGAACGTGGACCTACCGCGACCTCGAGGACATCGTGCCGCGTATCGCCCGTTGCTTCAGCGAGTCAGGCCTCCGCAAAGGCGACCGCGTCATCACATTCGGTGTGAACCGCCCCGAGTACGGGCTTGCGATGCTCGCCGCCCTCCGCATCGGCGCCGTGCTCGTCCCGCTCGACGTGAACTCGACCGCGGAATTCGTTCAGAAGATCGCGTCACTGACCCGAGCCAGCGCGGCCATCGTTTCGCAGCAGACGCGTTCCCGCGCGGAGGCGCTCGGCGTGCCGCTGTTCGACATGGAAGTGCTTCCCGATCGCGCGCGCGGCAAAGAGCCCCTGCCCAAGGCCGACGTCGGACCGGACGATCTCGCGGAGATCGTGTTCACCTCGGGGACCACCGGCGATCCGAAGGGCTCGATGCTGACCCATCGCAACATCCTCACGAACTCGGTCGCCGCGACACAGATCTTCCCGATCGGCCCGCAGCAGCGCCTTCTGTCGTTCATCCCGCTTTCGCACATGTTCGAGCAGATGGCCGGCTTCTGGTGCCTCATGCTCGCGGGCGCATCGGTCGTGTATCCGACGAGCCGTCAGCCATCGGTGGTGCGTCGGACCTTCCGCGAGCGCCAGGTGTCCTTGATCCTCATCACGCCGGCCGCGGTCCGGTCGCTCTTCATCGCGATCGAACGCCGCGCGCAGCAGGAGGGCAAGGGCGAGCTCTTCGCGCGGCTCCGCCGCATCGCGCGCAAGCTGCCGATGGCGCTCCGGCGCCTGCTCTTCTTCAGCGTGCACAGCCAGTTCGGCGGCCGCTTCCGCTACATCGTCTCGGGTGGCGCGGCCCTCGACCCGGCGCTGGGCGAGGCGTGGCGCGAGCTCGGCGTCGACGTGCTACAGGGCTACGGCCTGACCGAGACCTCACCCGCCCTCACGTTCAACCGGATCGGTCGCAACCGCCTCGGCTCGGTCGGGGTTCCCCTGCCCGGGGTCGAGGTGAAGATCACCGACGAGGGCGAGGTCATCGCCCACGGACCGAACATCTTCAAGGGCTACTGGGAGAACGAGGAGGCCACCCGCGCCGCGATCGACAAGGAGGGCTGGTTCCACACCGGCGACCTCGGGAAGTTCGACGCGGACGGGTTCCTCTGGCTGCACGGTCGGAAGAAAGACATGATCGCCCTCCCGGACGGGCTCAAGGTCTACCCGGAGGACATCGAGAACGTCCTCGCCGCCGATCCGCGGCTCCAGGAGATCGCAACCCCGCAGCGGCCGGTGCTCGCCACGGTCGTCGGTCTCGAGCGTCCGGGCGAAACGCTGCAGGTCCACGCGGTGTTCCTCGAGCCCAAGGACCGCGCCGCCGTCGATCAGATCGTCCGCGACGCGAACGCGAAGCTCTCGAGCAGCCAGCAGATCCGCGGGTGGACGATCTGGCCCGACTCGGAATTCCCGACGACGCCGACGCAGAAGGTCAAGAAGCGCGAGATCGTCGAGCGCCTTCTCGCCATCGGACGCGGCGAGCCCGAACCGGTCGCCGCGATGGGATCGGAACGTGAGCTCAGCGAGGTCGAGCGCATCGTCATGCAGGTCGCGAACGTACCCGCGGAACGCGTCCACGCCGACGCGCAGCTTTCTCAGGACATCGGGCTCGACTCGCTCGGACGGGTCGACCTGCTCGGGGTCATCGAGGAGGAGCTCGGGACGTACATCGACGATGCCGCGGTCCTGCCCAACGCGACCGTCGGAGACCTCGAGCGCATGGTGGCCGCGGCCCGCGACACCAAGAAGGAGACCGGGATCTTCGGCTGGCCGCTTCATCCGCTCGTCCGGAGCTTCGGCATCCTCCTTCAGGAGACGCTGCTCTATCCGCTGGTCCACCTCTTCTATCACGTGAAGGTGACCGGGATCGAAAAGCTCCGCGGACTGAGTGGGCCGGTGCTCTTCACGCCGAACCACTGCCTGCACTGGGATAACGGGATCATCATCATGGCGATCCCCCTGACCTGGCGCTGGCGGCTGGCGGTTGCCGCGGCAGCGGACGATGTCTTCGGCAACAAGCTGAACGGGATGTTCAGCGCGATCCTCGCCAACGCATTCCCGCTGGCACGTGAAGGCGCGATCCGCCGCAGCCTCGAGCTTCTCGGGGCCAGGCTCGACCGACAGTTCTCGGTGCTCATCTACCCCGAGGGCAAGCTCACCATCGGCGGACCGACGCAGCCCTTCAAGTCCGGCGCCGGCCTCATCGCGGTCGAGGGCGCGAGCCCGGTCGTGCCGATGAAGCTCAAGATCAACCGCGTCTCCATCCTCGACCACCTGGACAAGAAGTGGGACCGCCAGCGCGCGAACGGGTGGCGCGGCGACGTCGAGGTCGTGTTCGGCGATCCCATCTACTTCCCCGCTGGCACGAACGCGAACGAGGCGACCGCGAGGCTCCAGGCGGCGGTGGCGGCGCTCTAGCCGTGCGGACCGAGCGCGAAGCAGCCGTCTTCGTCCGCCGCGGCGAACAGTTCCTCATGCTGCATCGCGTTCCCGATGACTACTGGCACGTCGTCGCGGGCGCCGCGGAGCCGGACGAGACCCTCGCGGAGGCGGCGGCGCGCGAGCTCGTCGAGGAGACCGGACTGCACGCCGCGGTCGCGGATCTCGCGATGCCTCAGACGTATGCGGTGCCGGAGACGCTCCGCGGCGAGTACGGCTCGGGGGTCGAGGAGGTGACGATCGGCAATTTCTCGGTCGAGGTCCGGCCCGACTGGGAGCCGACGTTGAACGAGGAGCACGACCGCTACCGCTGGGCCGGCCTCAGCGAGGCGATCGCACTCGAGCGCTGGCCCGAAACGGCGGAGATCATGACTTCGCTTGCGGCACCAAAGCTCGGGGCGCGGTAGCCGGCTCCTCCATCTCCGGGGTCATCCATACATAGCGCCGGCCCTCGCGATTCGTCGCCGCGGCATGCGACCCGGCGGCGCTGAGCACGACGATGTTGAACGCGGCGTCCTCGAGCGCGTTCGCGTCCGCGATCGCCGCCTTCGCAGCCATATCGACCGGCATCCCCGACGCGAGACGATCGACAGCGGCCTTCGCGGTGACGCCCCGGATCGCGAGCTCACCGTATCCGGTGCACGCGGCCGCACCGTAGCGCGAGTCGCAGAAATTGCCGGCGCCGATCACGGGCGAGTCACCCACGCGACCGGGGTACTTGTACGCCCAGCCGCTCGTGGTGACCGCGGACGCGACGCCCCCATGGCCATCGAGGGCGAGGAAGTTCACGGTGCCGCGCTCTTCCTTGACGGTCTTCCGCACGACCGGGAGCAGCTTGGCGCGGCGGCGCACGCTGGCGGGCGTTTCGCCGGCCTTGCGCAGCCGCTCGATCCAGAGCCTGCGGGTCGAGGCGGTGAGGTTCCGTGCGGGCTTCGCGCCGATCTCGCGGGCAAAGCGCGCGGCCCCATCGCCGACGAGGAAGACGTGCGGTGTGCGCTCCATGACCGCGCGTGCGACGGAGATCGGATGGAGGAAGCCCACGAGTGCCGCGACCGCGCCGGTGCGATGAGCGGTCCCGTCCATGATCGATGCATCGAGCTCGACCTCACCCAGGACGTTCGGCCTCCCGCCGCGGCCGACGCTCGTGTCGGTGGGGTCCGCTTCGATGATCTTCGCGCACGCCTCCACCGCGTCGAGCGCGGAGCCGCCGCGCGCCAGGATGCGGATGCCCGCGGGCAACGCGGACGCGCCGTTGCCGCTCGCGACGATGATGGTCGGCACTAGCGACCGGTCATGCCGCGCACGATCCGAAAGCCGATACCCCGAACGTCCTCGCCGGCGAGCGCGCGGCCCGCGAGATCGTCGCCGTGCCGCACCACGCGCCCGCCGCCCTGCCAGCTGTTCGTCCACTCCCGCACGGCGCCGAGGTCATCCAGCGTCCCTTCGTGGCGCGCCGCCTTTTCCCACTCGCGCTCGTCTGGAAGGCGATAGATCCGGCCGGTCCCGATGGTGAGCCACCGGCAATAGGCGACCGCGTCGGCCCAGGTCACGCTCTCGACCGCGCGGTCGGCCTGGGCACGTTGTGTACTCCAATTGACAGGCGGGGCGTGCTCGGTCGCGTCGAGAAATGTCGCGTATTGGCGCACGGTCACGGGATGGCGCGCGATGGCAAAAACATTTACGTGTTCGGTCCGCGGCGGATCGCCGAGGAGCGCGTCGCCCGCGGGAACGACCACGACCTCGGGCTCGACCACGCGCCTACGGTAGCGAGCCGGAGGGCCCAGCTTCCCGAATGCCCCCCGAGAGAGGTAGGACGCGGTCGGGGGAGTACGCGATCGGGAGAGAGCATCACTCCGGCGGCCGATGTGGCACGCGGCGCGCAATGCGATCTTCTCGCTATGTACAGCGGTTACGCGGCCATCTGGAGCGCGAAGCTCCTCAACCCGCAGATGCAGGCGGTATCGGCGATCGAACCGGTCAACGTGGTCGTGCGGGTCATCTTCAACACCCTCGATGGCATCGTGAACGACTACTTCGTCATCACCGCGAGCGCCGCCTCGCGCTAGCAGCTCGGGCCAAGGCCGCCCTCAGGCGGCGGCGAGGATCCGCGAAGCGTTCCGGCGGGCAAGAGCCATGATCGTCAGCATCGGGTTCACTCCCGACGCGCTTGGGAAAGCGGAGGCATCCGCGACCACGAGCCCCCGTACCCCGCGGACGCGACCGTCCGGATCGGCGACGCTCGAGCGACGATGCGCCCCCATCGGCGCGGTGCTCATCTGGTGCGCGCTGAACATACCCACGCGATTCGGCCCGACGCCGCTGCGCTCGACCTGACGCGCGAACGCGTCCAGATCGCCGCCGCGCCGCACGCGGATCGGCCGCGTGTGTAACGTGAACGCCTCGCGCGCTCCCGCCGCCAGGTGCAGGCACGCGGCCTCGACGATCGCCCTGATGCAGAGACGTTGGGTCGTCCCACGCACGCGGTACGTCACGACGGGCCGACCGAGCCGATCGATCGTGACGCGACCCGCCTCGCGATCGCGCACGATCGGGATGATGACGGCAGCGTGGTCGAGCTCCTGCATCAACGCGCGGTGACCCGACGCGTCGCGCCACGGGAACGCGGCCGCGAGCACCCCCGGCAGCGCGGACGGGACCTCGAGGCGAAAACCGTAGCCCTCCTCGATCCGGGCGAAGGCGTCGGCGACCACCGATTGCGGGACGCCGCACCAGATGCGGATCGGCTCGTCGTAGAGCGCGGCGACCGGTGGCACCGGATGGAGGTGCAGCGTGCGTCCGACCTCGCTTCCGCCGAGTCCCGAGCGGAGCAGCAGCGCGGGCGTACCGATGGCGCCGCCCGCGAGCACGGCGAGCGGCGCGCGCAACGTGACCGTCCCGCCGCTCGCGAGCGTGGCGGACACCCCCGTGACGGCGCCGCGCTCGACCGTGATGCGATCGGCGCGGCACCCGGCGATGAGCTCGCCACCTCGCGCCACCGCGTCGGCGAGATAGGTGCGCATCGTGGAGCACTTCGCCCCGCGGCGGCAGCCGTACCCGCAGTGGCCGCAGTCACCGCAGCCGGCGACGTTCCGCGGGATGACCCGCCAGGGTATGCCGACGGCGTCGAGGCCTCGCGCAAGCGCTTCGTTCTGACCGTTCCGAACGCTCTCGTCTATGTCGACGTCGATGCGGGCCTCGACCGCCTCGTAGTGGGCGTCGAGCTCCGCGTCCATTCCGTCGAGACCCGCGATCGCCCATTCCCGTCGGATGTCTTCGGGCAGGCGGAGCGATGTGTTCCAGTTCACGACCGTTCCGCCACCGACCGTGCGTCCCGCGAAGATGGAGAGCGCGAGGTCCTCGGTCGCGAGGAGCTGTCGATCCCAGTAGAGACTCGCCGCGCCCTTGTCCTCGCGTCCATCGAACTCGCCCTCCGCGACGAGTTCGCCTTGCTCGACGATGAGGACGCGCTTTCCGCTCGCGGCAAGCTCCGCCGCGACCACCCCGCCGCCCGCGCCTGAGCCAACGACGATCGCGTCCGCGTCGAGCGTTTCGCCCGCGTTGGTTCGTCGCGCGGCGAGCG
>MNEO01000012.1 GCA_001917735.1 Chloroflexi bacterium 13_1_40CM_68_21
TCCCGCTACGTCGGCGGCCTCGCGGAAGGTCCCGTCCGGTTGTCCGAGCAGAAGGTCACTCGGGTCCTTCTGCGCGTAGTCGGGTTGGTTGGTGACGTTCCCTTTCGAGATGAACAGGTCGACGAAGCTGTCGTTGTTGACGTCATCGAACTCTGGATGCCAGGCGGTGGATGGCCGCGTGTCGCCGCCGGTAAACGGCTGCGCGGCGTTCACGCCGCGCTTACGTCCGATGTCACGGTACGTCGGACGCGACGGACCGGCGGCCAGTGCCTGCAGTCGATTGTCGGCCTGGCTTGTCAGGAATACGTCCGGAAAGCCCTCGCCGGTGAGGTCGTAGCTCGCGATGCCCATCCCCTGGACCTGCACGGGCACCCACCCGTCGTCGACGGTGTAGAGCGACGGCGGCGCGCCGGCCGCGACACGCCAGAGCTGCTCCTGGCCCTCGGTCGGGAGGTAGTAGTGCGCATCGTTGCTGACGCGAAGGTCCATCCGCCCGGAGCGATTCCAGTCGCTGAAGAGCATCGAGAGCGCGCACCAGCTCGGCGTGAGCATGATCGGTCGCTCGTAGTGCGCCCCGCTCGCCGCCGGGCGAAGGAGCTCGTTGTCGAAGCAGAGATGGTGCGGGTCGTCGCTCACGGGATTCACGTAGTGCCCCAGTGCAAGCGTGGGGAGCGTCGCTCCGGCTTCCCAGCTCGCACTGAAGGCGGTCGTCGCGGAGGCGCCGCCGCTGTATCCCCATCTCCGGTTCGCGCGCTCGAAGCGGCATCCACCCGTGCCGCGGAGCAGGATGTTCTCGCCGCTCCGAAGCACGACCAGGTCGGTCAGCCCATCGCCGTCGATGTCGATCGGGTAGGCGCCGATGACGCCCACGAGGTCGGTCGATGGGTCGTGGAGAGAACTGAACCGAAGAGCCCCGCCGATCGGGCTGTCGTTCCGATAGAGCGCCGCTGCGTTGCTTCCCCCGGCGAGGTAAAGATCGGGCTTCCCATCGCCGTTGCAATCGAAGACGGCGACCCCGCCTCCGACCGCGTACTCGAAGCCGCCGTCGTAGAGGTGCTCGAGGCCCGCGCTGCTGGTCTCATCCACGAGGCGCGGCGCACCCAGAGCGATGGTCGGCGTCCGCCGCGAGACCAGGCCGTTGGTGACGGCGCCAAACGCGATCGCGACGCAGAGCCCGGCGACAGCGGTGACCGCAATGGCAAGTGACCAGCGTCGACGCGCGATTGCCGGATCCCGACGCGCGGTCAGCACGCGCCAAGTCTGACCGACCGCTCTGGCCCGTTCGGCCTCCGCCGCGAGCCGGCGCAGGAAAGGGGCACGGGGTGATAGCGTGACGACCGCAAAGGTTCACCGGAGGCGCTCTCACGGGGGGAAGAAGGAGTTACCCATGAATAGACAGTTCGCTGTGCTCGCGACAGGGGTGGTGTTGATCGTGGCGGCGTGCGGGGGAGGTGGCGGTGGCGGTACGGCCGCGGCTTGCACCGTCGGAGTCTCCTGGAACAACTACCAGGAAGAGCGTTGGGCCAAGTGGGACGAGCCCGCAATGAAGAAAGCCATCGAGGCGGGTGGCGGGAAGTACGTCTCGAACGACGCCAAGTCCTCGGCTGAGACTCAGGCCAGCAACGTCGACAACCTGATCTCGCAAGGCGCGAAGGTCGTGGTCATCCTCGCCCAGGACGGCACCGCGATCAAACCGGCCGTCGCGAAGTCGGTGCAGAACGGCGTTCCCGTCATCGCCTACGACAGGCTCATCGAGGATCCGAAGGCTCTGTACATCACGTTCGACAACGTCCTCGTGGGCAAGCTCGAGGCGCAGGCGGTCTTCAAGGCCAAGCCCGAGGGCAACTACGCGATCATCAAGGGCAACAAGGCCGATGCGAACGCCGACTTCCTGCGGAGCGGCATGGAGCAGGTCATCGGCGACGCCGTCAAGTCAGGCAAGATCAAGATCGTCGGCGAGACCTACACCGACAACTGGGACCCAGCGAAGGCGCAGACCAACATGGAACAGATCCTGACCGCGAACAGCAACAAGATCGATGCGGTTCTCTCCGAGAACGACGGCATGGCCGGCGGCGTGATCGCCGCGCTCACCGCACAGGGCCTTGCGGGCAAGGTGCCGGTGTCCGGCCAGGACGGCGACAAGGCCGCCCTGAACCGCGTGGCGCTTGGGACGCAGACGGTCGACGTGTGGAAGGACGCGCGCCTGCTCGGCAAGACCGCCGGCGACGCCGCGGTCCAGCTATGCAAGAACTCCGACCCGAGCAAGGTCAGCGGCACCGCCCTCTTCAAGACCCCGGGCGGGAACAGCCTGAGCTCGATCCTTCTGACGCCGAACCCGATCACGAAGGACAACCTGAAGGATGTCCTCGACGCGGGCTGGATCACGAAGGCCGATCTGTGCCAAGGCGTAGCGGCCGGGAAGGTCACCGCCTGCGGTTGATGCATTCGTAGCTCGTGTCACGAAGCGCCCTGCCTCGCTGACGCGGGGCAGGGCGCGTCTTTACCGAGGGACATGACGAAGGTCGAGGCGGCGAGCTGATGGGAGTTTCGGTTCCCGGCGAGGCGACCTCGGAGGGCCAACCCGCCCCGCCGATGCGCGCGCTGGTCAACGCGCTCCGTTCCGCGCTCGCGCCTGTCACAGGCCTGCTCCGCTCCCTCGAGATCGACACGCGGATGCTCGGCATGGTCGTCGCGCTGGCCATCATCTGGGTCAGCTTCAACATCGTGTCGGGCGGGACGTTCCTCACAGCGCGGAACCTCTGGAACCTGTCGGTCCAGAGCGCCTCTATCGCGATCATGGCCACGGGGATGGTTCTCATCATCGTCTCGCGAAACATCGACCTGTCGGTCGGATCGATGCTCGGCTTCCTCGGGTACACGATGGCGATGGTTCAGGGAGTCTGGATCCCGCAGACCCTCGGGCTTGGCCTCGAGCAGCCGTACACGTGGGTCCTCACATTGCTCATTGGGGTCGCGCTCGGGGCCGGTGTCGGCGGACTGCAGGGCTTCATCGTCGCGTACGGCGGCGTGCCTTCCTTCATCGTGACCCTCGGCGGTCTCCTCATCTGGCGTGGCCTCATCTTTCGCTACGCCCAGGGCCAGACGATCGCGCCACTCGATACGACCTTCCAGATGCTGGGCGGTGGCACCGTCGGAACACGCGTTGGCGCGCTCGGCGAGTGGCCGAGCTGGACGCTCGGCATCGTCATGTGTGTCGCGATCGTGTATGTGCTGATCACATCGCGCCGCCGCAAGCGGCGCTACGGCTTCCCGGTCCGCCCGATGTGGGCCGAGCTGCTCGTCGGCGCGGTCGCCTGCGGCATCGTGCTGGGAACCGTCTGGGTCGCCAACAGCTACCCGTTGCCGCCCAACGTCGCCGAGCAGTACGCCAAGGAGCACGGGATCCCGGTGCCACCGGGCGGCCTCTTCATCCCGACCGGCGTGGCGTTCCCGGTCGTGATCATGCTGATCGTGACGCTCGTCGTGACGTTCCTCGCCACCCGGCGCCGTTTCGGGAGATACGTCTACGCGATCGGAGGCAATCCCGAGGCGGCAGCGCTCGCGGGAATCAACGTGCGCCGCACGATCATGCTCGCGTTCGCGCTGATGGGAAGCCTCGCGGCGGTCAGCGCCGCGGTGCAGACCGCCCGGCTCAACGCCGCGGTGACGAGCCTCGGCGTCCAGAACGAGCTTGACGTGATCTCCGCGGCGGTCATCGGTGGGACGTCTTTCGCCGGCGGCATAGGGACGGTCCCCGGCGCGATCCTCGGCGCCGTCGTCATGCAGTCGCTACGCTCAGGGATGGTGCTGCTGCTCGTCGACTCACCGACCCAGGACATCGTGGTCGGCATCGTGCTCGTCGCGGCCGTCGGCCTGGACGCGGTCGTGCGCCGAAGGGTGAGCTGAGCCGACGATGATTACCCAGGCGACGGCGACGCCAGTCGCGGCGCCTCAGCGCGTTCCGCTGGTGGAGCTCCGGAACATCCAGGTCGCGTTCGGCGGTGTCCGTGCCGTAGCCGGCGTGACGATCGACCTCCACGCGGGCGAGGTCGTCGGCGTAGTCGGCGGCAACGGCGCCGGAAAGACGACGCTCATGCGGACGCTGTCCGGCGCACGGCCGCCGGACTCGGGACAGATCCTGGTCAACGGGCAGCCGGTCACGATCGGCAATCCCCGCGACGCCAAGGCCCTGGGCATCGAGACGATCTACCAGACGCTCGCGCTCGCGGACAACCTCGACGCGCCGGCGAACGTTTTCCTCGGCCGGGAGCTGGAGGCGGCGACCACGCTCGACGACGCCGCGATGGAGTCGGCGACACGGAAGGTCATCGGCCGGCTGAACCCCAACTTCAAGAACTTCAAAACGCCTGTGCTCCGACTCTCCGGAGGCCAGCGCCAGGCGGTCGCGATCGCACGGGCGATCCACTTCAACGCGCGCGCGCTGATCATGGACGAGCCGACGGCCGCGCTCGGACCGGCCGAGACCGCGCAGGTGCACAACCTGATCCGGCAGCTCAAAAGCGAGGGCATCGGGATCTTCCTCGTCAGCCACGATATCCACGACGTATTCGATCTCTCGGAGCGGATCAGCGTCATGTATCACGGCAGGCTGGTCGGAACCGTCAACAAGAACGACGTGACGACCGATGAAGTCCTCGGCATGATCATCCTGGGCAAGCCGCCGACGAAGCTCACGCAGCAGGAGCTGGCCGGGCTACACGGCTAAGGCCGTCGCGGTCAGCGGGCGGTCTTCGTTCCCGGCTCCCGCGACCGGTCGACGGCCCAGATTCGGCGGTTGACCTTGCCTTCGAGAAGCTCCTGCTGCCCGGATCTCGGTCGCGGATCGATCTCGCCCGCGGCGACCCTGCGCTCGAGGTCGGCGAGCGTCACCGAACCTGACAGGATCGCGGCCCCGAGCTCGCTCGACCAGCCCGCGTAGCGCTCCTTGCGCGGAGCCGCGAGCGTCCCATGCTCGACCATGTCGGCCGCCGCGAGCAGCGCTCGCGCGAGCGTGTCGATGCCGCCGACGTGGGCGTGGAACAGGTCGGTACGGCTCACGCTCTGCCGCCGAAGCTTGGCGTCGAAGTTGAAGCCGCCCGTCGTGAGTCCTCCGGCGGCAAGGATCTCGAGGAGGGCCAGCGAGAGCTCGTCGACCGAGTTCGGGAACTGGTCCGTATCCCAGCCGTTCTGGTAATCCCCGCGGTTGACATCGATGCTGCCGAAGACACCGAGCGCGGTCGCGCTCGCGACCTCGTGATGGAAGCTGTGGCCCGCGAGCGTCGCGTGGTTGGCCTCGAGGTTCAGCCGGTACTCATCGGCGAGATCGTGGCGCTGAAGGAACCCGACGACGGTCGCGGCGTCGTAGTCGTACTGGTGCTTCGTCGGTTCCTGTGGCTTCGGCTCGATGAGCAGCGTGCCCTTGAAGCCGATCCGGTGCTTGTGCTCCGCGACCAGTCCCAGAAACCGCGCGAACTGGGCCTCTTCCTTCGCGAGGTCGGTGTTGAGCAGCGTCTCATAGCCCTCGCGCCCGCCCCAGAGCACGTAGTTCGCGCCGCCGAGGCGGTGGGTGACCTCCAGCATCGTCTTGACCTGGGCGGCGGCGTACGCAAACACTTCGGGATCGGGATTCGTCGCCGCGCCCGCGGCGTAGCGCGGGTGTCCGAACAGGTTCGCGGTACCCCAGAGCAGCCGCGCTCCCGTGCGGGCCATGTGTCCTTCGATCCGGTCGACGCTTGCACCGAGGTTCGCGCGGGTCTCGGCGTACGTTCGGCCCTCGGGCGCGACATCTCGATCGTGAAACGTGAAGAACGGGACGCCGAGCTTGTCGATGAACTCGAAGGCGGCATCGACCTTCGCCTGCGACGCGGTCGCGGGATCCACCCCGGCGGCAAGCCAGGGACGATCGAACGTGCCGACACCGAAGACGTCCGAGCCCGGCCAGTTGAACGAGTGCCAGAGGCAGACCGCGATGCGGAGCTGGTCTGCCATGCGCTTCCCGAGCACGACGCGATCCGGCTGATAGACCGCGTACGAGAGCGGATCCGAGGAGTCCGGCCCACCGAATCCGATGCGACCGGGAACTTCGGTGAAGAAGGCGTCGCTCATACCGATCCTCCGACGCGCGCAGCGCGGTCGTGTGAGGTTATCGCACGTCGCGCGGCTGCCAGGTCCACCGGTGGCTCGCGCGCAGGTGTTCGCCCGGCGCGAGCGTGCGCAGACCGGTGCCGTGAATGCCACGCGCCGCGAGGAGCGGCGCGTTCGGCCACATCGTCTGCGGCTCGACGCAGAATCCCGGGGCCGGCGTGTGCACGACGACCGTGGCGAGCCTCGCGCCGTATTCGATCCGCAGCTCCAGATCGGGCCACCGCAGAACGGCGGGACCCTGAGTGTTGACGTAGACGTGATCGAGACGGCGATCGCCCAGCGGAGGTCCGGTCCGGAGGTCCTCGCTCGCCGTCACGGCGCGCACCTCGCCGGTCGGGACGAGATCCGCGTCGAGGACGAGCACCTCGCGCCCGTCGACGCGGAGCTCAACATCGCCGGTCGTCGGGCGCGTGAACCACGGATGCCAGCCAACTCCCGCGGGACCCGCGCGCGTGTAGTTGCCGACTTCGAGCTCGAGCTCGAGGCGCGTTGCGCCCAGGCGCAGCGTCTGGCGGGCCTCGCCACCGAACGGCCAGCCCAACCCGCGCAGCTCGCAAGCCATGGTCACCGCTCCGGCGCTCTGCCCCAGGACTCGCCAGGGCTTGTCGAAGCAGAGCCCGTGGATCGCTGAGGGTGGGCGGTTCGGTTCGAGTCGCACCTCGCCCTCGGCGGTGGGGATCCGGCCCTCGGCGAGACGGCCCGCCCAGGGGACCATCGGGTAGCAACCCCAATACGTAGGAAGCGCGCTCTCACGCCCGCTGGCCTTCGGGAGGATCCGCTCTACGCCACCGACGATCAGCGAAACAATCCTTCCGCCTTCCGTTGGGCTGATCTGGGCGACGACCGCGCCGCGGCGCAGCTCGACGACCTCAGCGCCGAAAGCCCTTGTCGGGAGCATCACTCCTCCCTGGTCGGCGCGCGGATGCGCGGCGAGTTCATGACGGCATTCTCTGCATACTGGCCGTGACGTGAAGAGCGCGGCGCGCAAGCACGGATTCGAGACCCTCGCCATACACGCCGGTCAAGACCCCGAGCAGGCGACCGGAGCGGTGGTCGTCCCGATCTTTCAGACCTCGACCTTCGCGCAGGAGGCCGTCGGAAAGAACAAGGGCTACGAATACGCGCGCACCGGCAATCCGACCCGCACCGCGCTCGAGACCTGCCTCGCCTCGCTCGAGGGTGCGCGCTGGGGCCTCGCGTTCGCTTCCGGCATGGCCGCGAGCGATGCGGTCGCGCACCTCCTTTCTAAGGGCGATCACGTGGTCATGACCGACGACGTCTACGGCGGAACGTACCGCCTCTTCGCGCGGGTCTTCGACCGCGCGGGCATCGGACTGACTGCCGTGGACATGCGCAAGCCGGATGCGGTCCGCCGCGCGATGCGTGCGCGCACGAAGCTGGTGTGGATCGAGACGCCATCGAACCCGCTCCTCAAGGTGCTCGATATCGGCGCGCTCGCCGAAATGGCGCACAAGGCGCGCGCGCTCGCGCTGGTGGACAACACGTTCGCGAGTCCCTATCTGCAGCAGCCGGTGAAGCTCGGCGCCGACGTCGTGCTCCACTCGACCACCAAATACCTCGGCGGGCACTCGGACGTCGTCGGCGGCGCGCTCGTCGGCAACGACGCCGAGCTGCGGGATCGCCTGGCTTTCCTTCAGAACGCGGCCGGTGGAGTGCCGGGCCCCTTCGATGCCTGGCTCGTCCTGCGCGGCGCGAAGACGCTTTCCCTCCGCATGGAGCGGCACTCGGCGAACGCGCAGGCCATCGCGGAGTGGCTCGCGGAGCATCCTAGGGTCACGCGCGTGAACTATCCGGGGCTCGCGTCCCATCCGCAGCACGCCCTCGCGCGCCGGCAGATGCGCGCGTTCGGCGGGATGCTTTCCTTCGAGCTCCGGGGTGGCGAAGCGGCCGCCAAGCGCGCTGCCGCGCGCACAAAGATCTTCGCCCTCGCGGAATCGCTCGGCGGGGTCGAGTCGCTGGTCGAGGTCCCGCTCGCGATGACTCACGGCTCGGTCCGCGGGACCAAGCTCGCCCCACCGGCGGGCCTCGTCCGCCTCTCGGTGGGCATCGAGACGGTCGATGATCTGATCGCCGACCTCGCGCAAGCGATCGGTTAGCGTGCCGATCCCGCTCCAGACCGAACGGCTGGTTATCCGGCCGTACCGCGAGACCGACGCGGTGCCGCTCCACGACGTCTTCGGGTCTCCTGAGGTGATGAAGTGGACGCCCAGCGCACCATCGAAGGATCTCGCCGAGACCGCGGAGCGTCTCGGGCGGACCATCGCGTTCACGGCGCGCCAGCCCCCGGGCCTGGGGCTCTGGGCGCTCGAGCTGCGAGAGACGGGCGAGTTTCTCGGCCAGGTCGGGCTGTTCCCGGTCGAGGGGAAGGGTCCGGAGGTCGAGGTGGCGTACGAGCTCGCGCCCCGCGCCTGGGGCAGGGGATACGCCACCGAGGCCGCTCGCGCGCTCGTCGACTATGGGTTCGAGGAAATCGGGCTCGCGCGGATCCTCGCGCTCATCGTTCCGGATAACGTGCGCTCGCGCCGCGTCGCGGAGAAGTGCGCGTTGACCCTCGAGGGGCCCGGCCGCTTTTACGGGCTCGATCTGGTCGTGTACGCGACCTCGCGCCTACGCTGATCGCCTGAATATCGCGATCGCGTTCGGCGCGGGGATGCTGTCCTTTCTCTCGCCATGTGTGCTGCCGCTTGTGCCGGCCTTCCTGGTGGACATGGCGGGCGAGGCGGCCCTCGCCGGCACGCAGCGCGCGCGTACGCTCGCGCACGCCTTCGCCTTCGTGCTCGGCTTCTCGGCGCTGTTCACGACCCTCTGGGTCGCCGTAGCGCTCGTCGGTGCGCTGTCCGGAGAAATGGTGTTCTGGCTTCAGCGCGCGGGCGGCCTGCTCCTCGTTGTCCTCGGGATGCAGATGCTCGGACTCATCCGCATACCGTTCCTCGCGCGAGAGCTCGACCTGCGGCTCGAGGGCGGGACCACCGGCCTCACGCGGAGCTTTCTCATCGGTCTCGCGTTCGGTATCGGCTTCACCCCGTGCGTTGGTCCGTACCTCGGCGCGATCCTGACGCTGCTGCTGAGCGAGGATCTCCTGTCCGGTGCGGTGCTCCTGCTGGCGTACGCCCTCGGCCTCGGCGTGCCGTTCCTGTTGCTCGCGGGCGGTATCGGCTGGGCGCGGCGGATCGCGCGCTGGCTCGCGACCCATATCCGAGTCGTCAATCTTGCGGGCGGTACCCTCGTCATTGCGATGGGTCTGGTCCTCGTGTCCGGTCAATTCGCGAAGCTGGCGCAGCTCTTCAACTTCCTGCCGTTGTTCGGATGAGCCCAGAACCTGCGGGGCTGCGCCCTCTGGCCCCCGCCGTTTCCGAGCACACCGAGCCGACCGCGCTCCCCCGCTGGCTCGCTGCGATCCTCATCGGCGCGATCGCGCTGGCGTCGCTCGTCGCGCTGGTTTGGCCGTCGCTCCCCATCGCGAAGCCGTCGGCGCCCCCGACCGAGGTCGGCGTCGTCCGCTCCCAGATCGAGAACGAGGGGGCCGGCGGGAGGATCTCGGCGAACGCTCCGAACTTCGAATGGAACGGGAACGCTGGGCAGGTCGTGCGTCTTTCCGACTATCGCGGCAAGATCGTCGTGATCAACTTCTGGGCGACCTGGTGTCAGCCCTGCCGGCAGGAGATGCCCGCCCTCCAGCGCGTCGCGGCAACCGAGCCGGATGTGGTGTTCCTCGAGGTTGACCTGCAGGAGTCGGGTGACAAGGTCACGTCGTTCCTCGAGCAGCTCGGCCTCGACCGGCTTCAGCCGGTGCTCGACACCAAGGGGGAGACCACGCGGCGCTTCGGTGTGCTCAGCCTTCCGAGCACCTTCTTCGTGGACAAGAGCGGCGTGATCCGTCATCTCGAGCTCGGCGGCCCGCTCAGCGAAGCGCAGATCAGGACCGGCATCGGCAAAGCGCGCTGAACGTCGCGCGCGCAACAGTCCGTTCGTTTCACACGCGGTCGTCGGTAGGCTCCCGCGGGTGCAGGCTCCAGGCATGACATGGGAGGAGGACCCCAACGTGGAACGCGTCCGTGATCTGCTCCGTCCACACGGCTATCCGTACAGCGATGCCGAGGCGCGGCGCAAGCGGAGCAAGCGCCTGCGCTACTTCCTCACCGTCTTCGGTGCCATGCACTGGGCCGACCGCGTCGAGCCGCGGCGGCGGATCGCGCGCCGGGGACGCATCGCGCTCTGACGCTCTGCGCCTAAACTTCTCTCCGCGAAAACGCTACGGGGAGGGACGTCATGACGGTAGAGCTCACGGTCAAGCTGCCCAACCGCGCGGGCCAGTTGGCAGGCCTCGCAGGTGCACTCGGTGATGCCGGCGTGAGTATGCGGAGCATCGCGGCGACCACCGGTGGCGGGTCCGGGATCGTCCACATCGTCGTGGACGACAAGGACGCGGCCAAAGCGCGCCGGGCGATCAAATCGAAGAAGTACCGCATCTCGAGCGATCGGAAAGTGATCGAGGTTCGCCTCGCGAACCGACCCGGCACGCTCGCACGCGCCGCGAAACGCTTGGGCAAAGGCCGCGTGAACATCGAGTCGGCGTACATGCTCGGCCAGTCGAAGAAGAGCACGACCCTTGCGCTCGGCGTCAAGGACGCGCGCGCCGCTAAGAAAGCCCTCGGCCGGCGGTGATCCTAAAGACCGAGTAGTACCGCGGTACCGACCGGCTTAACCATCGCCCGCGAATAGCCAGGACGCGAGCCTTCCCGCATCACCTGCGGGAGGCACGGAATGACGAGGCTACGTCGCTTCGCGCTCGCGACCCCCGGGCTCGCGACGATCGAGTACGTGATCGGCGCCGCGATCGTGCTCGGCACGCTCGCCATCGGGGTCTCCGCTTGGAACAACGGCCTGGTCGCGCGTCTCCAGGCGCTCGTCAGCCAGATGCAGGCGGTGCGCTGACGCGAGCCTTACGCGACGATCGCGGCCTCGCGACGCTCGAGATGACGCTCGCCATCGCGATGCTAGTGCCGCTGCTCTTCTCCGTCCTCGAATTCGGCGCGGCTCTGGAGCGCTGGCTCGCGCAGGACGCGGCGACGGTGCAGGCCGCGCGCTACGCCGGCGAGATCGGAGGCGATGGTGCCGAAGTACGCAGCCTCCTCGCCGATCAGCTTCGCTCGTCGGGGATCGACCCAGCCGCGGTCAGCGTCGAGATCGTTCCGGCACGCGTCGGCTGGCGTGAGCCTGTCCGCGTGTCGGTCGCATCGGAGTACCGCGTCGCGATCCCCTTCCTGTTTACGACGACCCTTCCGCTTCGCTCGGCCGCTGTGTCGCGCGGGGAGGTCAACCGGTGAGTGCGCTCGGGGACGAGCGTGCGAGCGCCGCGGTGACGACGGTGATCCTGCTGCCGCTGCTGCTGCTGGTCCTGGCTGGCGTGCTGCAGCTCGGCGCGCTCCGCGTGGCCGCAGCGCGCGTCCGCGCGGCGGCTGACCTCGCGACGCTCGTCGCCGTCAACGATCAGGACGATCCCGAGCTCGCGCGCACCGGGACGCTCCGGCTCGCCGGGGACGCCGCGGACGTCGCGCGAGAGTATTTCGCCCGCGAGCTCGAATTCTCCGCGCCTCTGCTCGCGGCCACTCCGTCGGAGATCGCCGCCGCCGCGGACATCGCTGCGTTCCCGTCCGCCCCCGCCGTCGATGCGCGCACCGGTGCACGCTACGACCGGCCTGCGGTGCGGCTCGCGGCCGATGTCCCGCTGCGTACCCCTGTCTTCGGAGCACTTGCGTTTCGCGCGGTGACGACCGTCGGCGTCCTCGCGGTGAGCTCGCCGCGATGACCGGGCGTGCGTTGGTGCTCGCGGTCGTGCTCCTCATATCGGGGTCGTCGCCCGTGGCCGCATGGGACCCCTACGGCGACACCGATGGATCGCCTGAGCCGCCCACCACGGAGCCACGGGCCGACCCGGCGCCCTTCATCGCGCCCCCGCCCGGTCTCTATTTCGTGACGGACACCTACGTCGCGGACGTCGTCACGGTGAACGGACCGCTCACGACATACACCACGACCACCGTCCACGAATCCACCGGCAGCTACGCGCGCGTGCTTGACAGCGTCGGGACCGGAACGGAGAGCAGCTTCGATGGAACGGCGTTCAATGGCCGCGCCACGCTCAGCGACGGCCGGGCGGTCGCGGGCACGTATTACGAGAACTACGTGCGCTCGGGGGACGGATTCGTCCCTGTCAGCGTCGTGTTCTTTCAGGATGATGCGGAGCTCGCGCGGCAGCGCGCGGCCCCCCCGCAGCCTGGACCCGGCGCCGGAACCGCGCCGGTACCTGCTCCGAGCGCGAGCTTACCCATCGGGATCGCGCCGTGCTGCTCGGGGGTCGGGCCGATCGGGGGCACCGAGCGCGAGATGCGCGACATCGAGCCGCCGCAAACGGTGCGCCCCGGCCTGTCGCTCGTGCCCGCGAGCGCTCCGCTCACCCGGGTCGAGGTCCTTCGCGGACGGGCTGTGTCGATCTGGCTCCGCGCCTTCGCCGCCGATCGCGAGGTTCCCGTCCGAGCCTGGTCGCTCGTCTCGGGCAACGCGGGCGATGCGCGCAGCATCACAGGCGACGGAGCGACACCCTTCCGAACATCCTTCACGCGCCTCGCTCCGCCAGGATCCACATTCGACCTCGTTTTCCGCCTGGAGGTCGATACACCCGCGACGGGTCACCGCTTCGTGGACGCCGCACTCGCGGTGAGTGTCCGGTCGCCGGCGCTACAGGATTGATCGGCCAGCGCGCGCTCATCGCCGTCGCGGTCGCGTCCGGCCTGCTCGCGGGAGTCCTCTACTACGTGGGCGTCCAGCGCACCTCGGTCTTGGTCGCGGCACGCGATCTGGATGCGACACATCCGCTCGCCGCGGATGACCTCGCGACCGTATCGCTCCCTCCGGACGCCGTGCCCGCCGGCGCCGTCGTCGACGTCGTCGCCGCGCTCGGCAAGATCCCGCGCGCGCCGCTCTGGCGTGGGCAGGTCGTTCTCCACGCGGCGCTCGCCGAGTACGCGGCCGCGTTCCACACGGGCCTCGCGCTGCCGAGAGGGATGCGCGCCGTCGCGCTCCCAGTCGGCGCGGCGCAGGCCGTGGGTGGCGCTCTCGCACCGGGCGCCCGGGTCGACGTCCTCGCGGTGCCGGTCGGAGGTCGTGCGCCCGCGGGTCGCACCACCGAGCTCCTGGCCCAAGCCGCGATGGTCCTCGATGTGCGTGCGGATACCGGCGCGCCTTACGGCGTCTCGATCGCGAAGAGTCCGCCCGCGTACGTGACGGAGCGCATGGGCAGCGTCGTGATCGCCATCGACCCGGCCGATGAGATCCGGTTCGCGGACCGCATCGCGACGAGCACTTTCGTGCTCGCGTTCGTCGGGTCGCGCTGAATGATCGTGCTGCGCTGCGAGCGCCTCGCCGACGGCGACGTCGATCGCGCGATTGCGAGCATCGGCACGGCCACGCTCGCGCGGACGCCCGATGGCGCCTTTGTCGAAGTGGAGGAAGAACAGAGCGCGCGCGCCCAGCGTCTCCTGGCGTTCGCCGGAGTCCGGGCGACCGCCGGATTGCAAACGCTCGCGCCGCGTCCCGGAACGCGAGCGGCGCTCGGTCGCGACCTCACGCCCCTCCCGCTGGCTGCGGTCGCGCTCGATCTCGTCCACGTCCGCGCGCTCGCGGTCGGGGCCGAGACCCAACGGCTGCTCCGCGCGCGCTGGGGGCGACGAGCGCGCGCGACCGACCGCGCGGTCGTACGCGCTCTCCTGCGCGGCGAGGACGCGGCCATCGGCTGGCGGCGTCGGGCGTGGACCACGCGCGATGTGCTGCGGTCGGTTGAGGCGCGGCACGCCCTGCGTCCGATCGTCTTCGATGTCGGAGCGCTCCCTCGACGCCTCGCCGGTGGCGGCTGTCGCGCTCGCGCTGATGCGTGAAGCGACCGGACGTGCGGAGCCGCTCGCACCGCTTGTCCCCGCACGACCGGCGGCACTCCGCCGCGGCAAGCGCGTCGGATTCTGGTCGCTCGCGGCCGGCGCGGGCGCGACCACGGTCGCTGCACTCGCGGCCCATCGCTCTGCGGCCGGTGGTGAAGCGCCGCTCCTCATCGATTTGGACCGCTGGGCTCCGGCCCTCGCGCTCCGGGCCGGCCTCTCCGCGGCCAGCATCACCGACGCACTTCTCCAGCCCGGTCGCGAGAAGGAGCTCGTCTCGCGCTGGTCGGCGGTCCCCTTCCTTCCGGGAGCGCCGTCGCTGCACGCGACCTTCGACGCCGAGCGCGTCCTGGGTCTCGTGCGGGAATGTTCGGCTGGACGCGCCGCGATACTCGATCTCGGGGCGCGGCGTTCTGCGCGGCGCCACTCCTGCAACGCGCGCCCTGCGCGATCGGTCTCGTGGTCGTCGCCGCCGCGGACGAAGACGCCGCGCGCATCGCCGAGCGTGTCGGCTTCCCGCTTCTGGCGGCGGTGCCGCACGATCCGTATCTCGCGGATGACTCGTTCGCCGCACGGGCGGGAACGCTCCGCGCGATCGACATGCTCCTCCGCGCTCTGACATGACCGACCCCGCCCTGATCGCGCGTGTGCGCGAGGAAGTTGCTTCCGGCATCGACCCTGCGGGCCTGCTCGCGCTCTATGCGGACCCAGCGCGGCGCGCGCTGTTGCGCGAACGCGTCCGTGCCGCCGCCCGAGCGCCGGTCCCGGACGGCGATCTCGACGCGATGTGCGCCGAGCTGTTCGGTTTCGGTCCGCTGCAGCCGCTCCTCGACGATCCGGACGTGACCGACGTGCTGGTGAATGGTTCGCGCGATGTCTTCGTGGAACGTGGCGGCCGTCTCATCCGCGCGGACGTCGCCTTCCGTGATCCCGAGGATGTGGCGGAGCTGGCGCATCGCATCGCGGCGAGCGTCGGCCGAGAGCTCACCCTCGAGCGGCCGTTCGTCGACGCGCGGATGCGTGACGGGAGCCGGGCCAATGCGGTCATCGCGCCGATCGGCGGGCCGACTCTATCGATCCGGAAGTTCGGCAGCGTCTCGGTGCCGCTGCGCGGGCCGCGGCCTTCGTGGATCGCGGAGGGACTGCACGAGAACGCCGCAGAGCTCCTCGACGAGTGCGTGCGCGCGCGGGCCAGCATCCTGGTGAGCGGGGCGACCGGATCGGGAAAGAGCACCCTGCTGCGGTCGCTCGCCGCGGCGATCCCGGACGATGAGCGGCTCGTGGTGATCGAAGACACGAACGAGCTGGTTCTCCCGCACCCTCACGTGGTCCATCTGGAGTGCGTGCCTGGCCGGGACGGCGCCGCGATCGGCATCGCGGACCTGGTCGCGAACGCGCTCCGCATGCGCCCCGATCGGATCCTCGTCGGCGAAGTGCGCACGCCGCGAGAGGCCTCGGCGCTCCTCGAAGCGCTGAGCACCGGTCACGAGGGTTCGCTGACGACGCTTCACGCCGGCTCTGCCGCCGGCGCGCTCGCGCGGCTCGCGCTTCTTCTCGCGCGCGCCGGGGAGCTGGGCGACGCGGCGATCGATCGTCACGTCGCGCAAGCGATCGACATCGTCGTGCACGTGGCGCGCGACCCTTCCGGTGCTCGTTCGATCCGCGAGATCGCCGCGGTAGAGGAAAGCGGGATCGCGTCGCTGTGGCACGCAGGCGGCGACGAGGTCCGGATGCCGGTGCGCCTCGCGAGCCGTCTGCGGTGAGCGTCGCTACCGCGGGCGCGCTAGCCGCGGCGCTCGCGGTGACGTCGGCGCTGCTCGCGCTCTATGCGGACCCAGCGCGGCGCGCGCTGTTGCGCGAACGCGTCCGTGCCGCCGCCCGAGCGCCGGTCCCGGACGGCGATCTCGACGCGATGTGCGCCGAGCTGTTCGGTTTCGGTCCGCTGCAGCCGCTCCTCGACGAGTGCGTGCGCGCGCGGGCCAGCATCCTGGTGAGCGGGGCGACCGGATCGGGAAAGAGCACCCTGCTGCGGTCGCTCGCCGCGGCGATCCCGGACGATGAGCGGCTCGTGGTGATCGAAGACACGAACGAGCTGGTTCTCCCGCACCCTCACGTGGTCCATCTGGAGTGCGTGCCTGGCCGGGACGGCGCCGCGATCGGCATCGCGGACCTGGTCGCGAACGCGCTCCGCATGCGCCCCGATCGGATCCTCGTCGGCGAAGTGCGCACGCCGCGAGAGGCCTCGGCGCTCCTCGAAGCGCTGAGCACCGGTCACGAGGGTTCGCTGACGACGCTTCACGCCGGCTCTGCCGCCGGCGCGCTCGCGCGGCTCGCGCTTCTTCTCGCGCGCGCCGGGGAGCTGGGCGACGCGGCGATCGATCGTCACGTCGCGCAAGCGATCGACATCGTCGTGCACGTGGCGCGCGACCCTTCCGGTGCTCGTTCGATCCGCGAGATCGCCGCGGTAGAGGAAAGCGGGATCGCGTCGCTGTGGCACGCAGGCGGCGACGAGGTCCGGATGCCGGTGCGCCTCGCGAGCCGTCTGCGGTGAGCGTCGCTACCGCGGGCGCGCTAGCCGCGGCGCTCGCGGTGACGTCGGCGCTGCTCGCGCCGATCGCCAGCTTCGCCGTCCCTCGCTCCGGACATCCCGACGCGCGCGCCCTCGCCGACGCTGGTTGGCGCCGGCCGCTCTGGCAATGGGAGGGCGCCCGGGCGGCCTGCGCGCTCGTCGCGGTGCTGCTCGCGTTGGTGTTCGGCCTGCCCGCGATCGGGGCGTTATCCGCCGGCCTCATCGTGCCCTCGGTCGTGATCCGCCTGCGCGCGGATGCCGCGACAAGACGCGGCCGCATCGCGACGACACGCCTGCTACGCGGGACCGAGGCCGTCCTGCGTTCGGGCGGCGCCCTGCCCGAGGCGCTCCGACGGGCGATCGAGGCGAGCGACGACCAGGTCGCGCGCCGGCCGTTTGCCGAGGCCCTGCGCGCGTTCGATCTCGGCGCGCCGCTCGATGAGGCGCTCCGCTCCGCTACGTCGGGCACGCGGGACCGCCGGATGCGGATGGCGTTCGAAACATTGGCGATCGGAGTGACCCTGCGCCTGCCCGGTGATCGGGCCGGGGTCCTCGTTGCGGCCGTCACGGACCGGCTCGCGTTCGAGGAGCGTCTGGACGAAGAAGTGCGTGCGCGAACGAGCGGTCTGCGCTCCCAGGTGCTGCTCCTCGCCGCGCTCGTTCCGGGCATCGCCGCATATCTGGCGCTCACGGTGCCGACGCTCGGGCTGACCCTATCGGAGCCGCTTGGCCGCACCATCCTCGTGCCGGCTGCGACTCTGCTCGAGGTCATCGGCGTCGTACTGAGCCGCCGCGCGGTCGACGGAGCTATGCGCTGACCATCATCGGCGCCACGCTCGCCGCGCTCGCGCTGCTCGCGACGGTCCTCGCGAGCCGGCCATCCTCCAGGGTCCGGCGACGTCTGGCGCTGCTCGCTCCGCGACCGGTCCCGCCCTCGCGGATCCGCTCGTCGGTGATCACGCGGGAGCTCGCGCGGAGCGGCCTGGGCTGGAGCGAGATCGACCTGCTTCGAGCGAAGGTCGTCCTCGCTCTGGCTGGGGCGGCGGCCGTCGCAGGGGTCGGACTTGCGATCCCTATCGGACCCGCATTCGTGGCCGCGGCGGCGTACGCGGGATTCGTCGCCCCAACGCTGTACGTCGAGCGCGCGGCCTCGCGCTGCCGAGCCGATGCGGAGCGTGCGCTCGTCACGCTCGTCGAATGGACCGAGGCGCTCGTAGCGAGCGGACGGCCGGTGGAGACGGCGCTCGTCGCGGTGGCAGAGCGCGGTGTCGGCTCGGTCCTGGTCGACGGCGCGATCGGGGCGGCTTCACGTTCGTACGCGCTGGGCGCGCCGCTCTTTCGCGCGCTCGCGCACGAGGCTCGGGCGGCCGGGCTCCCGTCGCTCGTGAGCATCGCGCTCGAGCTCGAGCGCGCACGTGATCTGGGGCGCGGAGCGCTCACCGTGCTACGCGACGAGCGGGACCGCCTGCGCGCGTCCGAGCGCGCGCGGAGCCTTGATGCGGCCGCCCGAGTCGAAGGGCGCCTGATGCTCGTCCTGGTGCTCTGTTACCTGCCCGCGCTCATGCTCCTCGTCGTCATCCCGCTGTTTCTCGGGCTCCTGAACGGGCTTTTCGCTTGAAGATGCGTGACCTCCGCCTCCGGCTCCAGCTTTCGCGAGCAGCTCCGCTAGTCATGCGTAAACTGGAGTGGAATCGAGGCGCCGCGAACGGCGCGCGAGGGAGTGAACGATGCCCAACATCGGTGGTCCGGAGCTCCTCCTCATCCTGGCCGTCGTGCTGATCGTCTTCGGCGCCGGGAAGCTACCCGACGTGCTCGGCCAGCTCGGCAAGGGCGTACGGAGCTTCCGCGACGAAGCCCAGAACGAGAAGCCCGCTCAAGCGACGGCGGGGACCGCGTCCGCCGCATCGGCCGCGCCGGGGACGACCACCTACTGCCGCAACTGCGGGCGGCCGAACGCGACCGACTCCAAGTTCTGCTCGAACTGCGGCCAAGCGCTCTAGCTCACGCCCTTCGGTCAGCTCGCCTACGACTTCGTCCACGGGCGTTATGCCCTCGAACCGGTCGCGGCGACGATCGCGGGGATCCATGAGCACGACCATCGCCTCGGTGACTTCAGCGCCGAGGGCTTCGCGGAGCGCGATCGCTTCCACGACGAGTGGCTCGCGCGGTTCGAGGCAACTCTGGAGGACGACCTCTCGCCCTTCGAGCGAGTCGACCGCGAGCTGATCCTCGCGGAGCTGCGCGGCGAGCGTGCGCTCCGTCCGTTTGCGCGTTGGCGCCGGCAGCCCACGCTGTACTCGGACGCGATCACGCGCGGCGCGTATTACGCGTTCCTGCGCGAGCACGCGCCTCTCGCCGAGCGCGTCGCGACTCTCGCCGAACGGCTCGTCGAGGCGCCGGCGGTCATCGAATCGGCGGAGGCGAACCTCGATCCGACGCTCGTACCGCGCGAATGGATCGACATCGCGCTCCGGTCGGTGCCCGCCGGCGCCTCGTTCCTGCGCGTGGACGCGCCGGCGATGCTTCCCAAGGGGACGTCGCTCGAGCGCGCAGCGGAGCGTGCCTTCCGGCCTGCCGCCGATGCCGCGGCCGCCGCACTGACCGCCTACGCGTCGTGGCTCAAGCACGAGCTCTGGCCAAAAGCGCGTGGGAGCTTCGCCATCGGCCGCGACGCGACGGACGCATGGCTTCGCGAGAAGGAGCTCCTCGATCACGACGCGTCCTCGCTCGGTGCCTGGGGCGAGGAGCTCTATCGAGAGACCGAGAGCGCGCTCGCCAAGACCTCGCTCGAGCTCGGCTATCAGGATTGGCGCACCGCTCTCACCGCGATGCGCGAAGACCACCCCGCGGAGGACGAGCTCGTCGACACCTACCGCCACGAGATGGAACGCTCGCGCGCGGCCGTCGCGACCGCCGCGCTCGCGACTGTCCCGTACGGTGAGGACCTCGTCGTCGAGGCCATGCCCGAGTTCCAGCGACCGACGTACCCCTACGCCGCCTACATCGGCGCGGCGCCGTTCGAGTCGGCGCGCAAGGGACGCTTCTGGGTCACGCTGCCGACGGCGGATGACGACCAGAAGACCCGCCGCGAGCGGCTCGAAGGGCATCCGCGCGCGGGCATCGCGGTCATCGCCTGCCACGAGGGGTATCCCGGCCATCACCTGCAGCTCACGGTCGCCGCGGACAATCCCTCGATCGCGCGAAAGTCACTGCGCTCGAATCTCTTGGTCGAGGGCTGGGGCCTGTACGTCGAAGAGCTCATGACCGAGATCGGCTACCTCGACGCGCCGGCGACGCGGCTCCTGCGACTCAAAGACCTGCTCTGGCGCGCCGCCCGTGTCATCGTGGACGTCGGGCTCTCCACCGGGGAGATGAGCTTCGAAGACGCGGTGATCTTCATGGTCGAACGCGCGAAGCTCGAACGTCCCAACGTGCTCGCCGAGGTGCGCCGCTACACATTGACTCCGATGCAGCCATCGAGCTACGCGATCGGACGCGCGGCCATCCTCGCGCTCCGTGACAAGGCCCGCGTCGCCGGCTGGGGGATGCGCGTGTTCCACGACCGGCTTCTCGCCGCGGGCTCGCTGCCGCCCCGTCTACTCGAGATGGACCTTGGGCTGTGAAATGAAGAGGGACCGCCTTGCGGCGGCCCCTCTCGCTATCCGACTCGGAGGTTATTCCGCGAGCCGCGGGAGGATCGGCTGCGCTGTGGTGTTCGGGTTGTAGTTAATAGTGAGGTTGCCGTTCTGGAGGTTGACCTTCTGCGCGATGAGCTGGCTTCCGGTGAGGGTCGCGTTTTGGCCGTCGAAGACGAACGGACCGTTCGGAATGTAGACCGAGCCCGTGCTCGTCCAGGTCCCGTTGCCGCCGATCTTCATCTGCACCGTGCACGCCGTGTCCTGATAGAAGAGCAGGTTCGCCCACGGGGCCGTCGTCTGAGCGGTGAGCGTGAACGTCGAGTTTCCCTGGAGGTTGACCGACGTGCAGCTCGGGCTCCCACCCGGCGCCGCCGGATACGTCGAGTACGTGTTGTACAGGAAGACATTGCTGCCGATGACGTTGGCGTTGCCGGCCGTGTCCATCCCTTTCCTCAGGATGTAGACGCCCGGATTGAGCGTGAGGTCATTGTTGCCCTGGCCCCCGATCGTGACGTCGTAGATGCCCGGGATCTGGTGCCCAGACGCGTCCTGGCAGGCCGCGAGGGAGTTGCACACGGGAGGCTCGTCGCCGGTGCCCGCGATACCGTCGGGCCCCAGCGTGCTCGGCTTGGGGAAGCCGCCGAAGGGATCCCCGACCTGGGCGTGCCCCGGGTTCACCGGGATGGGCGGGGTGAGGTCCGTCCAGTGTCCGGTCGCCTGTCCGGCCACGTCCAGCGTGAAGGGCGACTGGACGGTGAATCGACTCGAGACGTTCTGATCGTTGTTCGCGGCGCAGCTGTTCGTGGAGTTCACCAGGATGCCGCCACCGGCGAGGTGCATGTCGGCCTGGTCCGACGCGTTGAACGCGTCGCAGGTGCTACCACGGTCGAGGGCCATGACCGCGTATCCGTTGTTCAGCTTCTCGGCTCCCGCGACGCCGCGGGCGCGGACCGGGTTGAACACCGCTTCCGCGGGGACGAGCGACGTCTTGACCTGGCGCGTGATGATGACCTCGACGTGCTGGGCGTTCATGTACGAGCCGGAGAGCGGCGGCCAGTTGACAACGACGGTCGTCTGGTTGACGCCGTCCACGTAGCCGTTGGTCTGCGCGTCGTCTTTCGCCGCCTGGACCGCCTGCGCCCCGGTGCCGCCCTGGTACAGGACGACGGCGCCGGCGAACGCCGCCGCGTCGGCCGCCTCTTGCTCGGTGCGCTTGGCCGCGTAGAGCTGTCCCGCGTCGATCGCGAGACCGACCGCGAAGAGGAGCGCGAGCATGAGGATCGCGAAGAGGATCAGCGCCTGGCCTTCCTCGTGCTCGCGGTCGGAGAAGATTCGGCGTAGGTGCTTCTTCATCGCTGGATCACCAACTGAGACCCTCCTTTGAGGGTTATTTGGAACGCCCCGCCCAGCAGGTACTGAGACGGCAGTGGAACAAAGGGTGCGGACGCGTCGACGATGACCTTGCAGTTGCGGTCAGCGCAGGGCGTCGGACCGAGATAGTCCGGATACGTAATGGTGATACTCACGTTGGAGACGCCAATCGCGGCCTCCCGGACGACCCGTGGGATCTCGACGCAGATCACCTGGTCCGGGAGCGGGCCGCCGCAGCCAGGATTGTCGGGACCCGCCGGCGGGTTGCCCGAGGAGCCGTGCACGATCGCGTAGCGCGTACCCTCGCGCGCGGCGTACGCGAGCGTGTTCTCCTGCCACACCGCGCGGGCCACGTCGAAGAGGCCGGTGATGATGAGCAGCATGACCGGCAGGAGAAGCGCGAACTCCACGAGCGACTGACCGCGCTCGCCGTCGCGCCCGCGAACGAAGCCGAGAAGGCGGCTCAATAGAAGATCCTCATCGTGGTCTCGCGGTTGAAGTTCGCCGTGTTCGGGATGAGCGGCCACGGGATGATCGTCTTGAACGTGTACTGCACGTTCACGGTCACGAAACAGGGGTCAGCGACGGTGGGCGGAGAGACGGTGCAGGAGCTGACCCCGTCGGCCGCGGCGATGGTCACCGTGACGGGCGCGATGACCCTTCCGAAGGCATCCTTTGTGAACCCCGGGGTCCGGCCCATCTCGTCCTTCGCCCGGTCGATCGCGAGCTGCGGGCTCGGCGATTGGTTGACCGCGTAGGCCTCCGCTCCGGCCCGGGCGCCGTTCTGGACCGCGAGCTGGAGGGCGTACGCGCGCGCCAGGTCGGCCCCGCCGATCAGCCCAAAGACGAGGATCGGCAAGAGCAGCGCGAGCTCGATGAGCGACTGTCCGAGCTCCTCGCGCAAGGCGCGCAGACGGAAGAACCTACCCACTGGATTCGGCAGTTTAACGAGCGGGCAAGCTCGGAATTCACCCTAAAACTCACCCGTTGGTACCAGCTCGATACGGCCACCGGTACTGCGCCGAACGATCTAGTTAAAGACGCTAGTCCGCGGCGGCTACCGGTGTGCGCGCTTTTGACATGACCTCTTCGATTATCGCGAGAGCGTCATCGATATCGGATCGCTCGACCCCGTAATGCGTCACAGCGCGCAGCCGCGCCGAGTTTCCTAGATAACGCGAGATCCGCAGGCCTCGTTCGGCGCACGACTTGGCGAACAGAGCCGCATCCATCCACTCTGGGTCGATCTCGAACGACACGATGTTGGTCACGACCCGGTCCGCGTCGATGCGCACGCCGCGGATGCGCGAGAGACCTTCCGCGAAGGCTTTCGCGTTGCGGTGATCCTCGACCAGCCGGTCGCGCATGTCCTCGAGGGCGACGAGTGCCGCAGCGGCGATCACCCCGGCCTGCCGCATCGCCCCGCCGAGAAGCTTGCGCACGCGGCGCGCCTTCGCGACCGTCTCCGCCGTCCCGCAGAGGATCGATCCGACCGGCGCGCTAAGGCCCTTGGAGAAGCAGTACTGCACGGTGTCCGCCGGCGCGCAGAGCTCGCGCGCGTCGACGCCCAGCGCCGCGGCGGCGTTGAAGATCCGCGCGCCGTCCAGATGGACGCGCATCCCACAACGATGTGCCAGCTCGGCCACCTCCCGTGTCTGGGCCGCGGTGATGACCGACCCGCCGCAGTTGTTGTGCGAGTTCTCCAGGCAGACGAGCGACGTACGGGGGAACATGCCCTGCGGACGGATCGCCGCCTCGATGTCCTCGAGCGCGGGCAGTCCATCGCGATTCGGGACGAGGCGCGGCTGCAACGACCCGAGGACAAAGGACGCGCCCATCTCGTTCTGGTAGATGTGCGCGAGATCACCGAGGATGACCTCGTCGCCCCGCTCGGTCTGGGACAGGACGCCACACAGGTTCCCGAGCATCCCGCTCGCGACATAGAGCGCCGCCTCCTTGCCGACCGCGTCGGCCGCGCGCTTCTCGAGCTTATTCACCGTGGGGTC
>MNEO01000071.1 GCA_001917735.1 Chloroflexi bacterium 13_1_40CM_68_21
CGTTGGGCGAGCAGATCGCGGTGCGTGCCCATCTCAACCACGCGGCCCTTGTGGAGGACGACGATCCGGTCGACGTTCTGGATCGTCGAGAGCCGGTGCGCGATGATGATCGAAGTCCGCCCGACCATGAGCTTCGCGAGCGCGTCCTGGATCAGGTGCTCGGTCTCGGTATCCACCGAGCTCGTGGCCTCATCCAGCACGAGCAGGATCTCGGGGTTGAACGCGATCGCGCGCGCGAACGCCAGGAGCTGCTTCTGGCCCACCGAGAGCGTGGATCCGCGTTCGGTGACAAGGGTGTCGTAGCCCTGCGGAAGCCGTTCGATGAATTTGTCGGCATTCACGAACGTCGCGGCGGAGCGCACGTGCTGGTCCGTGATCGCGGCATTGCTCAGGCGGATGTTCGAGGCGATCGTTCCGGCGAAGATGAACGGATCTTGAAGGACCACGCCCACGTGGCGGCGGACGTCCATCTGTCGCAGCTCGCGCAAGTCGACACCATCGAGGAGGATGCGGCCCTTCTGCACGTCATAGAAGCGCGAGATGAGGCTGATGATCGAGGTCTTCCCCGCCCCGGTCGCGCCGACGATGGCCACGCTCTCTCCCGCCGAGATCGTGAAGTTCACGTCGCGGAGCACCCAATCGCCCTCGTTGTAGGCGAAGCTCACGTTGTCGAAGCGGACTTCGCCCCGGACGTGCGCGAGCGCACGGGGCTGCGGCGGATCGACGATGGTCGGCTCGGTGTCCATGAGCCGGAAGACGCGCTCGCTCGAGGCCATCGCGGCCTGCATGATGTTGTACTTCTCGGACAGGTCCTGGATCGGCGCGAAGAACCGCTCGACGAGCTGCCAGAACGCGAGCAGCGTGCCGATGGTGAGCTGTCCTCCGACGATCCAGTAGCTCGCCGCGATGAAGATCGCCGCGCTGGTCCCAGCGCGGGTGAAGTTCACGGACGGGATGAAGAGCGCCATCGCGCGGATGCCGCCCTGGTTGGCCTGGAGCAGGTCGGTGTTCAGCGCGTCGAAGTCCTTGAAGGAGCGCGACTCGCGAGTGAAGAGCTGCAGGATCGACATGCCGCTGATGTTCTCGTTGAGGTAGGCGTTGACCCGCGCCAGCCGGATGCGGATCGCGCGGAACGACTCGCGCATCATGCGGCGGAAGTAGGCGGTCATCGCGACCAGGATCGGCACGGAGCCGAAGGTCACGAGCGCGAGCCGCCAGTCGAGGATGACCAGGACGATCGCGATGACGACGATCACTAAGACATCGCCGAAGATCGCGACCACCCCCTGCGTGACCATGTCGGTGAGCGCGTCGATGTCGTTCGTGATCCGCGTCATCAGCCGGCCGACGGGGTTACGGTCGAAGAAGGTGAGCGAGAGACCCTCCAGGTGGCTGAACAACCCGACCCGCAGGTCGTACATCGCGTTCTGACCGACGTAGGACGCCAGCATGCTCTGCCCGTACCGGAACAGAGATGACGCCACGAGGACCGCGATGTAGAGCGCGCCGAACGGGGCGAGCCGCGCGAAGCCCTCCTCCGGCGAGATTTGGCCGCTCACCGCGGGTGCGATGGCGTTGTCGATGATGAACTTCGCGATGACCGGCGGAGCGACGTCGGCGAAGGAGAGCCCGAGGAGGATCACGAGGGCGAGGATCACCAGACCGCGGTAGGGGCGCAGATAGCCGAGCAGCCGCCGCATGAGACGCGCGTCGTAGGCCTTGCCGAGGATCTCGTCCTCCTGGAAGAACCCGGTCGCGGCCCCGCCGCCTCCTCCGCCGCCGTGCTGAGCCATCAGGCGCCCTCAGGGCCCATGTCGCCCAGACGCGTGACACGCCGTGGTGCGTCATCGTCCGAAGACGCCTGCTTGACGCGCTTTTCGTGCTCCTCGCGCTCCTCGTCCACCTCGAGCTCTTCCTCGATGAGCTGGCGCCGGTACATCTGGGCGTAGAGGCCGTTCCGCTCCAGCAGGTCGCGATGGGCACCGCGTTCGGCGATGCGGCCGTCGTCGAGTACGAGGATCTCGTCCGCGTCTTTGACCGTAGAGATGCGGTGCGCGACGACGATGCTCGTCCGTTCGCGCATCACGCCCCGCAGCCGTCGGAGGATTTCCGCCTCGGTGTATGTGTCCACCGCGGAGAGGGCGTCGTCGAGGATCAGTACTCGGGGGTCCTTCGCGACCGCCCGCGCGATCGCCGTCCGCTGCTTCTGTCCCCCGGACAACGTCACACCGCGCTCGCCGATCATCGTGTCGTATCGCGCGGGAAAGTCCTCAACGTCCTTGTTGAGCTGCGACACGTCGCCCGCCCATTCGATCTGCTCCTCGCTGAGCGCGTGGTCGAGGCCGAAGCCCACGTTCTCACGCAGCGGGACCGAGAACAAGAAAGTCTCCTGGGGAACGTAGCCGACCGAGCGTCGCAGCTGCTGCAGCGGGTATCGCCGCACGTTGATGCCGTCGATGAGGACCTCACCCTGCTGGACGTCGAAGAGCCGCGGAATGAGATTCACGAGAGTCGATTTTCCCGAGCCCGTCGGGCCGACGATCGCGAGGGAGCCGCCCGCCGGCACCTTGAAGGACACGTCGTGCAGGACGATGGTCTGCCCGTACGCGAAGCTCACGCCGCGCAGCTCGACTTCGCCCTTGATCGGTGACGTCACGGGGTCCATCGGATCGGCGATGGCCGGCTTGGCATCGAAGATCTCCTGGAGCCGCATGAGCGAGGCCCACCCCGCCTGGAACATGTTCGAGATCCAGCCGATGGCGATGACCGGCCACGACAAGAGGTACAGGTACGCGACGAACTGGACGAGCTGGCCGAGCGTCAGCTCGCCACGGATCGCGTCCTGACCTCCGATGTAGAGCACCGAGAGCACGGCGAGGCCGAGGACGAACGACATCGTCGGCCAGATCAGGCCCTGCACCGAAGTGAGCTCGATCGCCCGCCCGACGTACTCCCGGTTGACTCGCGCGAAGTCCCGCGCTTCTGGCTCTTCCTGACTGAATGCCTTCACCACGCGGATGCCGGAAAAGTTCTCCTGGGCTTTGGTGGAGAGGTCGCCGAATTTCGCCTGTAGGCGTTCGAAGCGGACGTGGACCTTACGACCCACATACCAGAACGCGAGCGAAGCGACCGGCATCAGGATCATCGAGATGACCGTCAGCTTCACGGAGACGCCGAGCATCGACAGCACCGCGAAGACGAAGGTCATGATCGTGAACGAGCCCTGCATCAGCGCCGGCCCGAGCATCTGACGGACCGCCGTGAGGTCGTTCGTCAAGCGCGCCATCAGGTCCCCGATCCGCTGGTGCTGGAAGTACGCGAGATGCAGCTCCTGCAGGTGCGCGAAGAGGTCGTTGCGCATCTGGTACTCGGCCTGCCGCGCCGTATTGAGCAGCAGGTACCGCGCGATGCCGCGGAACACCGCGTCAGCCGCGCTGAACGCGACCGAGGCGAGCGCGAGCAGGACGACCGTCTGGAAGGTCGTTCCCTGCTGGAGCGCATCGATGATGGCGCCGATGAAGCGCGGCGGGATCACACCGGCCAGCGCGGTCGCGGCGGCGCAAACGATGCCGATCGCTAGCTGGGTCTTCCGCTGGCCGAGGTAGAGGAAGAAGGTCGCGCGGGCGGAGGTCACTCGCTAGCGAGTCTACCGGCGGGGGGCTTCGCCCCCCGTCCCCCAGGACGCCGCTCGCGTGTCGATCTGCCACCAATCCATACCACCGCAACAAGCGCCGCGAAGCCGACGAAGACGGGTGCGACGCCCCACACGTCCGCGATCGGCCCGACGATGAGCAAGGGCAGCAGGCTGAAGATCGAGATCAGCATGTTGAGCACGCCGAAGACGCGGCCGCGGATGTCGTCGCGTAGCTCCTCCTGAAGCAGGGTCATCGCCGGCACGGTGATGAACGCGTACGAGATGCCGAAAACGAACGCCGTCCCCGAGACGATCGCCGCGAAGGCTGGGAACGCGGCGCCTAGACCGGGCGAGCCGACGCTCGCGAAGACCTCGGTGAGCGGACGCGCGCCGGCGAGGAACAGCAACGCCGATACCGCCAGGATGAGGCCCGTGCCGATCGCGTTCGGCCTCGGCCAGCGCGCGCCGATCAGGTTGAGGAAGCCCAGACCGGCGATGACGCCGATCCCGGCGGGCGCGACGATGATGACCACGTTGCGCTCGCCCACGCGAAGGACCTCGCGAACGAAGCCGGGAGCGAGGGCGCCGGCGACCGCGACGAGCGTGTACGTCAGCGCGATGTAGATGAGCGACCACGACACGACCGGGGCAGCCCTCAGGTAGTGGAACGCCTCGGCCATGCCGCTTCGGGTCTGCTGGACGGCCATCTCCGCAACGCGACGGGATAGGTGCTCGCGCGCCGGCGGGGCCTTCGGCAACGTCGCACAGAGGATCGACGCTGCGGCGAACATGAAGGCGATCACAACCCAGAGCAGCTCGTAGCCGTAGAGGCTGACGATGATCGGCGCGAGGATGATGAATCCGACGAGGAACGCTCCGTTGAAGGTGAACGTGAAGAGCGAGTTCGCGGCCATGAGGTCGCGCTTCCGTACGAGGGTCGGGATCATCGCGGCTTCGGCGGGCACGAAGAAGATCGTCACCGTCGCCACGAGAAAGTTCACGACGTACGCGACCGTGAGGCTCGTGCCGAAGAGCAGCAGCGGAACGATCGAGGCGGCGCGCAACAGATTCGTAACGATGAGCATGAGCCGGCGATCGGTGCGGTCCACGATGATGCCGCCGGCAATCCCGAAGAGCACCGCCGGGATGATCGCGAGCAGGATCAAGAACGACGACGACGTGTTCGAGTGCGTGATCTCCGCAACCAGGATGATCAGCGCGCTGGTGACCGCGTTCGCGGCGACCTGCGAGAGGATCTGGGCGGCCCAGATCGCGAGAAACGCGCGATTGCGCAGGATGCCGCGCTCAGCCGCGGCGAGGCTGGCCCCGGTCAACGCGCCCCTAGTCGGCCGGGGCGAGCGGCCCGCGCTCGGCGAACCGCTTCATGTCCTTTTCGAGATCGCGCCGCCCGACGAGCACACGCCGCCCGCACATCGCGCAGCGAAGGCCGATGTCGGCCCCGATCCGGACGACGCGCCACGTATCGCCGCCGCACGGATGCGGCTTACGCAGAACGACGACGTCGTCGAGAAAGAACGGCACAGGCCCCTTGGCGCGGGCTTGCGTCATGGCCGCGAAGTCTAAAGGCGGCGACGCCCTATTTGAACGCGCTTACGAGCGCGGGCAGGTCCAAAACGGTCTCTTTGGAGACCGCGAACCCTGTGTTCCGGTAGATGAGCTCGAACTGTCCGATGATCCCGCCGGTGCGCGTCATCGCGACGTAGACGACGTCCGGTGCGCCGACGGCGCGGACCATCCAGGGACCGCGCAACTGATGACCGTCGACCGCGATTGAGCGGTCAGTCGTGGCGGCGAAATAGCTGCGAGGTCCGACGCGAAGATTGTTGACCGAGATCGCTTCAGCGCCGGCGTTGCGCAGCTCGTTCACGAGGTCGGAGAGCGCTCGCTCGTCGAACGCGCCATCGACCTTGATCGCGACGCCCGGACCGGAGACGGCGCTCTGCGCGCTGAACACACGCAGCTGCGCGACCTGCCTCTGGCCCTCCGTGAGCGACCCCCTGCCGCTCGAGACCGAGTCCTGCGCGTCGATGACGGCGCGCCGCAGGTCGGAGATCTCGTTCCGCAGCTCGTTGTTCGTCTCCGACAGATTGGCGATGAGCGTCGTGAGCGACGATGGCGTCTCGAGGTTCAGGCTCCGGGAGTAGACATCCTGCGAGCGGAACTGCGTGACGACCGCCACGCCGAGGAAGAGCGCGATGATCGCCGCCCAGATCGCGCCGTTGTTCGTGCGCACTTAACGAGGCACCGCGTAACGCACGTTGAGCGGACCGCTGTATGCCGGGACGTGGATCGCACCGGCGCGGGTGACGTGGAAACCGAGTCCCTGCACGTCGCGACGCTGTTTGATGTCCTGAAGCTGTTGCGGATCGTCGAAGGCGCCGAGCAGCGCGTTCTGCGACCCGATGACCGCGACGTTGAACGGCGGGGACATGAGCGTCCCGTTCACCATGATCGTCGAGCCGACGCAGTACACGCTCGACGAGCTCACGACCCGCTCGTCGTTCACGGCAATGGCCTGGGCGCCGCCCTTCCAGGCGGTGTTGATGATGTCGGTGAGATCGGTCGCGTGGCAAATGGACTTGTCGATGTCGCGGGACGTGACGCTCACGTTCCGGGCGTCGTCCAGCTGGATCATGACGCCGTCGCCGGACAGCGGGGTGAGCCCGGCGCTGGCCTTGAGCTCGTCGATCCGGGCTTGGAGCTCCTTGGCCGCGCCGCTCTGCGTCGAGGCGTTGCGCTGGATCTCATCGAGGCGCGCGCGAAGCACCGCGAGCTGCGCCTTGAGGTCGTTCTGTTCGTTCTGGAGCGCGTACGCGGCGTCGATGAGCGGCGTGTTGTAGCGGACCGTGAGCTCGCTCCGCTCGGTCTGCGTGCGCCACTGGAGGGTGACGAGAAGCCCGAAAAGAACCGCGGGTATGAGGAGGACGAGGGAGTGCTGGATCCGTCTCCGAGGAGCTGCGGCCGAGGCACTCATGGGAAAAGTGTGAGCCATCGCCGTCGAGGCCTGGGGGCTGGGGAGAATCGAACTCCCGACGCCCGCCTTAGGACGGCGGCGCTCTGGTCCACTGAGCTACAGCCCCGCGAGCGGTTACGCCGCTCGCGGGCTGCGGTCTCGCGAGTGAACGCAGTGAGCGAGCGTGAGACCGACACAGCCCCTGGCGGCGAACCCGCCATAGAGCGTAGCGACGCGGACCTCAGGAATCTACCGACCTGGTCGGGCGCACACGAGGTCGCAGTTCGACAGCTCCTTCCCGAAGAGGCCGGTGCATCATTCCTCGCGAGGGTAGCGAGGTTCAAGTAGTCCGAAAAGAAGGCGTCGCGCAGTCCGCGAGTCGCTCGGTGTTTCTGTCGGGGTGGCCGGACTTGAACCGGCGGCCTTTTGGTCCCGAACCAAACGCGCTACCAAGCTGCGCTACACCCCGTGAATGACGCCGCGGTTCGAAGTGTAGCGTTCGCGCTCTCGTGGAGCCGGACCTCGTGCTCGAAGTCGCCATCGCACCCGACGCCGCGCTCACTCGCGTTTCGGGTGCGATCAACCGCAAACGGCAGCGTGTGCTCGGCATCTTGAAGACGCAGAACGAGTACGTCGGGCATGTCGGCGAGGACGGCTTCGAGATCTGGGAGCGCCAGCAACGGGCGGTGCATGCGTTCGGGCGCGTCATCGGGCAACGCGGAGGCACCCGGATCGAGGTCAGCCTCGGGCTCCCGATGCGGACGCGCGCGCTTATCGCGGTCTTCTTCGGCCTCTACTTTGTCGTGGCGATCGGTATCGCGTTGCGCCCACCGGACACGATCGTCTCCATCGAAGAGCTCGTCGTCGCGATCGCCGGCGCCGTGCTCCTGACCCTTATCTTCGCCGCCGCCGCACGCCGGCAGCGGGCCGATCTGCGGACGGTCATCGAAAACCTCTTCACGGACCTGCCGCGGATCTAACGGAACGAAGCCCCGAAGACCGCATCGGCCGGACCGTATGCGAGCCACGGCACCAGCCAGAGGACGCCCATCGCGACGAGCTGGATCGCCATGAACGGATACATACCGATGAAGATCTGGTTGAGCGTGATCGCCCTCCCGACGACACCCTTCATGTAGAAGGCGGACATTGCCACCGGCGGCGAGAGAAAAGAGGTCTGCTGGTTCAACGCGGCCATGATCCCGAAAAAGAACGGGTCCGTCGCGATGTTGTCGGGAAACCTCTGGTGGAATTGGGCAAGAAGCGGGAGGAAGAGCGGCATGAAGATGATCGTGATCTCGGTCCACTCGAGCGGCCAGCCCAGAACGAAGATGAGGAGCTGCGCCACCCAGAAGAACCCCTCGGGACTCAGGTTGAGACCGTTGACGAATGTGCTGATGACCGCCGAGCCGCCGAGTCGGGCGAACACCGCCGCGAAGATGCTCGAGCCAACGAGGAGCCAGCCCACCATCGCCGCCGCGCGCACCGTCAGGAACACCGACTCTCTCACCATCGGCAGAGAGAGCCGGCGGTGCCCCGCGGCGAGGAGGAGGCCTCCGAGCGCCCCGACCGCCGCTCCCTCGGATGGCGTGGCGAGGCCGAGGAAGATCGCGCCCATGACGAAGAGGATGAGCGCCGTGATCGGTACGAATCCGCGAAGGATGAGCAGGAGGGTCTCGCTCGGCGGGAGCTTCTCGCGCAGCTCCTTCGGAACCTTCGGCGCGTCCTGGGGCCGAACGATCGCGCGAGCGACGATGTAGCCGAGATAGAGGCCGGCGAGGGAGAAGCCCGGCAGGAAAGCTCCGGCGTAAAGCCGCGGCACGGACACGCCGGCGACGAACCCGTAGAGGATGAGCAGAACGCTCGGCGGGATGAGGATGCCGAGCGTACCCGACGCGGCGATCGCGCCAGCCGAGAAGGTCTTCTCGTATTTCGCCTTCATCATCTGCGGGAAGGCTAGGAGGCTCAGGAGCGTCACCGATGCTCCGACAATGCCTGTCGCGGTGGCGAACACGGTGCCGGTCGCGAGGGTCGCGACGGCCAGGGAACCCGGCAGCCAGCCGAACATGACCCGGACCGCGTGGAACAGCTCGTCGAGGATTCCCGCCCGCTCGATGAGGTAGCCCATGAAGAGGAAGAGCGGGATCGCGACAAGGACCTCGTTCTGCATGACGAAGAACGTCCGCAGGACGACGAGATCGAAGACGTTGAATCCCATCCCGAGAAAGCCGAACGTCACGCCGAGCGACATGAGCGTGAACGCTGTGGGAAAGCCGATGAGGATCGCTACGACCATGAGCAGGATCATCACCAGGCCGAGGGCCTCGGGGCTCATCGGCTAGACCTCACTCTGGCGCGCGAGGATGGTCTCGGTCTCCTCCACATCGGAGAGCCGCGGCGGCCACACTCCGGTCCGCAGCGCTTGGAACGCGCGGATCGTCTCGGCCACCCCCTGGATCCCTATGAAGAGCGCGGCCAGAGGGATCACGGCCTTCAACGGGTAGATCGCTGGCGCGACGAACGACGTTGACGATCGCTCGCCGATCGACCAGGACACCGCGGCCCACTGGGCGCCGACCGAGACGAGCGCCAATATGCCGGGAAAGAACGCGAAGAGGTACAGAACCAGGTCGACCGCACCCTGTACCTTCACCGGCCACAGCCGGTAGAAGACGTCACCCCGAACGTGCTGCGCACGGGAGAGCGTGTATGCGCCGCCGATCATGAAGAGGATCGCGTAGAGGTAGTACGACATATCGAACGAGTAGTTGTAGGTGAACCAGATCGCGTGAATGAAATCCGCGAACGGCGCCTTGCTCAGGTAGCGCATGAGGACGTCGTACGAGATGAGGGCGGTGCTCACGACGATGAGCCAGGAGACCGCCTTTCCGCTCCAGGCGCTCAGCCTGTCAATGCGGAAGAGGAACTGCTCCATGGCGATCTTTCCCCCAACACGCGACGAGGCCCTGGGTTGACCCAGGACCTCGTCAGGATATGCGTCCGCCCGCTTGCTCGCCGCTACTTCTTGAGGAACCAGTTGTAGGACACGGGATCAGGCGTTGGGATGTTGATCTTCTCGGTCCACGGATAGACCTTCTGGGCCCACTTCTTCTGCGAGTCGACGATCTTCGCGAATTCCGGATTGTCTTTCGATTCGTTCGCGAGGATGTTGTCCCACGCCTTCAGCTGGGCCTCGAGCACCGACTTCGGTGTTTGGACGATCTTGATGCCCCGGCTGACGAGCTTCGCGTAGTCGTCGGCGTTCTTGGAGATCTGCTTCCACTCGCCGTCCGCGGATTGGGCGTAGATCGAGTACTTCACGATGGCTTGCAGATCCTTGGGGAGCGCGTCCCACCGGGCCTTGTTGATGTCGATCAGGAGCGCTTCGCCAGGCTGATGGTACGACTGCGCCATCATGACCTTACGCACGTCCGGCATTCCGTAGGCGATGTCCGAGGTGGTGTTGTTGAACTCCGCCGCGTCGATCGTCCCGCGGTCGAGAGCCGAGGCGACCTCGGCTCCGGGCACCGAGATGACGCTCGCGCCCATTCCCTGGTAGACGCCTGTCGCGAGTCCGACCGTTCGGAACTTCATGCCCTTGAAGTCGTCGGGCGACTTGATCTCGTCCTTGAACCAGCCGAGCGGCTGGCACTGCATGGGCATGTGGAGGAACGAGACGACGTTGAGCTTGAGCTTCCGCTGAACGAGGTCCTGGTAGAGCTCGAAGCCGCCGCCGTAGTAGAACCAGGAGAGCCACTGCTGGCCATTCAGACCCAT
>MNEO01000017.1 GCA_001917735.1 Chloroflexi bacterium 13_1_40CM_68_21
GACCTCCCCAGGGTGTGGACCACGCGGCGGTATAGCACCACCGACGCGCGCTCGCCGAGGCAAGGCCCGGCGACCGAGTCTTAGTCCGCTGCCGCTGCCATGACGCGCGCCGACACTTCGGACGCGGTCCGCCGGCCGCTCACGATGAACACGCAGCTCGCCGCGGCGAGCGCGAGCACGACGATCGCGACAACAGCGGTGGGGTGCATCGCCAGGATGAAGGCGTTCTCGAAGACGTCGCGCGCGATCTGCTGGATCTGCGCGACGGTCTCAGCCGGAACGTTCGGCGGAAGCTGCGCTCCCCCGCTCTGACCAACGCCGACCTGGAACCCCGAGCGCGAGGCCAGGGCGAACCCATTCACGAACTGGTCGCGGAACTGGGGCGGCAGCTGCGCGGACTTCGCGGCGGCTTGAGCGGGCAGGTCGATCGCGAGCTGCGCCTGCAGGACCGCCCCGATCACCGCGCTGCCGACGACGGCGCCGAGCTGACGCATCGTGTTGAACACGCCCGACGCGGCGCCTGTGTCGCGCGTCGCGACGTCTTTCATCGCTACGGCGGTCATGGGCGCGAAGACGCAGCCCATGCCTAGGCCGGCGACCATCAGCGGCGCGACGAACGTCTGCCAGGTCGAGTCAAGTGACGCCAGCACGAAGAGCAGGCCTGTGCCTGTGGCGAAGAGAACGAGTCCGGCCATGAGGAAGTACTTCCCACCGAAACGGTCCGCGAGGCGGCCGGAGAACGGCGCGACGAACATCGAGACGAGCGACAGCGGCGCGACCGCGAGGCCGGCCTCGAGGGCGGACATGCCGCGAACCGATTGCAGGTAGATCGTGAACGGCAGGAAGATCCCCTGCATCGCGAACGCAACGGCGAGCGACGTCCCGTTCATGAGCGAGAAGTTGCGGTGGTTGAAGAGGCGCAGCGGCACCAGGGGCTCCGCCTGCGAACGCTCCCAGGCCAGGAAAGCGGCGAAGAGCACGACGCCTGCCGCGAGGATCAGCGGGATCGAGACGGCGCCGGTGATCGTCCCCCAGTCGTAGCGCTGGCCTTCGATGAGCGCGTACACGATCGCGAGGAGCGCGACTCCTGAGAGCGCGACACCGACGAGGTCGAAGCGGTGCATCCGCCCGGGACGAACATCCGGGACGATCAGGAATGCGCCAACGAGCGCCACGATGCCGATCGGAACGTTCACGAAGAAGATCCAGCGCCAGTCGAAGTTCGTGACGATGAGCCCACCGAGGGTCGGGCCGGCGATCGTGGAAACGCCGATGACCGCGCCCCAGAAGCCAAGCGCGGCGCCCATGCGCTCGCGCGGGAATATCGAGGTGAGGATCGCGAGGGACTGCGGCGCGAGCAGCGCTCCGCCGACCCCTTGGACGACACGAGCGGCGATGAGCTGACCCGCGTCCTGCGAGAGACCGCAGAGCACCGACGCCGCAGTGAAGACCACGAGGCCTGCCGCGAAGAGGTTGCGCGGGCCGAAGAGGTCGCCGAGGCGTCCCGCGGTGATGAGAAGAACGGCGTACGCAAGGAGGTATCCGTTGAAGACCCAGAGGACCGAGTCGAGCGAGGTCTGCAGGCTGGTAAGGATGCTCGGCGTCGCCACATACACGATCGTCGTGTCGAGCATGATCATGAAGAAGCCCAGGCAGACGATGAGCAGCGCCGGCCACGGGTTACGAAGGGGTTGGGACAAGGCGCGACCTCCTGTGGTTCGCTACGGGAACAACGAAGACGCGGGGGCTATTTCGACCGGGTCAACCCACGCAATCGTGTTCTGTCGCGAAGATCACACTTTGGGTCTTAGACCTGATTCGCAAAACGCAACCGCAGGAACCGCCTGATGCCGAGCTTGCGAGCGGCCCAGCGCTCCAACCTGTTGAACGCCGCCAGTCCTGCGTCCTCGATGATCTCCGGGTCGATCATCTGATGCTCCTGGCCCTTCCACCGCATGACGCATCCACCGGCGGTCCGTACGTTGCGGCACCAGTCCGCGTCCGCGCCGAACGGCAATGGGACGACAAGCGCGTCGGGCGTATGCCCTACAGCCACCGGTGTCGCATAGAGCCGTCCCGAGCGGCGGCCGCGGTGGCGGATGATCGCGTAGAGCGGGATGTACGCGCTTCCGGCGAGTCGCACGAACAGCGGATTGAAGATCCGAGCCAGCGGCCCGAACAGCATCGCAACCGGCACCGGCCGGTCGTGCGAGGGACTCGCCGTTATCGTGTTCGCCATCCGAGACCTCCCCAACACGAGCTCGAAAGTGATTCAATCATCTGATTGATGGAAAGTCAAGCACGACGGCGTAAGACCGCCGAGCCCCGACGCGACGAGCTGGTATCCGCTGCCTACCGGCTCTTGGCCGAGCGCGGGTTCGAGGGCCTCCGTACGCGCGACGTGGCCGGAGCGGTCGGACTGAACATCGCGACGCTCCACTACTACTTCCCGACGAAGGAGGCGCTGGTCAGGGGCGTCGTCGAGCACGCTCTTGGCCGTTTTCGCGCGACGCTCTCCGCGGGAGACCGACCGACGGACCTGCTCCGTTCGCACTTCGATGGCCTCCGCCGTCTCAGTCGTCAGGAGCCGGAGCTCTTCGCGGTGATGGGCGAGCTCGCGCTGCGCGCCGCGCGAGACAAGGGGATCGCTGCGATCATCCATGAGACCGATCAGGTCTGGCATGCGACGTTGCGCGGCCTCCTTCGGCGCGCGCAAAAAGACGGTTCCGTCGACCCCAAGCTCGACGTGAACGATGCGGCGGCACTGATCGTGGCGACGATGAAGGGCATCTACCTCCTCCCCGCCGGAGCGGCGCGCCACGAGCGTCTTGCCCAAGCGCTGCGACAGCTCGAAAAGTGGCTCTGGCACGAAGGACGCCGGGCGAGCGGGGCATCGGTCGTGTCTAGGAGAACGTCGCTGCGACCGGTAGAGTGATTGCCGGATGAGGAAGGGTGCGGCGTGGATCGCCGCGATCACGCTCGTGGTTTTCCTCGCCGGCTGCACCGCGCCGGTCGCCACTCCGAGCCCATCGCCTGAGCCCTCGCTCGAGGCCGTAGCGACGGCGACACCCGTGGCGGCACCCGTACCGACGCCGGAAGCGACCCCCGACCCGGCCGCACCCTGCAACGATTGCTGGCCGCTCACCGGGAAGCCTCTGAAGGTCGGCGCGGTCGACAAGCGTCCCCTGGTCGTGAAGATCGACAACGTCCCGGCGGCGCGGCCGCATTACGGCATCACGCAGGCCGACATGGTCTTCGAGATACTCGTCGAGGGATTCGTTACGCGGCTCGCCGCCGTCTACCAATCGCAGGACGCGCAGACGATCGGGAACATCCGCAGCGCGCGCCTGGCGGACCGCTCGCTGACGCCGATGGTCCGAGGGGCGCTCGTGTACTCGGGAACGTCCACGTACGAGAAGCCGCTCATCCAGAACGATGCCAAGGACGGGAAGTACATCGATCTCTCGGCCGACTACACGAGCGGCTACTACCGCGTGAACTTCCGCCCGGGACCGTACGACATGTTCACGAGCGCTGCCGCGATGCGCCAGGCGCTGGCCGCGAAGGGTGGCGACCGTCCGCAGCAGGTCCCCTCGTGGGGGTTCCTCGCCGATCCCGATCACGCGCCGACGATCGCCGGCATGAGCGCGGCTACGGCGGCGACGGACATCACGATCCCGTACCGCGAGGACAGCTCACGCGTCCAGTACAAGTACGACGCGAAGACGCGGACGTACGGGCGCTGGCAGAACAGCGCGAGCAAGGCCGTGCGCGACGTCGACGGCGTCAACAACCAGCCGGTGGCGGCGTCGAACGTGGTGATCATCTACACCGAGATCTGGGAAGTTCCGCAGATCGTCGACGCGGCGGGCTCGCACGCGCACGACATGCGTCTCACCGGGTCCGGCCAGGCGACGATCTTCCGCGACGGGCTGCGTCAGGAAGGCACCTGGTCGCGCGCGAGCGATAACGACCTCTTCACGTTCAAGAACTCGGCGGGCGAGCGGATCCTCTTCGACCAGGGCCAGACGTGGGTCCACGTCGTCCCGAACGAGTGGGAGATCACGAGCCAGCTGTAATCGCCTAGCGGGAAGAAGTCGGGCATGTCGCCAAAGGGAACGGCTTGTCACGACGAAACCCTACTGACAGGGGCATACGGGGGTCCGAGAGGTGTAGGCCCCTTCACCGCTGCACCGTTCGCTTCTGCTTCCCGTTGTGTAGGTCGATGGGGAAGAACGCCCCGTCCGCTGCGGGCCCGACCCGCCGGACGGTGCTCGTGACCGCGCTCGCCGCGGCCGCCGGCGTCGCGACGGCCCGTCTCCTGGGACTCCGGGATCTCGGCCGCATCGCGGGCACCGCCGAAGTAGCTGCCATGGATCCGGACGAGACGGGCATGGGCGCGCCGACGATGGATCCCACCGACCCGATAGAGATGCCCTCGCCCGAGCCGATGCCCGACCCTGCCCCGGCCGCCGCTCCCAGAACCGCACCGACGGTCGCCCCGACGAGAGCGCCGATCATACGGCAGGAGCCCGTGACCGGTATCACCCCGCCCGACACCGGGATCGGGCTCGACTGGGTCGCGCCGCTCGACAGAGAGAGCGCGAGGGTCGCGCAGCTTCTCCGCCGCACGACGATCGGCGTGAGCGCCGCAGAGCTCGATCGGGCGATGACCGAGGGTTATCAGAAGACGGTCGCGCGCCTCGTGGACACGCCTTTGGCGGAGCCGCCGGCCTTGGCCGGCGCGGAGAACGCGACGAACGGGGCCGCCGTGAAGCTCAGCGACCTGCAGACCTGGTGGGTCGATTGGATGGTCAAGTCACCGACACCGTTCGCCGAGGCGCTCACGCTCTTCTGGCACGGCCACTTCACGAGCGACTACCGCAAGGTCGGGCTCAACTCGCCATTCATGTACTGGCAGAACCTCTCCTGGCGGCGTATGTCGCTCGGCAAGCTCGGCGACATGCTGTTCCAGGTCACGACCGATCCCGCGATGCTGCGTTACCTCGACCTCCTCACCTCAACGGGCGAGTCGCCGAACGAGAACTTCTCCCGTGAGCTGCTCGAGCTCTTCACGATGGGTGTGGGCAACTACACCGAGGATGACGTCAAGGCGGCGGCCAAGGCGCTCGCGGGATGGCGCCAGCCACGCACGCAGGCGATGGTCGACGCGCAGCTCGCCCAGCTCGCGAAGCAGAACAAGCCGCTGCCCTCGAATCCCCCGAAGGCCGACCTTCTCAAGACCGGCGTCTTCGATCCGGCACGCGCGTTCACAGGAAGCCTCCAGGTGCTCGGAAGGATCGGACCGTTCGACGCGCGAGCCGTCATCGAGCGCATCCTCGCGCAGGACGCCACTGCGACGTTCATCGTCAACAAGCTGCTCACTTACTTCGCAACGCCCTCGCCCTCCGGTTCGTGGGTGGCCCGCCTCGCTTCGAGTTACCGCAGATCCGGTTACGACACCAGGGCACTCGTGCGCGACATGCTCCTCAGCCCCGAGTTCACCGCCCCGGAGACATACCGGGCGCTGGTGAAGTCCCCGACCGAGTACATGGTCTCGGCCGCGAAGGCGGTCGGCTCGCAGACGCTGACCCGAACGATCCTCGCCAACGCGAATGGGCTCGGGCAGACGCTGTTCGACCCACCGAGCGTCGGCGGCTGGGGCGAGAACGCGTATTGGATCTCCTCGAACACGATGTTGCAGCGCGCGAACTACGTCACGACCGTGCTCGGACAGACGCGCACCCTCCCGCTGTCGGCCGGCACCGACCAGCGCTTCCTCGATGGCGTGCTCGGCCCACGCACCGCGACCGAGCTTGCGGCCACGAAGGACGACCGCAAGCGCTGGTACATCCTCCTGGCTTCTCCTGAGTTCAACCTGAAATAGAGGTGTAGCGATGGCCTTCGAGACCGGCATCAACAAGATCTCGCGGCGAGAGTTCATGAAGAATGGGCTCGTCTTCGCCGCGGGCGCGGCGGGCCTCGCGGCGGGGTACGCGGCGGTGCCGGACGTCTTCGCTCGCGCCGTCTACAGCGCGAAGAAGGACGGGGTCATGAACGACAAGGTCCTGGTCATGATCCAGCTCGCCGGCGGAGCGGACGGCCTGCAGACGGTGATGCCGCTGCAGGACTCGCGCCTCCGCAGCCTCCGCCCGCGCCTCTCCGCGGCCATCGATCAGGCGTTGCCACTCGCGAACACCACGCTTGGCCTCAACCGCAACCTGCGCGGGATCAAAGGCCTTTACGACCAGGGCAAGGTCGCCATCGTGAACGGTGTCGGGTATCCCAAGCCCTCGCTCTCGCACTTCGACTCGATCCGGGTGTGGGAGACCGCGGACGCGACGCGCAAGCAGATGGATGGCTGGCTGGGCAAGACCATCGCGAAGAACTACGACTCGCAGGGCCACCCACTCCTCGGGTGCGCCTGCGGGACGAGCGAGATGCCGGGCGCCCTTCGCGATCTCCAGGCGACCCTGAGCGTCGTGAACGGCGAGAACAGCTTCAAATTCAATGGCGAAGACGCGGACCGAGTCATGGGCGCGGTCTACAACGGCACACCGGGCATCTACGGAGCGCTCTTTGACACGTCCGTGTACACGGCGCGCGACACCGTCGCACGTCTCCGGACCGCGCGCGAGCGCTACGTTCCGAAGGCGAAGTACAACGACAACCTCGGCCTCGTCTACAGCTCGAAGAACCAGCTCGGCGCGGCGTTGCAGCTCGCGGCGGAGCTCGTGATCTCCGGCGTGGGCGCGAAGATCCTCCATGTCACCCTCGGTGGGTGGGACACGCACGACCAGCAGCTCAACCGCCACGACCAGCTCATGGCCTATGTGGATCAGGCGGTCACCGCGTTTCACGACGACATCGCCGCGTACGGCATGGCGGATCGTGTCCTCGTGGCGACGTGGTCTGAGTTCGGCCGCCGTCCGCAGGAGTCAGCGAGCGCCGGCACGGATCACGGCACCGCCTCGAGCATGTTCATCGTCGGAGACGGTGTGAAGGGCGGCGTCTACGGCCAGATGCCAAGCCTCTCCGCGCTCGACAGCGGCGGGAACCTGAAGTTCGCGGTCGACTTCCGCTCGGTCTACCAAGAGATCCTCGCCTCGCACCTTCTGGTGGATGCGCGCGAAGTGCTCGACCAGAGCTACGAGCGGGTCCCGTTCGTCAAGATGGCCTGAGCGATGCCCGCCTGGGCTCTACGCCTGCTCGCGATCGCGATCTCCGGGCTGACCATGGTCGGCTCGTCGAGCTACGTCCTCGCGCATCCCTTCAACCCGCAGGCGCCGCTGCAGCCGCCGGTCGTGAAGGACCCCGAAGCCGCGGCGACCCCCGAGCCGACGCCGTCCCCGACACCCTCCCCCACGCCGAGCCCGACGCCATCGCCGTCGCCAACCCGTACCGCAGCGCCAACGAAGACCGCCGCTCCGGTCGCGAGGGCCACGGCAACGCCCGCGGCAACCGTACGGACCCCGAGCCCGACCCCGCGTACGCCCGTCCCCACCGCGCGTCCGCTAGTGCTCACGGCGGGGGTGAAAGTGACCGCTGTGCCGAAGGTGACGCTCACGCATAGTTCGTAGCGTTGGACGACCTCACCTTCTGGTTCGCGGCACGCGCGACGGGTCTTACGGCCTTCGCGGCGATCTGCATCTCGGTGGTCTCGGGAGAAGCCCTGCGCACGTCGGTGCTGGACTTCCTCGCCTCGAACCGGGCGATCCGCAAGCTTCACGACTTCACGACGCCGCTTTGGATCCCGCTGGTGATCGCCCACATCGTCACGCTAGTCCTTGACAAGACCGCCCAGATCGCGCTTCGCGACGCCGTGGTGCCCTTCCAGGTCAGCTACGGCTGGTGGCAGATCGGACTTGGGACGCTCGCGTTCGACATCCTCATCGTGGTCACGGTGACGAGCTGGCTCCGCAAATATATGAACAACACGCTCTGGCAGTGGATCCATCGCACGAGCTACATCGCTTTCGCGGCGATCTTCTTCCACGCGTTCTTCTCGGGTACGGACTTCGGAGCTCCCCTCGTGTCGGCCATCGCCTGGTCTTCGGCACTGGCCCTCGCGATCTTCGGCCTCGCCCGACTCCTCTGGGGCCGACTTCCCGCCTGATGCCGGTCGTCACCCATACCGGCGACGTCGCTCGCGCGCGCTCCGAATACGACCGCCGGCGCGGCGCCAACCTGCGTTATGCGCTGCGCAAGCGCTTCTCCTGGATGCAGCGCTACCTGGGTCCGACGACGTTCGCGGTCGAGGTGGGATGCGGCGCGGGCTTCAGCGAGAGGTTCCTGAAAGCTAGGCGACTCGAGCTCACCGACGCCGAGCCGCATCCGTGGGTGGCGCGCGTGGTCGACGCGACGGAGCTGCCCTACGCCGACGCGAGCATCGACGTGCTGATCGCGAACAACGTCATACACCACCTCGCCTACCCCGACCGTTTCCTGCGCCAGGCGGCGCGAGTGCTGCGATCCGGAGGACATCTACTCGTGCAGGAATGCAACCTTGGCAAGACGACAGAGTGGGCGCTGCGGCTCACGGGTCACGAGGGCTATGACTGGTCGGCCGATCCGTTCGATCCGAGCCGTCCGTGCAACGATCCGAGAGATCCATGGAGCGCGAACTGCGCGATCCCGAATCTGCTCTTCGACGACCTCGCGAAGTTCAAGCGCCGCTATCCGATGTTCGAGGTAACCCAGGCGAGCCTCTCGGAGTTCTTCATCCACTTCAACAACGGCGGCATCAGCGCGCGAGTCCCCTACCTCCCGCTACCGGTCGCGGCGCTCCGCGTTCTGGATGTGATCGATGACGGCCTCATCCGCCTCGCTCCGCGCTTCTTCGCGGCGCAGCGTCGCATCGCGCTTCGCCGCGTTTAACGCGAGCGGAGGCGCCAGACCGGCCATCCACTTTGTCGGAGCACCCCGACCTGCTCGTAATCCGCCTCGACGAACTCGACGATGCGTAAGGTCTCGGGAAGCCACGCGTACTGCGGCTCGGGCGACGTCCACGCGGCGAACCCGGCCCGATCGAGCGGCGGTGTGACGAAGCTGTCCTTCGATGCGTCGATGATGAGGACCGGCTTCTCGCGTGCCAGGTCCGCGACCAGCTCGTCGATGCGCGCTGGCGACGCATAGCCTCGCGTCGCGAGCGCCGCGTACTGATAGACGAAACGCGTCGCCGAGTGCCGGTCCGCGAGCAGGAGGACCTCGGCGCGCGAGCCCCAGACCAGCACCGTGTCGGTGCCGGTGGTGGCGGAGTCGATATACGTGGCCGCCTCCCTCACGGCACCGTCGTCGCGGACCCCGATGAGTCGCCCGACGAGCAACGCAGGAACGATCGCCATCGAGACGGAGACCAAGAGCACAACGAAGGAAAAGCGCTGTCCGAACCGCGTGAGAAAGGTCCAGCACAGGTATCCCGCAAGCACGCCCATCGCTGGAAGCCACGGGAGGAAGTAGTAGTGGTACGCCCGCCCGGTCGACGCGAACACCAGCTCGATCGGAAGCGCCACCGCGGCCAGCAGAACGATCGGCGGTCGCGGCCCCGATACCGCGGTGACCCAGCCGGCGAGCGCGAGGAGCACCAGGCCCGAGGGCAGGGTGAGCCGCAGGCCGAGCGCGATCGCCTCCGCCCGGTCGAGCGGTTTAGCGAACACGGAGTACGCCGCGTTGTAGCGCAGGACCTGATCGACCGCGTCGGGGAGCGCTCCGGCGACGGCGAGCCAGGCGACCGCTAGCAAAAGGACGCCGAGAAAGGGCCCGGCGATGAGCAGCCCCCGCCGGCGGAAGTCCCGCCATCGCCCAGATCTCGCACTCGTGAACACCAGGACGACCGCGATCGCGACCCAGAGCCCGATCACAGTCGGCTTCAGCAGGGCCGCCGCGGCACCGAGCGCGCCCAGCGCCGCGGTCCTCCAGGTCGGCGCGTGCCGCGCCTCCTCCTCGGCGAACAGACCGAGCGCTCCGAACTGGAGCGGCAGCGCATAGAACTCGGGGAAGTTCGTCTGCAGGCCGTCCTCGAGGAAGAGCCGCGGGACCGCGACGACCCAGGCGAGGGTGCCGAACATCGCGCCGTACGGACCGAGGCCGCCGCGCGCGAGCGCTCGGTACGAAAGCCAGATCGCGGCCGCAAGCGCGACCGCTTGCAGCGCGAACACGCCCCACACGTTCGCCCCGGCGAGCATAGTCACGAGATACACGCCAGGCGGTTTGTGATCCCAGACGTCGCGATAGGGGACGCCGCCCGCCGCGATCGTGCGCGCGATGTAGAGAAAGACGCCCTCGTCCTCGCTCGGAACGTGATTCAGCGGGAGATTCGGAGAGAGGACGAAGAGCGTGCCGACGGCGACCGCCGCCGTCATCGAGATCTGCGGACGGCGGCTCATCTCGCGCATCCTAGGTGCGATGCCGCGACGGATCGCCATCGTCGGAGCCGGCGTCACCGGTCTCGTCGCGGGCAGAGAGCTTGCCCGACGCGGGTTCGCGGTGACGCTCGTCGAGCGCTGGCCAGACGTCGCGGGACAGGCGAGCGCGTTCGAAGTCGCGCCCGGGATATGGCTGGAGCGCTACTACCACCATCTTTTTCCCAGCGACCGCGAGATGATCGAGCTCCACGACGAGCTCCTTCCGGGCGAGCTCGAGTGGCATCCCTCCTCGGTCGGTATCTGGTCGCGCGGTCACGTCTATCCGTTCGTAACTCCGCGGGACCTTCTCGGCTACGCGCCGCTCCCGCTCGCCGACCGCGTCCGGCTCGGTTTCGTCGTTCTACGGTTGGTAGGACGCACCGACTGGGAGCGCATGGACGACATAGGGGCACTCGAGTGGTTGCGTCGCACGTGCGGAGAGCACGCGGTGCGCACTGTGTGGCTGCCCTTGATGCTCGGCAAGTTCGGCGACGACGCCGAACGCATTCCGCTCGCGTGGCTCTGGTCCAAATTTGTGCTCCGCCGCGGGAAGGGCGCGAGCGCGGGCCGCGAACGGCTTGGGTATCCGCGCCGCTCGTTCCGCGCGATCTGTATCGCGCTCGCCGACGATCTGCGCAAGCGCGGCGGCGTGATCGAGCTCGATCGAGAGGTAGTTGCCGTCCAACCGGATGGGGACGGCTTCGTGCTGGGGTGCGCGCCACCGGGAGCGTACCGTCACGCTGCGGGAACGACTCCGGCGGAAGCGGGTCGGGAGCTGCGCGCCGACATTGTCCTGATCACGACCCCGACGACGTCGGTCGCCTCGCTCGCCGAGTGGCCCGCCGATTACCGGGCGCGCCTCGACGCCTGGACGTATCGGGCCGCGGTCGTCCTCCTGCTCGAGCTCCGGCGTCCTTATCTCGAGGTGTACTGGATGAACGTGGCCGATATGGACGTGCCGTTTCTTGGGATGGTCGAGCACACCAACCTCGTTCCGGCGAAGCGTTATCCGGCGCGCTACCTGTATGTGTCAAATTACGTCGCGCCGGACGATCCGCTGACGCGCCTTGCGCCCGAGGCTTTGCTCCAGCACTACCTCGCCGCGCTCAAGCTCATGAACCCGGCATTCACTCCGGATGACGTGCTGCGGTACTGGGCCTTCCGCGAGGATGCCGCGCAGCCGGTGCCGCGGGTCGGCAATCGGCATCGTCTCTTGCCGTTCGAGACCCCACGGAGGGGGATCTTCGTGGCGAACACCACGCAGATCTATCCAGAGGATCGCGGCACCAACTACAGCGTCCGCCTGGGGCGCGACGTCGCGAACGTGATCGCGAAGCGGCACGGCTAGCATCCGAGTCCGATGCGGCTCGGTGTGATCGCGTCGCCCGCGGCCGGCTTCAGCTACGAGGAGATTCGGGACCTGGCGCGAGCGGCCGAGGCATCTGGCTTCAGCTCGTTCTGGGTCAGCGACCACTTCTTCGGCGGTACCGGCGGGACGCCGGACCGAAACTGCCTCGAGGCGTGGACGCTCCTCGCCGCGCTCTCGCGGGATACCACGCGGATCCGTCTCGGCGTCCTCGTGGCCGCCGTCCAGTACCGGAATCCAGCGCTCCAGGCGAAGATGGCTGCCGGTGTGGACCACATGTCCGGAGGCCGCCTCGAGTTCGGCATCGGCGCGGGGTGGAAAGAGGAGGAATACCGGGCGTACGGGTACGACTTCCCGCCACCCGGGGAGCGCGTCGGGCAGCTCAGGGATGGGCTCGAGATCACGAGACGCCTCTGGACCGAAGAGCGGGCGACGTACCACGGGAAGCATTACCGCGTTGAAGACGCGGTCTGCGCGCCCAAGCCGACCCAGCGGCCCCGACCGCCGATCTGGATCGGCGGCGAGGGACCCAGGGTCATGCGGCTCGCCGCCCGCTACGCCGATGGTTTCGACCTGGGAAAGCACGGCGCCGGAGGCGCAGATCTCACGCCCGCTGAGATGGCAGCGTCGTTCGCTGAGCTCGAATCGATCGAGCGTGCATCAAAGCGCGAGACCCGGCTGATGCGCTCGCACTGGTCGTCGACCGCGCTCGAGGGACCGGGCGGACCGCTCCTCGACAAGATCCGCGCGTACGCGGCCGCCGGCCTCGACCAATACCTCTGCGCGTTCCCTAAAGACCGCGCTCCCGAGATGATCAGGCGCTCGCGCGAGCATCTGATCCCCGCCTTCGCCTAGCAGCTGATCTCGGCCTGTTCCATCTTTGAAACGGCGCGTCCGTACACTGGTCTTTGGTGGCAACTCCCCAGACCGTCTCACGTCCCGAGTACGAGGAACCCATCAGCGGGGCGCCCTTTTCGTGGCGCGCGATCCTCGAGATCGTTCAAGCGCTCGCTCTTGCGGTCGTCATCTCCGTCGTCCTCAACCTGTTCGTCGTGCAGGTGACCGAGGTGCGACAGCGCTCGATGGAGTTGACGCTCGAGCAGAACGACCGTGTCCTCGTGAGCAAGCTCGACTACAGGTTCGGCGTTCCGCAGCGTGGCGACATCATCGTCTTCAACCCGCCGACGGACTCCACGATCCCCTACGTCAAACGCGTCATCGCCGTTGGCGGAGACACCATCGATCTACGCGACGGCAAGGTCTACGTGAACGGGAAGCTCATCGAGTATGCGGAGACCCGCGGCCAGCCGACAACGCCGCAGGCCCCGCGTATCGCCTACCCCCTCGCGGTGCCCCAAGGCGAGATCTTTGTCCTCGGGGACAACCGGCAGTCCTCCTCGGACTCGCGCACCTTCGGCTCCGTCCCGGTCGGCAACATCATCGGCAAGGTGATCCTGCGATTCTGGCCATTTGACCGGCTCGTCTTCTTCCAATGGTAGCCCGCTAACCGATCGGACTTCCCAGCTCCGCGTCGCGGTCCGGCTCGAGTAACACCACGCGGCCGTCCGCCTGCATCGCCCCGAGCGTGAGCACTTCGCTATCGAAGGTCGCGATACGACGCGGCGGGAAGTTCGTCACGCAGACCACAAGACGATCCTCGAGCTCCGCTCTGTCATACCAGCGCCGCAGAGCGGCGGAAGACCTGCGGGTGCCGTAGGGACCGAAATCGATCGTCAGCTTGTACGAAGGGTTCCGCGCCTCGGGAAAGTCCTCCACCGCGACGATGCGACCGACGCGCATCTCGATCTTGCGAAAGTCGTCCATCGTGGCCGGCACGTTCGTATCATCGAGCGAGTGGCCGATATCTTCCACCGACCGGTGGGCTGGGAAATAGTCCCGAACGAGCGAACGTTCCGCGTCCAGTGGGACGACGGAAAAGTCGCCGAGTACGACTGGGAACCACTTCGTCGCGCCTGCCCGTGCGCGTACTGCTCGGGTGAGGGCGCGTTCGCCGGGAACGTGAACGCCGACACCAAGTTCAGCGATGCGCAAACGACCTTGAAGGAGGTCTACGCGGTGGGCCGTTACGGGTTGACGCCGGAGTGGGCAGACGGCCACGACACAGGCATTTACACCTTCAAGCTGTTGCGGCGCGCCGCGGGACTCGACTCGTGAAGTACTTCACGAAGAAGAGCGAGCTGCCGGCTGAGATCGCCGCGCGCGTACCTCCGGGCCAGTACCTCACCGAGAAGTGGCCCGTGCTGCATTACGGGTCGATCCCGCGGTTCGACCCGCAGCGTTGGGACTTCCGCGTCTTCGGCAAGGTGCTGAACGAGTTCAAGCTCAGCTGGGACGAATTCCGCAAGCTCGACGAGACGACCGTCGTGGCGGACATGCACTGCGTCACGACCTGGTCGCGCCTCGATCAGCGCTGGGAAGGGATCCCGTTCGCGAAGATCGTCGAGCTGGCGAGGCCTTTACCCGAAGCGAAGTTCGTGATCGCGCACAGCGAGCAGGGTTTCACCGCGAACATTCCTATCGAGTTCTGCCAACGGGACGATTGCCTTGTCGCCCTGCGCGCGAACGGCGAGCCGCTCACGCCGGAGCACGGTGCGCCGGCGAGGCTCGTCGTCCCACGGCTCTATGCGTGGAAGAGCGCGAAGTGGTTGCGGGGGATCGAGTTCTCGGCCACCGACAAGCCGGGGTTCTGGGAAAAGAACGGCTATCACAATCGCGGGGATCCGTGGAAACAGGAACGCTACTGGGGCGACTGACCGCACGGCAGGCTAACTAACGCAGCTCCTGGACCGCTACCTTCCAGTCGCCGCGATCCGCGTTGATCTTCAGGAAGAACCTCCCATTGCCGGACCAGAAGCTTGAATCGGCGCCCCCGCTCTGCGTGCCCACTGCCTCATACAGCAGCACCCGAGGCTCTACGGAGTAGATGAAGACGTGAAGACTTCCGCCACCCTTCGCGGGGCTGAAGATCCAGTCGACACGCCAGTGACCCGCCATCGTGAGCTCCTCCGTGTCCCGGCTGTCGCTTCCCTGCCACACCTTCGTGACGGTCCAGCTCCTGCCGGCATCCGCGGGCGCGTTCTCAGCGATCAGGGTCGGTGGAGGCGCCGCGGGTCTGGCGGTCGCGACGACCGGGACGATGACCTGCGTCACCTGGCTCGTGCTTCGGCCGAGCGAACCGCAGAGGTTCATCACACTGGCGAGAACGACCAGCGCCGTGACAGCGAGGCCGAGCTGCATCCTGCTCGTCTGAGCGCGCCACCACGCGGTGAAGCCTCGCCACGGTCTCGTCTCGAGCCAGCGCTCGAGCTCGAGCAACGCTCTGTCGAGAGCCTCGCCCTGACCGCGCGGCCCGCTGTTCGTCGACATCGGCGTATGAACGCACAGATGTCCCGACCTTTAAATGAGTTGGCTTGGGGGCGTACCGAGGTACGGGGCGGTAGTACGACCGGGCCTCATTGGATGTTCGCTTCCGGCGCGTAGTTCGGGTCCGCGTAGTGCGACCGGACGAACTGCACGATCTGCGTCTGGTCGATGTTGCCGAGCTTCAACAGCCAGCGCCACGACGTCAGGGCGACCTTCGCGTCGCCGAGCGGCGGGTACGGCTCCAGGATGATCTTGCGATACGTGCCGCTCGTCAGCGCGCGGACGATGCTCTTGAGCTGGTCCGTTTCGGCCGGGGTCAGATTGTTGTAGGCGATGACGATGCCGCCGTGCTCGAGGTTGTGGGTCGTGACCTCATTCGGCAGCATCGCGTCCTTGATCCCCCAGGGCGCGGGCGCCGCCGGTGCGCTCGACGACCAGTGCTCGCCCGACGTGGGCGGAAGGCTGTTGTAGTTGCCTTTCTGACCGACGGGGATGTGGCCATTCCCCTGGTCGGGCTGGAGCGTTCCGATCGTCACACCGGGCTGTACCTGAAACTCCGAAGAGGTGACGTCGAGCGCCTTCGCCGGCGGCTCGAACACGCCCGCCGCACGAAGTCCGAGGATCGCGAGCAGGATCGCGCCAAGGATCGCGCCGCCAATGAGGAGCTGCTTTCGGAAACCGCCGGACGAATGGCGGCCGTGCTGTTGCTGCTGCCTTTGCCGCTGACGCTTTTGTTTCTCGCGCCGATCGCGGCGCGTTTGGATGGCCATGCATGTCCAGAATACCGACCTAAACTGACTCGCAGTGAGCGTGCGATTGCGCTTCGCGCCATCCCCCACCGGTGAGCTCCATATCGGGAGCGTGCGCACGATCCTCTACAACCACCTCTTCGCCCGCCAGCGCGGAGGCAGGCTCATCCTCCGGATCGAGGACACGGACCAGGAGCGCCTCGTCCCGGGCGCGGTGGACTCGATCTACGCGGGGCTGCATTGGCTCGGGATCACCTGGGATGAGGGTCCGCGCGAAGGCGGCCCGCACGCGCCCTACGTTCAGTCCGAGCGGCTTCCGCTCTATCAGAAGCACGCGCAGGAGCTCGTCGACAAGGGCGCCGCGTATTACTGCTTTTGCTCGAAAGAGCGTCTCGCCGAGCTCCGCCGCCAGCAGGAGGCCCGACGCGAGCTGACCCGTTACGACCGGCACTGCCGGAACATCCCTGCCGCGGAAGCCGCAACGCGGGCGAAGACCGAGTCGCACGTCATTCGTTTGAAGGTTCCCGACGAGGGCACGCTCTCGATCGAGGATCTCGTGCATGGCCACATCGAGTGGCAGGCGAACACCATCGAGGACCAGGTGCTCCTGAAGTCCGACGGCTTCCCCACGTACCACCTCGCCGTCGTCGTCGACGATCACGTCATGGAGATCACCCACATCATGCGCGGCGAGGAGTGGGTCGCCTCGGTCCCAAAGCACCTGCTTATTTATCGGGCGTTCGGTTGGGAGGTGCCGCCGATGGCGCACGTCCCGGCGGTGCTCGGCCCCGACGGAAAGAAGCTCAGCAAGCGGCATGGCTCCACGGCGGTTGCGGAATTCAGGAAGGACGGCTACCTCCCCGAGGCGCTCCTCAACTATCTCGCGCTCGTCGGGTGGGCACCGGGTACCGAAGAAGAGGTCTTCTCCATGGACGACCTCATCCGGGTATGGAAGATCGAGCAGGTGCAGAGCGCCCCTGGCAAATGGGACAAGGAGCGCCTCGACTATTTCAACGGGGTCTGGATCCGCCGGCTCTCAACGGACGAGCTCGTCCGGCGACTCGAGCCGTTCGTGCCTCCCGAGTGGGATCGCGCGCTCCTGCGGAAGGTGACGCCCCTGATCCAGGAGCGCATGAAGACGCTCAGAGACGCGAAGGACCAGATCGCATTCCTGTTCACCGACGAGCTGGCCTACGACGGCGTGCCTTTGACACCGAAGCAGAAGGACGCCATATCGACGATCGAAGCGCTCGCCACCGCGACCGTGCCACTGCGTTTCGCTGATCCGTTCACGAAGCCCGCCATCGAGAGTGCGCTCCACGGCGCCGCCCAGGAGCGCGGTTGGACGGTCGGTGACCTCAACATGGCCGTCCGCCTGGCTGTGACCGGCCGCAAGGTGGGGCCGCCGCTTTACGAGTCACTCGAGCTGCTCGGTAAGGACAAGACGCTCGCGCGGATCGAGAGAGCACAAGAGCGTCTCGCGGAGATCAAGTAGTGGCACTCGCACGGCGCGTCGGTCTGGGGCTCGCGTCGCGCGGCAAGGTCGACGACTGCGTCGCCTGGGCGGAGCGCGCGCGCGCCGCGGGGCTCGAGTCGGTGTGGTTCCACGACAGCTACTTCGAGCGCGACGCGGTCACGTACGCGAGCGCCGTCGCGTCGCAGGTCGAAGAGATCGGCGTCGGCCTCGGCGCGCTGAACCCGTTCACGCGCCACCCGGTGCTCATCGCGATGACGATCTCCTCGCTTGACGAGATGGCACCCTCGCGCATCCGCCTCGGCCTCGGTTCGGCGCTCCCGCTGCGGCTCGGCCAGATGGGCATCCCCTACGCGCCCGATGAGGCGGCGACGCGCACGGCGAGCACGATCGACACGCTGCACACGCTCTGGAAAGGCGAGCGCATGCCGCCCGGAAAGCCGGGTCTCCCGCCGCTCCAGCCGATGTTTCCGCCGGTGCATCGCGTACCTATCTATGTGGCCGGCTACCGCTCGCCGATGATGGTCGTCGCCGGACAGAAGGGCGACGGTTATCTGGCGCGCCCAGCGGAGTCGATCCCGGGCCTTCGGAAGCTCCTGCGCGTCATGCGGCGTGCCGCGAAAGAAGCGGGCCGTGATCCCCAGACGATCGATGTCGCGGGGTACCTGCTGACCTTCGTCGACGAGACTCGGCGCGACGCGCTGAACCGCGCGAAGCGCGACCCGTTCGTGATCTACATGATGTCGATCCTCTCGGACGTTACGCTCCGGCGCGCCGGCTTCGAGCCCGAGAACCGCGATCGCATCGCCGCGAAGTGGCGCGCCGAGGACTACACCGGCGCGGGCGCCCTGATCGCCGACGAGCTCCTGGACGCGTACATCCTCTGCGGCTCGCGGCGTGAGGTCGCCGAGCGCGCACACGCCTATCACGAGGCGGGTATGTCACTGCCGCTGCTCCAACCCGTGGTGCAGGAGGAGGCGCAGGTCGCGGCGCTACTTGAGGCCGCGGTGATGTACGGCTCCGCCGAGGTCGGCTCGGCCGCGCGGGTCTCGCTCGAGGCGCAACGCAAGACGTTCACCCAGGACCTGCGCGATCGGATCGGCGGACTCTGGGAGATCGCACGTCCCTTCTCGTTCACCGCTTCGACGGTCCCGGTCGCCGCGGGCGGTGCGCTTGCCGCCCTCGCAGGCGCGTTCGATCCGTGGCTCTTCCTCGCGACGCTCGTCGGCGCGGTCGCGCTGCACGTGGGCACGAACGTCACGAACGAGATCTACGACGTGCGCAAGGGCGTCGACACCATCGTCTCGCCGCGCGCGAGCCACGCGATCGTGAAGGGACGCATCAGCGAACAGGCCGCGTATCGCTTCGCGATTGCCGCGTTCGCGATCGCGGTGCTCGTCGGCCTCTACCTCACGAGTGTGCGGGGCTGGCCGATCGTTGCCCTCGGCATCGTCGGCCTCGTCGGCGGGTATACGTACACGGCACCGCCGTTCCAGTACAAGTTCGGGCCGGTCGGGATCCCGCTGGTCTTCCTCCTGATGGGTCCGTTGATGGTGATCGGCTCGTTCTACGCGGTGAGCGGGCTTTTCGACCTTCGCGCGGTCGCCGCAAGCATTCCGGTGGGCCTGCTCGTTGCGGCGATCTTGCACGGCAACGAGTGGCGTGACATCAGCGAGGACGCCCGCGCAGGCGCCAAGACATTCTCAGTACGCGCCGGCCGAAGCGCGGCGCACTGGCTCTATGTCGCGCTGGTGGTCGGCGCGTACCTCGCGCTTTCGGCCGGCGTCGTGTTCGGTCTCCTGCCGACGTGGACGCTCCTCGCCATGCTGTCGCTCCCGTTGCTCGTCCGGCAGATCCGGTCGTCCGAGCTCGGGGCGACCGGTCAGCAGCGGGCGATCGCGATGATCGA
>MNEO01000066.1 GCA_001917735.1 Chloroflexi bacterium 13_1_40CM_68_21
GTCCAGGACGCGGACCGCCCACTGTTCCCGCTGGCGGAGCGCCGCAGGCAGCGCCGTGTCCATGAAGCGATCCACGCGCCGGAGCATCGAGTTGTACGCCGAGCCAGCGAAGCGGTCGCGCTTCTCATACGCCGCGCCGAGGGTCAGGAACGCCGGCGACTCGAAGCTCGTCGCATGGTCGGATTCCTTCGATCGCGGCGCCTCCTTCGCCAGCGACCGTGCCATGCGGATGACCTCCAGCGCGCGGTCCCGCAGGTTGTGCGCCTTCTCGGTGTTGAGCGCGAGGATGCGGTACGCGAGCGCCGCATCATCGGTCAGCAGCGCAGTGATCGCGCGCAGGCCGAGCTGCTTCGCCGCGGCGAGGCGGTGACGGCCGTTTGGCGACCAGAAGCCGTCCCGCGTGGGGATGGCGATCACCGGATCGAGAAACAGACCCGAGGCCCCGATCGCATCTGCAAGGCGCTGCGCGTGCGTTCGTGAGAGGTCGCGCTGGAAGGGCGTCGCGTCAACCGCCCCGAGCGGAAGGGACGCGAGCACCAGCGGCAGGCCGGCGTAGGGATCGCGGTAGGCGGCCAGCACCGAGCCCCTGGCCTTCTCGATCTTGTCGGCGAGCGCCGCCACGTGCTCGTCCTCGCGCGTCAACCCGGCTTCGCGGGCCTCGGGACCGCGCGGCTCCGCCGGCCCACGTTTCCGGCGCGTCGTCTTCCGCGTCGTGGCCTTCTTCGTGGCGGTCTTCTTTGCTGGACTCATTACTCCCCTCCTGCGTCGGCGGCCTGCGCGATCGGGCGCCGTGACACCGCGGTGAAGTGTCGCAGCCGCTCGGCTCGGGCGGCGACAGCGGCGACCACAGCGCCTACGACGAGCGCGCCGATCGTCGCGGCGCCCGGCGCTCCGACGAGCGCTGTCGCGATACCGGTTTGGAGCTGCGATGCGTTCGTGAGGCCGCGCGACACGATCACGATGAGGGACATGACGCGGCCGCGGTAGGCATCGTCGGCGGCGAGCTGTGCGATGGCGTTCCGCATGGTGCCCCAGGTCGCGTCGGCGAAGCCCATCAGAGCAAGCGCGGCGAGCGACCACGGGAACGATCTCGACCACGCGAACACCAGCAGCATCCCGGCGTACAGCGCACCCGCCCCGAGCATGAACGCGCCCTTCCGTCGCACGTCGCCGACGACCAGGAGGAGGATCATGCCCGCGATGGCGCCGGCCCCGATGCTCGAGAGGAGGAGCCCAAGGCCCTCGGCATCGGTTCCCAGGACATCGCGCGCAAAGATCGTGATCAGCGCCTGGTTGTGGCCGAACACCGAGAGCGAAGCCTCGATCGCGAGGATGAGAGGCAGGATCGCACTCGCGCGCACGTAACGGAGACCGCTCACGAGCTCCTGCCGGATGGAGCCGCGTGGTCGCGGGGCGACCGCGGGGATGCGCATGGCGAGTAAGCCGAAGATGATCGCGAAGTAACTGACCGCGTTCACGAAGAACGGCGACGCCACCCCGACGCGTGCGATGAGGAGGCCCGCGACCGCCGGACCGATGAGATTCGAGCTGCGGAACAGCATCGAGTTGAGCGTTATCGCGTTCTGCATCTGGCCCCGTGGCACCAGCGTCGGGAAGAGCGATTGCCGACCGGGTGAATCGAACGCCGCGATCGTCGCGTTCAACAGGTTGATCACGTAGATGTGCCAGAACGCGACCTGCTCGGAGACGACGAGCGCCCCGAGCACGAGCGACGTGACGACCGACGAGCTCTGCGTGATCAAGAGAAGCCGCCGTCGCTCGACGCGATCGGCCACGGTCCCGCCGATGAGAGCGAGCGCGAAGATGGGCGCGGCGCGAAATAGTCCGCCGAGGCCGAGGAGGAACGGCGAGTCGGTCAGCTGATAGAGCAGCCACGTCGTCGCGGTGAGCTCGATCCAGGTGCCCGACATCGAGACCAGCTGCCCGACCCAGTAGAGCGCGTAATTCCGGTGACCGAGCGGGGCGAGCCCGGGAAGGAGCGCCGTCAAGCAATCATCGCTGACGGAACTGCCGGATGTGCCTGCGGGCGACCGATCCCCGCCGTCCGCCCTTGGGAATGATGCTGATCGACCCGTCACGCTCGAGATACGCGGCGCTGACCTCCGCAAGGTCATCGATCCCATGCTCGCGGGCGGCCATCTTGATCTCGTCGAGATCGACGTTCTCGTCCCGCACGGCTTTCTCGACGACCTTCCCGTCCTTCATGAGGAGGGTCGGCTCGCCCTCGAAGAGATGCTGGATGAGCGGGATGCGGTGACCGATACGCGCGAAGACAAGATTCATTGCGACGAGCGTCGTGGCGGCGATGATGCCGCCAATGAGCGAGTTGTCGCCGCCGGTCATCGCGTTCTGGACGGCGTTCGAGATGACGAGGATGACCACGAGGTCGACCGGGCTCATCTGCCCGAGCTCCCGCTTGCCCGCGGCCCGCAGGAGCACCAGGACGACCACGTACACGACCGCCGTCCGCAGGATGATCTCCCACCAGGGGGTGGTCAGGCCGAACACATGCTCAGGATGACAAAACTTGGCGGGCGAAGCGCGAGTCCGAATCTCCGACCAGGGTGAGCGCGGCGCCGAGGTCGATGGCGACACCGAGCCGCCGGAAATAGGCCGCCGTCCGGTCGACGTCGCGCGCGAGGAGCTCGCGCGCGGCCGGGTGCACGATCGCGTCGACGGACTGCGAGAGATCGATGATCACCGGACGGCCGCGCCACCACAGAAGGTTGAACGCCGAGAGATCGCCGTGCACGAGGTCGGCCTCGAGCATCCGCCGGATCTCGATCTGAAGCTCGCGCCAGACCTGCCGCGCGGTCGAGAGATCGAGATCGACGTCGGCGAGCCGTGGTGCTGCGCGATCGCCATCGCCGATGAAGGCCATTCGGTAGCCATTCTCGATTCGCTCGACGGGTGGCGGCACGGTCACCCCAGCCCTGTGGAGCCGGACGAGCGTCTCCCACTCATGACCGATCCATCGTGCCTGCAGGTGTTCCTGCCCGAAGCGCGTTCGCTTGCGTATCGCGCGGTCTTCGTGTCGAGTGCCCTCGCCCCAGATCCCGGCGTAGAGATAGTCGTTGCGGAATGCCCGCTGCAACCGCGGCTTGAAGCGCTTCTCGGCCATGAGGCATGCACGCGTGGGGCCGGTGCGAGCGACGAGATGGACCTCGCTCTCCTTGCCGGCCTTGAGCACTCCAAGATCGCGGTCTTCATACGGTGCGTCGGCCTGCCAATCGCTCGGGAACAGTGCGCGCAACGCGTCCTCCACCGCGGAGGCGCGAGGATGGGCGAGCTGCCGCGCGGGACGCCAAACCTAGGCGAGCGGCGCTCCGGTCACGCGGAGGCCGGCGGCGTCACGTGCGGTTGGAACGCTCATCTTCGGCCTCCGTCAGGATGTCGACCTACCGGTCGCGGGTGAAGGATAGCAGCGCTTTAGGGCACCGCGGTGCGAGTGGGCCGCGACGGGAACGCCGGGACGACGAGCTCCTGACCGAAAACCTTGGAGCGGGGAGTGTCGCTCAGGAACTTCAGAATCCCATCAGCGATTCCGCTCGCAAGCTTGTCGGGATGGTCGAGCATGAGGGCGCGGTCGTCGTCGCTCGAGACGTATCCCAGCTCGAGGATCACGCTCGGCGTGTATGGCGACACCGAGTGTTGATATCTGCTCCAGTTAAAGAGGAAGTACCCACGCATGTTATTGGTGATATGCGTCGCGTCGTACTCCATCCCTGTCGCATCGCCGTACGCCTTCTTGATCGCGGCGAGCAGCGCATCTTCATACGGTCCGCGGCGGGCGCTGTGCGCCATCTTGAATCCGCTCCATTGCCCGACGCCGTCACTATCCGCGTGTAGCGCCACGACAGCGTCCGCGATGTAGCCCGGCGGCACGGTCACCGGCAGGATGTCCACCGCGAATCCTTTGCCAGTCAGGATCACCGCGAGCCGCTGCGCGACGTCGAGATTCACATCGAGCTCGGTCAGGCCTTCCCACGCCGCCCCGGTCTGCGGGATGAGGCGGCGGAGCTCGTCGGGGGCTTCATCGGTCTTCCAGTGGCCGACCTGGATGCCAACGCGGCGCGGACCGGTGGGGATCGCCCTCGGCAGCGGGATGCGGATCGTCCCGGTAGCCGAGGGACTCGCGGTGGGACCGGGCGTCTGTAAAATCGCGCCGCCGGGCGGGGCTGCCGCCGACCAGGGATCGTCTGGATCGTCGGGGTCGGTGCCGATCATCCCGAGCGGTGCGCCGGCCGGGACGTAGTTGGGGTCCGCGGCCTGCCCGACGAATCTCGTGACCGCGACTCCGGTGGCGGCGGAGTTCATCAGGAGCACCGCGGCGACACCAGCCGCGACGAGCGCGAGCGCGCCCGCGAGCGCGCGGTTCAGGATGCCGGCCTCACCTCGTGCATTCTTACCCCGCAACGAGCTCGCCGACCCACTTGATCCACACAAATCCGCGACGACCCGGCATCACGAGACGCAACGGATACCCATGCCCCGGTGAAATGGGCTCGCTACCCACATGCGACGCGAGGATGGCTCGCTCCGCCGTAGTGCGGTCAAACGTCCAGCGGTGACCGGTCACGGAGACGACCTCGACGCGTGTCGCGCCAGGCGACACGCCGGCTCGATCGAGAAGCTCGGCGACGCCGATCCCCGACCAGATCTGCTCGCTCCACCAGCCGCCCGTGCAATCGAGGATCACGCTCGCTTCACGACGCGGCAGCTCGGCGATATCGGCGTACGAGAGCTCGGCGGGTCGGGCTACGGCACCGCGTACGCGCAGGCGCCATGCCGCGACGTCGATCGCGGGCACCGTGTCGAGGCTCCAGATGGTCATCGGGAAGGCGTTGCCGGAGAAGGAGCCGGCATGTCGCGATCCGGTGAGGCGCCGAGCGAGAGCGATGCGGTCGAACGCGAAGGCGAGCGCGAGCGATGCCGCGAGGAGGCCGATCCCGCGTAGCGCCGCGCGGCGGCCGGCGAGCGACACGAGCGCGGGCCGCGCCTCGCCGCGGATGAGCGCGTGTATGACGACGAGCGTGCCGAGGGCGAGACCGCTCATGACGTGGAGGTTCAGCGCCGAGTACAGGAGCGGCCGGTCGAAGGAGACGATTCCCGCGGTCCAGGCCAGACCAAGCCCCGCCGTCGCGAGCGTCGCCATCCCGGTCGCGAGACCCACCAAGACTCCGGCGCCGCCGACCCCACGCCGGCGAAGCGAGCGGCGCGCGATCGCGTACTTCCAGACGAGCGCCAGGACAAGGGCTACGCCGGCGACGCGATGAGCGACGTAGAGCCAGGTCGCCGCGGATTCGGGCAGGAGCCACGCGACGATCCCGCTCGCGAGCAGCGAGGTGACCGCGGCGAGGAGCACCAGGTTCGCGAGCCGCCGCGGCATACGGCACCGATGCTAATCGGCGGGACTGGCAAACTGGCCCGGTGGCAGAGCGCGATCTTCTTGTCCTGAGCGAAGAGCCGCTGAACGCCGAGACCAACCTCGGCGAGCGCACGGGAACGATCACACCGGCGGGCAGCCACTACGTGCGTACGCACTTTCCGATTCCACAAGCGCCACGCGAGATCGCCGTCGAGGGCGCCGTCGGACGGCCGATGTCGATCACGTTCGATGAGATCCACACGCTGCCCGCGAAGACGCTCGCGGTGACACTCGAGTGCGCCGGGAACGGCCGGCGTTTTCTGGAGCCGAAGGTTCCCGGTGAGCAGTGGGGCCTGGGCGCCGTCGGGACGGCGGAGTGGACGGGCACGCCGCTTCGCGCCGTGCTCGAGCTAGCCGCGCCCGATCCGAGCGCGGTCGAGGTGCTCTTCCGAGGCGCGGACGAGGGCGTGCCCAAGGACCTCGGAAAACGCATCGCTTACGAGCGCTCGTTGCCGATCGACGATGCTCGCGGCGACGACGTGCTCCTCGCGTACCTGATGAACGGCGAGGAGATTCCGCGCGAACACGGAGGCCCGCTCCGACTCGTCGTTCCGGGCTGGTACGGGATGGCGTCGGTGAAATGGATCTCGCGGATCACGCTGCTCGATCGGCCGTTCGCTGGCTTCTATCAGACCGATCGCTACGTCCTTGATGGATCGCCGCTACGCATGATCGCGCCGCGGGCCGTCCTCACCTACCCGCAGGATGGGACGCGACACGAGCGCGCGCTCTGGATCGCCGGATTCGCGTGGTCGGGAGCCGCGCCGATCGCGCGCGTCGAGCTGAGCACCGACGGCGGCAAAAGCTGGGCCAAGGTCCCCCACGCGTTCCTACAAGATTCGCCCCGCTACGCCTGGCGCCCCTTCAGGATGGAGCACCTGTTGATAAGAGGCTCGGGCGTCCAGCACTGGTCCCTCGTCGTCCGAGCCACCGATGCGCTCGGCAACACGCAGCCAACAGAGGCTAGTTGGAACGCGCTGGGGTATGCGAACAACGCGCTACGCACGGTCCGCGTCGAGGTCCGGAGCTAGGCCGCTTCTCCGTCGACCACGATGTCCAGTCGGTCGCTCACCTCGTCCAGCATGGCCCTCGCGCGCGGCGCGATGTCGTGGAAGAGCGCCTGCGCGCCGACGATGTTCGACTCCGCGCCGGAGTGCGGATTTAACTTTCCGGCGTCGATGCCGTCCAGCACACGACCGTTCTTGCGGTCGTAGACCGGCTTTTCCGCGGCGTTGCGCCCGTCGAACCACGCCCGCGCGTGATCACGCCACTTCGCGTATCCCGATTCGTTCGTCGCTTGATAGAGGCGGTCCATCACGTACACCGCGGAAGCAACGCCGTATGGCTGGACGGTGGACTCGGGGAATCCGGCTTCGATCTGCGGAGTGATCAGTGTCGCCGCGCTGCGGCGCGCAACCTCGAGCAGGTCGGGGCGATCCAGCACCATCGCGGCATCGGCGAGCGCGCCCTCTTGCACGTGAGCCCAGAGATGCGGGGTCGTGCGCTCGTCGGCGCTGTTCAGAAGGGCATCGCCGATCCGGCACTCGGCGATCTCGTCGCACCACCGCTCGAGCGTCTCGCGCAGTACCGGCGTCAGCCCCACGCGCACGAGATCCAGCGCGGCGATCACCTGGATCGAGCGGACGTCCGGCGCCGCGGGATTGTCCGTCGCGAACGCGAACCCGCGCGCGAGAGGTAAGGCGACGCGCGGATCGCGCAGCAAGAGGTGCGCTTTGGCGAGCGCGCGCACCGCCCGCGCCTGCCAGAACGTGCCTCCTCCCGCGTACGACGTCGGGCCGTCTCTATTGATCGTCCCGTCCCAGCTCTGGATGAAGTTATGGAAGCGGCCGTCGTCGCGCTGGAGGCAAAGGACGAAGTCGAGAAGGCCGACCGCCCAGTCCCGGAGCCGGCGATCGGAGGTGTCGTGCCAGAGGTCGAGAAGGAGGACGACCCCGCGGGCCGCATCGTCCACACAGGCGACGCCCTCGAAGCCCTTGTCCTGCGCGGCGAGGGCCCGGTCCTCATCGTTCGCGTAGACGCCGATGGCGCACGCGCGCCGGCCCATAGCCGGCACCCGCCGCGTCAGGCGCGCCAGCTGCCTAAGCGCTGTGCCACTCCTCGAGGCTCGCCAGGATCTCTTTGACCGAGAAATCGGCTGCCGCGACGCACGAGTCCGCCGCGCCGTAGTACATACGGATCCGGTCGTCATCGAGCGGGACGACACCACACGAGAAGACCGTGTCGTTGAAGAGACCGAGGCGCTCGTAGGCCGTCCCTGGGGCAAGGATCGGCGCGGGCGAGCGCGCCAGCACCTTCCGCGGATCGTCCCAGTCGAGGAGAACCCCGCCCATCGCGTACCGGTGGTTGCGGTTCACACCGTGGTACAGCTCGAGCCAGCCCTCCCTTGTCTTGAATGGCACCGCGGACGCGCCGGTGCGCAGCTCGTCCCAGTGATCCCAGCGCGGAAGGCACACGGTCTCGTGGCCACCCCACTCGATGAGGTCATCCGAGAAAGCGATCCAGATCCCGAAGATGCGACTGAACGACCCGGGCATCGGGCGCGTCAGGGCGACGTACCTTCCGCCGATCCGCTCCGGGAAGACGACGACGTCTTTATGGTCCGGAAGGAAGATGACGCCGCGCCGCTCGAACGAGCGAAAGTCACGCGTCGTCGCGAGGCTCGTCGTGATCCCCCACCGTGAGACCGAGACGTACGTGATGTAGAAAAGCCCATCCATGAAGGTCACGCGCGGATCCTCGACTCCGTACTCCTCCATATCGACGTGGGGTGCGATCGCAGGCTCCTGTTCGACCGTGAACTTGATCCCGTCGGCGCTCCGTGCGACCCGAAGGTGGCTCATTTGCGCGAGGTAATCGGTGTAGCCCTCGTTGGTCACGCCGAGCACGCCGGTCCGATTCCGATAACGGATGGACCGAGGATCGCGGAGATCGAGCCCGGGTAGGTCCTTCGGTACGTACGCGACCACCACGCGTGGCCTGTCGCCGCTCGCATCGAGAAAGCACATGCCGATGACGTCGTGCCTCGTGTAGCCGTTCGGCAGTGGACGGAGGATCGGGTGCGGCCCGTCCAGGTCGAGCGTCATGGCGCCCGGTGGTGGATCGATATCGCTGCGCGGACGCTCCGCGACGCGGAGCAGGAGGATCGTCTCGCCGTCGAGCCTCGCCGTTCCCGCGTTGAAGGCCGAGACCACCTCGAGCTCGGGCTGCGATGGCCGTACGTCGCGCGCCGTTATCAGCGGGTTCTGCTCGAGGCGGTGGCCGAGGGTCGTGCGATCCAGGCGGGCCGTCGTCATGCGCTGTGGACTGGAGCGTCGGTCTCGAGGGGCTCTTCGGCAGGCCGCGGCGCGCCGCTCGGGATCTGGGTCGCCCGGTCGAGCACCTCGCGGGTCAGCGCGACGACGCGCCGGCCGACGTTCGGCCAGGCCATCTCTTTGCCGTATTCGTACGCGCGCCGCTCGAGCTCCGCCTTGAGGGCTCCGTCTCCGAGGATCGCCAGCACGGCCTGTGCGAGTCCGGCTGGGTCGCGCACGTCGACGAGCAGGCCACGCCCATCCGCGAGCGCCTCGGCGGCATGGAGATAGCGGGTCGAGACGATCGCCTTTCCGGCGCCGAGGGCGTACGCGAGCGTGCCACTCGTGATCTGGTTCAGGTCGAGATAGGGCGTGACGTAGACGTCGGTCGCGAGAAGGTAGTCCACGATCTCGCGCTGCGTGAGGTACTGGTTCACGAAGCGGACGTGATCCCCCATCCCCGAAGCGTCGATCTGGGCGGCGAGCTGGTTCCGGTATCGCTCGCCCTCCTTCCGCTGGAGCTCGGGGTGGGTCTGGCCAACGATCAGGTACAGGACGTTCGGATGACGGGCGAGCACCGCCGGCATCGCTTCGATCATGTACTCAAGTCCCTTGCGCGGGTCGACGAGCCCGAAGGTCGACACGATCGTGCGATGTTCCATGCCCAGCTGCCGCTTCAGCCGATGACGGCCGCGGGGCACGATCGCCGGCATCCCGTGTGGGATCACGACCGGACGATTCGCGACGCCGTAGACGTCCGCTAGAAGACGTGCGGCGGTCTCGGCCATCACGACGATCGTCGTGCTCCGGTCCGCGATGCGGCGCACGACCTCGCGGATCTGCGGCTCCGGTTTCGGTAACACGGTGTGCAGGGTGGTGATGACCGGCTTGTGCAGCTCCTCGAGCAGGGGCACGCAGTGGTCCTCGTAGATGCCGTCGCGCCAGACGCCGTAGATCCCGAACTCGTGCTGAAGGTTCACGACGTCCGCCGACGACTCGTTGATCGCGCGGGCGGCACCCCGATAGCTCTCCCGGTCGCCCTGCCTGATGCGCCACCGGACCTCCGGCCCGTACGCGCGCGCGGCATTTGGCTCGTCGATCGCGGCAGCGATGCAACGGACCGCTGGGTCGGCCGCCTTTACAGCCGCCATGAGATCGGCGGTGAACGTGGCGATCCCGCACCGGCGCGGGACCGCGGAGGCGACGAAGGCGATACGCACGAGACCATTCTGCGGTGCCAGCGCTATCTCGCCTGGCAACGCAAGGCGCGGGGGAACGTTCGGGGGATCGGCCACGCACTTGGCCGAGCAGGACGCGTGCCCTTAACTTAAGGCTCTCGCGAGATCGGAAGGCCGGCGGCACGCCACGCGGTGAAGCCCCCGCGCATGTTCGCGACGTCACGACCCGCCGACTCGAGAACGCTTGCCGCGAGGCTCGAGCGGATCCCGCCGGCGCAATAGGTCACGATCAGTCGGCCCGCTGGGAGCTCGCGCGCGCGGTCACGGACGTGCTCGTACGGGATGTGGATCGCTCCCGGAGCGTGGCCCGCCCGCCACTCGGATTCTTCGCGCACGTCGAGCAGCACCGCTCCGTCGTTCGCGCGGCTCGCAGCGGCGCGAGCGTCGAGCTGCTCGATGCGCAGTGCCTCGTCCCCGGCAGCGGGTTCCGGCGACATGTATCCACGCACGTCGTCGAAGCCGATCACCGCAAGCTGCGCTCGCAGTCTCTCCGCCTGTTCGGGGTCGACCGTGAGCATGACGACAGGCGCCGCGAAGGGAACGATCGCGCCGACCCGCACCGCGAACGAATCGTTGCCGACAACGTTGAGTGCCTCGCGGCGGTGACCAGCGCCGAAGAGATGCGGCGGCCGGGGATCGATGAGGGCGGCAGCGCGAGGCGCGTCGCGAAGGAAAGGCAGCGGTGAGCGCGACGAGAGCTGCGCGCCTTTCGAATTCATCGCGCGGACGTGCGGGTAATACGCCGGCGCGACGGGAAGTCCTTCGGCGATCGCCGCGCGGAACGAGGCGTAGTCGGCGGACGCGGCCCGCGCGACATGGTTGTGCCGCCGCTCGAAGCCGAGCGTCGTCCAGCGCGATCCCGCCACCACCGCGGTGCAGGCGCTTCCGCCGCCGTGCGTGGGGAAGACCGCGACGTAGTCGGCGAGGGGAAGCACCCGCTCGCGGAGCGTTTCGTACGCGGAACGCGCGAGCTTCTCCTCCAGTTCGGGCCCTAGGAGATCGACGCGCGCGATATGGCCGACGAGCAGCGCGCCGCCTGAGAACAGGTACTGCGGATCGTCGGCTCGGCGCAGGTCGGACACGAGATACGCCATGTGCTCGGGGGTGTGACCCGGGGTCGCGACGCAGCGGACCGCGAGCTCTCCGACCCTGATCACGTCGCCGTCCGCGTGTCCCTCGTGCGGATACGCGATTTCGGCCGAGGCACCGGAGTGCACGACGATCGGACGAAGCTCCGCGAGGGCGCGCGAGCCCGCGACGTAGTCGTTGTGGACATGCGTCTCGAACGAGTCGGTGATCAGCACGCCCAGGCGCGAGGCCGCCGCAAGGTACGCGTCGGTCTGGCGGTCGGGATCCACAAGGAACGCGACGCCCGCGTCGGGATCCGCGACCAGATAGCTCGCGTGTCCAAGCCCGGGATCGAAGAACTGCTCGATTAGCACGCGCGGATCAGATCGCGCCGATCCCCGCGACGCCGAGCAGACCGGGTAGGAGTGATCCGAAAAAGTAGCCGGCGATCCCCGCGAATGCCGCGAGCACCACGATCTCCAGCCCGGAGGCAATCGGGTTCCGTCTGGTCCAACGAGACTTGACGACCCCGATGGCGAACACCACGAGTGCGCTCACGACGAGGGACGGGACCAGGGCGACGTTCGGCGGGGCGATGAGGTAGGGCACGATCGGAACGAGCGAAGCCAGACCGAACGAGGCGCCCATGATGACGGCGCCCTGCAGAGCACCATGCCCCTCCTCCACGACAAGACCGAGCTCCTTTTCGACCATCGTCTTGAGCAGCGCGTTTGGGGCGTGACTGAGCTCCGCGGCGACGCGGCGCGCGGACGCCTCGGAGAGTCCCTCCGCCTCGAGCAAGTGCGCGACCTCGGCCTCAGCTTCCTCGGGCCGCTCATCGACCTCGGCACGCTCCTTCTCGATCTGCGCGAGGTAGATCTCCCGTTGGCTCTTGGAGGAGAGATACTCGCCGGCGGCCATGGAAAAAACGCCCGCCAGCGCCGAGGCGATGCCGGCGACGACGACCGGGTAACGATCGCCGGTGGCACCGCCGACGGTGCTAACCACGGCGAGCGTGCTAACCAATCCGTCTTGCATCCCGAAGAGGGCCTCACGGATCTCGCCGAGCAGGTCCGCTTCGCGGCGTTCCTCAGCGAGATGCTGGTCGAGCCACTCGCGATCGAGATGTCGTTCGTCGAATGGCTTCGGCTTGGCCATCGCGCACTAGCCTAGCCAGCCGGGGGTTCGAGGGAACGGAGGCCTTTGCCTCCTGCGCGAGCACTTCCTCGCCGGGACCGATCTCCCTCGTCGACGCTCTGCTCTTTTGCTCGGCCTCTTGGGGCGGAAAGGGCCATGCCTGGGCGGGCCGCTCCGGCTAGATCACGCGACCGGCGCCGCCTGTCTTGGCGACCAGCGGCAGGCCCGACCGGGCCCAGGCGGTGACGCCGCCCTCGAGGTTCTCCGCCTGGTAGCCGCTCGCCCGCAGGCCTTTGGCGGCTCGGTCGCTGCGCGACCCGCTGCGGCAGACCGCGACGACGATGCGGTCCTTCGGGACCTCGCCGAGGCGGTCGCCGAGCTGACCGAGCGGAATGTGCTGAGCGCCGTCGATATGGCCCGCGTCCCACTCGTCCTGTTCGCGCACGTCGAGGAGATGCAGGTCGGAACGCCGCTTGCTGACGTCCTGTGGAAGCACGGGTCAATTCTGGCGCAGGGAGGCGAAGTGTGGACCGGAGCGCGACGCGCGAGCGCCTGCTGCGCGAGCGCGCCGACCTCGAGGGAACGGTGGAGCGCATCCGCGAACGGCTCGCGGTGCCGCAACGTGAGAGCAGCGGGGACCTTTCCGTGGTCGATCAGCATCCGGCGGATGCCGCCAGCGAGACAGAGGCGCGCGAGCTCGACCTTGCGCGGCTGACGATGTTCGAGGCGAAGATCGCGCTCATCGACGACGCGCTCGCGCGGCTCGAGCGCGGCGAATATGGACGCTGCATCGTCTGTGGCAGACCCATCCCCGACGAGCGCCTGGAGCTCGTGCCTGAGACGCCGTACTGCGTCGAGGACGCGGAGCGGGAGCAGCAGAGCTCGGCACGTTGAGTCCGGGCACAATGACCGCGTGAGAGCGCCGTTCCCCCGCGAGATCCCACCGCTGTTGTCGGAGTTCCTGAACAAGCGCCGCTCGAAGATGACGTTTCCGTTGAAGAAGATCGAGGAGCTCGGCCTCGACCGGCCGGCGTTCTTCTGGGCGATCAATCTCTCGTATCGCGGCCCGAAAGGCGCTGCCGCCGAGCCCGGCGATCTCATGAGCGCGTATGCGACGATCCCCGATCGCTGGCTGCCGCAGGCTGCCGCGGCCCGCGGTGCGGGACTCGTGGAGGAGCGCGGCGGGCGCTGGCACCTTACCGAGCGAGGTCGCGGCCTCGCGCAGGCGATGCACGAGGCGGCCCGCGCCCATTACGCCGGGCTCGCCGTGCTGCCGACGGAGGAGCTCGCCGAGCTCGCGAGGCTGCTCGAGCGCGCCTTCGTCGCGGCGGCGAAGTCGGCTGAGCCGCGCGAACGCAAACACACGCCGTTCGCCTTCGGGTATCGCGGCGACGACCCACCCTCTGGGTCCTTCGCGCAGCTCGACGCGGCCATCTACGGACTCTGGCAGGTGCGTGACGACTGTCACGTCGCGGCATGGCGTGCGGCGGGATTCACTGGACCCGATGTCGAGGTGCTCACGCGTGTCTGGCGGCACGAGGCTGCCGATGAGACGGCGCTTACCGAGCTGCTGCCCCATCAGCGTCCGGACGACGTGCGCGCGTCGCTCGCGCGCCTCCGAAAGGACGGCCTCGTCGGGCCCGCCCTCAGCACCACCGGACGAGGCGCGCAGGTGCGTCAGCAGATCGAGGACGAGACCGACCGGCTGTTCTTTGCGCCGTGGCCCGAGGAGGTCGGCGCCAAGGGCGGCTGGATCGCTGGGAAGCTTGCTCAGTTGAACGCCGCTCTGGCCTAGCCCTCGCGAAACAAGGCCAAAAGGCGGTCGAGCGGGCGCTCGTCTTCACAAATGGCATGCCACATGCCGGGCTTCCGTTACACATGCTTGAGCAAGAAGCTGCTCCGGCCGCACGCCTTGCGGCGCTCGGCGGCCGCATCCTCGTGGTCGACGACGACCGGGACGTGGCGCAGCTGGTCGGCACCATCCTCACCGAGGCGGGGCACGAGGTGCGCACCATCACTGACGCCCGACAGGCGATGGACGGCTTCAATGAGTTCCATCCGGATCTGGTGACGCTCGACGTGCTCATGCCCAGCGTCGACGGCATCAGCCTCTGCCTTCAGCTCCGGCACAACTCCGATGTTCCGATCCTCTTTCTGTCCGCGAAGGACGACCCGCCCGATCGGGTCGTCGGTCTGCGCATCGGCGCGGACGACTACCTAGGCAAACCGTTCGACAACGATGAGCTCGCGGCGCGGATCGAGGCGCTCCTGCGTCGCGACCGCCTCCACGGCGATCACGACAAGGCTCGGCAGCTCCGGTTCGGACGGTTCATCGTCGATCTCGCGAGCCTGCAGGCGATCGCGGGCGACAAGCAGCTTCCGCTCACGCCGACGGAGTTCAAGCTCCTACGGACACTGGCGGGCGAGCCGGGTCGCGTGTTCACGCGCGACGATCTGCTGGTCGGCGTGTGGAGCTACGAGCCCGGGAGCGATACGCGTCTCGTCGACGTGCACGTGGGCCGGCTTCGGAAAAAGCTGGAGCTGGCCATCGTCACCGAGGTGTCGATCGAGACGGCGCGGGGCTTCGGCTATCGGCTGATCGAGCGCCCGAGCTAGACACCACGACGCGGCGAGCGCGTACCGCGGTCGCGAGGTCCCGCAGAACGTCGACGGTCGTCTCCCATCCGATGCAGGCGTCGGTGATGCTCTGCCCATAGACGAGCGGCTCGGCGTCGGCGTCCTGACGGCCCTCGACGATGAAGCTCTCGGCCATCACGCCGACTATCCCTCGCTCGCCCTCGGCGACCTGCGCCGCCACGTCACGGGCGACCGGCTGCTGCCGGCGGTGGTCCCTGCCGCTATTCCCGTGCGAGAGATCGATGACCAGGTGCTGGGGCAGGCCCGCGGAGCGGAGCGCCTCGAGAGTTCGGCTGACGCTCTCGCGCCCGTGATTCGGCCCAGGCGTTCCGCCGCGCAGCACGACATGCGAGCTCGGATTTCCTCCGGTCTCGACGATCGCGGCGAGCCCCTGCTCGGTCACGCCCATGAAGCTGTGCGGCTCGCGCGCTGTCCGAACCGCGTCGATCGCGACCTGCACGTTGCCATCGGTGCCGTTCTTGAAGCCCACCGGCATCGAGAGGCCGGACGCGAGCTCGCGGTGCACCTGGCTCTCCGTCGTGCGCGCGCCGATCGCCGCCCACGCCACCAGGTCGCTCGTGTACTGCGGCGAGATCGGGTCGACGAACTCGCAGGCCGCGGGAACGCCGATCTCCACCAGATCCAGAAGGAGCCGGCGCGTCATGCGCAGGCCGTCGTTGATGCGGAATGAGCCGTCACGGCGGGGGTCGGACACGAGCCCCTTCCAACCGACGCTCGTCCGGGGCTTCATGAAGTACGCGCGCATAACCACGACGAGATCGGCGCTCAGCGCGTCGCCGACGGCGCGCAGCCGCCGCGCGTAGTCGAGGGCGGCGATCGGGTCGTGGATCGAGCACGGACCCACGATCGCAATGAGCCGGTCGTCGGCCAGGTCCAGGATGTGCGCGAGCTCCTCGCGCCAGCGGGCGACCGCGCGCGAGCCGCTCTCGGTGAGCGCAAGCTCCTCGAGGATGATCGCCGGCGGCACCAGCGGGCGGTAGCCCGTGACACGGAGGTCGCGCGTCTTCATCGCACTATTGTTCCCGACGTGCCGCTTTACGGCTACCGCGGGAAGATGCCGAAGGTCGCTCCCGACGCCTTCGTGGCCCCCACCGCCGTGCTCATCGGCGACGTCACGGTGCAAAGTGGCGCGTCCATATGGTTCGGGACGGTCCTGCGCGGCGACATGGATCGGATCGTCATCGGCGAGCGCACGAACGTCCAGGACAACTCGACCATCCACACCGACGAGGGCGAGCCCACCCTGGTGGGCGCGGACGTCACGATCGGACACAACGCGCTCGTCCACTCGAGTGTCATCGCCCGCAATGTCCTGATCGGGCAAGCGGCAGTGCTCGTCGGAGGTAACGTCATCGGCGAGGAGACGATCGTCGGCGCCGGCGCGGTCCTAACGGAAAAGTTCTCACCGCCCGCACGATCGCTGGTGCTCGGTGTGCCGGCGAAGGTCGTGCGCGAGGCACGCCCCGGGGACGCGCGGTGGACCGTGAGAGCAGCGGCGCATTACGTCGAGCTCGGCCGCTGGTACCGCGAGAATCTGAAATAGCGACCCTCCGCCTCACCGGGCACGACCTCTCGATCGCCGACGTCGTCGCGGTCGCGCGTCGCGACGTCGCGGTCGGGCTCGATCGTGCGGCCGAGCGCCTGATGGAGCAGGCGGCGAAGGTCGTGGCCGAGATCGCCCGAGCCGACGACCCGGTGTACGGAGTCAACACCGGCTTCGGGGATCTCGCGACGGTGCGCGTCGCGCACGACGATCTGCGCGCGCTGCAGCGCAACCTGGTCCGAAGCCACGCCGTGGGCGTCGGCCCGGCGCTTCCCGAGGACGTGGTGCGCGCGATCCTGCTGCTTCGCGCGAACACGCTCGCGGCGGGACGCTCTGGCGTGCGCACCGACGTCGTCGACCTCCTCTGCGACATGCTCAACCGGAGGGTCCATCCGGCGATCCCGCGGCATGGCAGCGTCGGAGCTTCGGGCGACCTCGCACCACTCGCGCACGCCGCGCTGGTGCTCATCGGTGAAGGCGAGACCGTGGCCGAAGGAAAACGCCGCACCGGACAGGATGCGCTCAAGGCCGCGGGGCTCAAGCCGATCGAGCTCGCGCCCAAGGAGGGCGTGTCCCTGATCAACGGAACGCAGGTCATGACCGCGATCGGCTGCCTCGCGCTGCACGACGCCGAGGTGCTCGCGACGACCGCGGATGTCGTGGGGGCGATGTCGGCCGAAGCGCTGCGTGCCACGGACCGCGCGTGGGACGAGGAGCTGCACGCGACGCGTCCGCACCCCGGACAGCAAACGGTGGCGGCGAATCTCCGGTCGCTCATGGCAGGAAGCCCGAATGTTGCCTCGCACCGGCTCGGCGATCCGCGGGTCCAGGACCCGTACTCGATCCGCTGCATCCCGCAGGTGCACGGCGCAACGCGGGACGCCCTCGCGTACACGCGACGCGTGCTCGAGATCGAGATCAACGCGGTGACCGACAATCCGATCGTCTTCGCCGAGGATCGTCGCGTCGTGAGCGGCGGCAACTTCCACGGTCAGCCGATCGCCATCGCGCTCGACCTCGCCACCATCGCGGTCGCGGAGCTCGCGGACATCAGCGAGGCGCGCGTCGATCGGATGACCAACGGACACACCAGCGGCCTCCCGCCCTTCCTCACGCGCGATCCAGGCAGGAACTCCGGATTCATGGTCGTGCAATACACAGCCGCGGCGCTCGTGACGGAGAACCGCCTGCGATCCTTCCCCGCATCGGTCGAATCGCTCCCCACGTCGGCTGGGATGGAGGACCACGTGAGCATGGGGGTGCACGCCGCCCACAAGCTCGTCGACGTCGTGCGCAACACGCGGGAGGTGCTCGCGATCGAGGCCCTGTGCGCGGCGCAAGGACTCGACCTGCTCGAGACAAGGACCGCTCCAGGCGTCGAGGAGGCCCGACGCGTCGTTCGCGAGCGCTCGCTACGCGTCGACGAGGACCGTGCGCTTTCCGGTGACATTTCCGCGATGGCCGAGGCCATCGCGCGCGAAGTCCTGATCGCCGCGGTGCGCATGCGGCTTCCCGAGCTTTCTTGAAGCTCGCGCTCACGGTGAACGGCGCTCGCCGCAACGTCGACGTCCCGCCGAACGCCACGCTCCTCTCAGTACTCCGCGACGACCTCGCGCTCACCGCCACGCGGTTCGGGTGCGGGCGCGGCCAATGCGGCGCTTGCTTCGTCATCGCCGACGGCAGAGCCGTAGCCTCCTGTCTGCTCACCGCGGAACAAGCCGCACGGATGGAGATCACCACGGTCGAAGGGCTCGCGACCGGTAACGACCTTCATCCGGTGCAGCAGGCATTCGTCGAGCTGGACGCGATGCAGTGCGGGTACTGCACCAGCGGGATGCTGATTTCCGCGGCCGCTCTGCTCGCACGCGACCCGGCGCCGGACGAGATCGCGATCCGGGACGCCCTTGCCGGCAACCTCTGCCGCTGTGGTGTGTACGGACGTGCGATCCGGGCGGTGCAGAGGGCGGCCGGCTGATGTGGGACCGGAAGGACGCGGAGCGGCTCGAGCAGCGCATCCGTCTCGAGACCGACGGCACTGTGACGGCACTCTCCGGCAAGATCGATTTCGGCCAAGGGCTCCGCACCGCGTTCGCCCAGCTCGTCGCGGACGAGCTCGACGTGCCGATCGAGCGGGTGAACGTGGTGCTGGGCGACACCGCGCAGGTGCCGTTCGACTTCGGCACGTTCGGGAGCCATTCCGTCGCGCAGGAGACGCCGCGACTGCGCAGCGCCGCGGCGTTCGCCCGCCGGCAGCTGCTCGGGCGCGCGAGCGCGAGGCTTCGGGTGCCCGTCGACCGGCTCGACACCGATAGCGGCGCGGTCATCGACCGCGGCGGCCGGCGAATCCCGTACGTGGACCTTCTCGACGGCACGCCGCTCGCCGGGCCGGTCCCGGACGAGGTGCCGCTCATGCCCGAACAGCGTCGGCGTTATGCGGGTCAGCCGTTGCCCCGCGTCGAGGCGCGGGACATCGTCACCGGTCGCGCCACCTTCGTCGCCGACGTACGGCTCCCCGGCATGCTGCGCGGCGCGATGGTCCGCCCACCCGGTCGCGGCGCGAAGCTTCGATCGCTGAACGACGCCGCGGCGCGGAAGATGCCCGGGGTGGTCGCGGTCGTTCGCCAGGGGGATGTCGCCGGTGTCGTCGCCGAACGGGACGACCAGGCCCGCGCCGCCGCGGCGACGGTCGAGGCCGAATGGCATCTCGTGCCGGTCGAGGGGCCGAGCGCCGACGTACCGATGCGATCGGATCCCGGCGTCGACGCTCGCCTCGCCGGCGCCTCGCTGCGGCTCGCGCAGACGTACGTCCTGCCGTCGATCGCGAACGCTCCGATCGGACCGAGCGCCGCGGTCGCGGACGTGCGAACGGACGGCGCGACGATGTACGTGGGGACGCACCGCCCCTTCGGTGTGCGCGAGCAGGTCGCGAAGACCGTGGGTCTGCCTGAGGACAGGGTCCGCGTGCTGCCACAGATCACGAGTGGCTCGTACGGACGGAACAGCCACGCCGACGCCGCCGTCGAAGCCGCGATCCTCTCGAAGGGCGCCGGACGGCCCGTCCTTCTCCAGTGGACGCGCGAGGAAGAGTTCGCGTGGGCACCGTCGCGACCGGAGGCACTGCTCGAGGTGACCGCCGGGCTGGACGCCGACGGCCGCATCGTCGCCTGGAAGTACGACGAGCACACCAACGTGCACACCGCCGCCGGTCTCGACCCGCAGGTGCTTTCTGTCACCTCCGGACGCAACGCGATCCCGCCGTACGCGCCGTTCGCCGCGAAGGTGACGCTCCACATCGAGCCGACGCGCCTGCGCACGGCCAACTTCCGATCGCTCGCCGCCGCGGAGAACGTCTTCGCCATCGAATCCTTCATGGACGAGCTCGCCCTTGCGTCGCGTCAGGAGCCGCTCGCGTTCCGACTGCGACACATCGACGACCCCCGCTTGCGCCGGGTCGTCGAGCGGGTCGCCGAGCTAAGCGGCTGGGGCGGAGCATCGCCGCCGCGCCACGGCCGCGGGATCGCCTGCACCGTCTATCACGACACGTACGTCGCGCAGGTCGCCGAGGTCGAGGTCGCTGCGCCGGGACAGGTCCGCCTGCTGAATGTGTGGTGCGTGGTCGATCCGGGGGAGACCATCAATCCCGAGGGCGTGCGTAACCAGATCGAGGGCGGCATACAGCAGTCCGCTTCCTGGACGCTCCTCGAGGAGCTGCTCCACCGCGACGGCCGCGTCACGACCACCGGCTGGGACGCCTACCCCATCGCGACCTTCAACGATGCGCCCGCATCGATCGAGGTGCTGGTCGAGGGCGACGCGACCGCACCACCGACGGGCGTCGGCGAGCCCGGCGCCGTGCCGACCGCGGCGGCGATCGCGAACGCGGTCTTCGCGGCGTGCGGCGCTCGCGTGCGGCAGCTTCCGCTCACGCGCGACCGCGTACGAAACGCGACGGCGAGCTAGGTCAGGGGTTCTCGGTCTTACGCGGCAGCGGAGGCGGCGCCGGCGCGTACGGGAGCGGGATGAACTCGACACCCGGGCGCCGCTGGCTCGTCTGCGGAAAGAGGTCCATGAGCTCGTAGACCTCGCGCGGCATCTGCTCCTGAACGGCGACGCCCAGCGCGCGCAGCTCCTCTACGTCGAGCGCGTAATCGTGGGTCCACTCCCCGGAGGCGAGTTTCGTCGCTATCCGCTCGGCGTCGGCTTCGGAGTGGTGCTCGAGCAGCAGGCGCTTCGTCGTCGCCTTGACCTGGCGTAACGCCTTCTCGGCGAGGTCGCCGAGGATGAGCGTCTGATCGTCGCGATTCGGGTTCGGCTGGGCGAGCGCCTTCAGGACCGACGCCGCGGGAAACGCCGCCTGCTGGGTGCCGAGTTGCGGATCGACCGGGCCAAGCACGGCGTTGGGATCCATGACGATCTCGTCGCCGGCGAGCGCGATCAGCGCACCGCCGGACATCGCGTAGTGCGGCACGAACACGGTCACCGTTCCCTTGTGCCGCTTGAGCGCGAAGGCGATCTGCTCGGCAGCGAGAACGAGTCCTCCGGGCGTGTGAATGATCAGGTCGATCGGCATCTCCGGCGGGGTGAGCCGTATCGCGCGGAGCACCTGCTCGGAATCCTCGATGTCGATGTAGCGCGCGATGGGGAACCCCAGGAAGCTCATCGTCTCCTGGCGGTGGATCATCGTGATGAGACGCGTCCGCCGGCGCTGCTCGAATGCGTGGAACTTCCGGTTCCTCTGAAGAGCGAGCATCTGCTTCTGGTACAGGGGAAC
>MNEO01000050.1 GCA_001917735.1 Chloroflexi bacterium 13_1_40CM_68_21
GGGCTCGTTGCCCTGGGCGCCGTGAGCTAGGCGGCGAGGAGCAGCTCGGGCACCTTGGTCGTGCGCGCGATCTTCGTCTTGAGGTACGCCACGGCTGCTTCGAGCTGTGGATCGCCCTGCGCGCCGGAAGGCTGATCGATGACCTGGTCGGGAACGATCCCGCGGCTCGGGCCGTTGAGCTCGGCCCCGGTCTTGGCGTCCTGGATCTTGGTGATGGTCACGAGCAATAGCCCACCGTCCGGGAGATCGCGGGGTTGTCCTGTCCCGACGCACCCCGCCGTCTGCGTTCCCATGACGGTGCCGGCGTCGTTCGCGCGGATGCCGGCAGCGATGATCTCGGCACCCGATGCCGAGTTTCGGTTCACCAGGACGACGAGCGGCTTGGGCTTGGGGAAATAGAAGCGGCGGTTCACGTCGAGCGCGGTGCGGTTGCCGTCCCGGCCGGTCTGGTACACGAGCGTGCCCTGGCGCACGAAGATGCTCGCGATGTCGACCGCGGCCGAGAGATCGCCGCCTGGGTCGGATCGCAGATCGAGGATGATCGCGTCCGCGCCGCTCGCATCGAGACGCTTCACGGCGGCCGAGACCTCGTCGGCGACCGCGCCCACGAGCTGCGGGACGACGATGCGCCCGATGTTCCCGTCGATCAGCGTGTCGGTCTCGAGGGGCACGGCGAACCGCGCGCGATTGATCGTGAAGGAGTAGCTTGCCTGCCCTCGGCGGACGCCGATCGTCACCGGTGTGCCCTCGGCGCCCCGGACCTTGTTGGCGACCTCTTCCGTCTGCAAATCGGTGACGTCCTGACCGTCCACGGTCACGATCTTGTCGCCCTCCTTGATCCCGGCGCGGTCCGCAGGGGTCCCCGCGTACACGCGGACGACTTCGATCGGCTGGTCAACGGCAGGCTTGTTGATCTGCACGCCGATCCCGGACACGGGGGGCTGCGGCTGGTTGAAGCTCTTCGCCCGCGTCGGATCGAGGTAGTAGGTGTGGCATTCGTTCATCGACTTCGCCATCCCGTCGACCGCCGCACGCTCGAGCTTGGTCTTGTCCGCGCTCGGCGTCGCGGCGACGATCGCGTCCAGGCGGTCGGAGAACTTGGCGAAATCGGACCACGTGCTGCCGGTGAGGCTCAGCGGCGTCGACGGCAGCCCGCTATCGGTCGCGCCCTGCTTCCTAGCCTCCGTGATCGCGCCGTCCAAGGCTCCGCCGAGCAGGGTTTTCGACGAGGGCTTGTCGACATGCCGCTCGATCAGCACCTGATAGGCCGCTTCCGCGGTCTTGTACAGCGTGCTGGATGGCAAGAGCTCGCGCTGCAGCTCCGCGGGTACGAGCGAGCACGCGGCAGCGACGAAGGCGATGAGGGGAAGCAACGTGCGGAGGCGGATCAATAAGTCTCTTTCAAGCAGTGTACGGGGGACGGAGGGCAGAGCCCCCCGACTGGTTCAGGCGACCTCGGTCGTTAAGAGCTTTCTTAGGCGACCGAGCGCGCGGAACTGCAATGCACGGATCGCGCCTTCGTTCTTGCCCAACACCTGCGCGACCTGACGGCTCGACATGTTCTCGACGAATCGCAGGACGATGACCTCCTGCTGTTCGGTGGTGAGATGCTTCACCGCGCCCCGAAGCGCGTCGACGGCTTCGCCGTGCACCGCGCGCTCGTGGGCGGTCGGTCCATCCTCCGCGACGCCGAACGCGTTATCGAGGTCGACGGTCGGACGCTCCCGGCGTCGCCGATCGGTGACCGCGTTGCGCGCGATCGTGTAGAGCCACGCGAGGAACGACTTGCCCTGCCAGCGGTAGCGGTGGATGTTCGCGAACGCACGAGTGAAAACCTCGCTCGTGAGGTCCTCGGCATCGGAGGGCTCGCGCACGCGATAGAGCAGATAGCGGTAGACGGAATCGACGTGGCGGTCGTAGAGCTCCGCAAAAGCCATCCGGTCGCCCGAGCGGGCGCGCGCGATGACGTCCGGGACCGGCCCGATGACTTCGAGCGAAAGTGCGGTGACCTTGGCGACGCCTTCGTTCAAGCGGTCGAGTCTTCCCTTCCTCACCGACGCGTGCTCCGCGACCATATCGGCCTTCGGGCGAGTCCGCCAATGACCCGCGGGTACCAAAACCGTCACAGGCCCTCTGAATCGGGCGCTCCGCGTACGTTAGGGACGAACGTACTAGAAGGAAAGAGCCCCTAAAAGGCGGGTTGCGGCACCGCTCGCTTGTTCGATTGGCGCTTCCGATGTCAGGGCGGGCGCGAGCCCGTCGCGATCTTGTCGAGCAGCAGCTTCGTCGCCGTGTCCACAGCCGATCGATCGTCCGCCGGGACGTCGGGCGGGATGCCGTTGTTGTTGTACTTCGCTCCGGTGACCGCCCCCGTGAACTCCTGCACGGTGACGGCGAGCTCTGAGTTGTCGGTCATGTGCGTCGGAATGGTCGCGCCGAGACAGCCGAAGCTGGTGCGACCCACGATCGTCGCGCGCTTGTTCTCCTTGAGCGACGCTGAGAAGACCTCGGGACCCGATCCTCCGCGATCGTTTTGGATCACCACGATAGGGAGCTGATACGCGGTCGGCAGGCGCAGGTCCTTGATCGCCGACGCCGTTCCGCCGTTCCCGTTCTTCAGGACCACGCCAAGGGTCGGCTCACCGTTCAGGAACCAGCTGGCCATCGCGTCGGCGCCGTTGCCGCCGATGTTTCCGCGCAGGTCGAAGAGCCAGGCCTTCGCTCCCTGGGCCAGCGCCCTCTCCAGCATCGCGCTCACCTTTTCGGTGATCTTGTACGTGCCGGTCACGAGGAACTCTTGGAAGGTGATGTACGCGATGCCGCCGGGCAGGATCTTCCCGGTGAGCCCGGCTTCGTCGGGCCCGCCGAGGCTCGCTCCCTGCGCGGGGATCACCGCTCCGCCCCCGGTGGGCGTTTTGTCCAGTGATCTGACCCCCCGGCCCGAGTTGTCGACGTAATAGGTATGGCAGTCCGGGCTCGCCTTGATCATGCCGACGATCGCCGCGTCGGCGATGCGGTTGGCCGAGAGCTGTGGGTTTCGAGCGGCGAGCTGGCCGACCGCGTCCGCGAACTTCTTGAAGTCCGCGATCTGAGGTTCATCGGTGTCCTGGAACGTCGGTGTCGCGACGTCGTCCTTGCCGCCGGCGGCGCGGACCTCGGCCTTCACCGCGTTGAGGGCGGCCTCGAGCGCCTTCTTGCTGGTGACGTGGTGGACATCCTGGTCGACGAAGGCGCTGTACGCGATGTCGAGCTTGGAGCGCTTGATATCGGCCGTCGCGGCCGGGCTAGGTGAGGAGGAGGCCGGCGTGCCGCCCGAGCACGACGCCGCGAGGAGCCCGCAGACAGCCAGAATCAGGAGTGCGCGGCGCATCTATTTCAAAGGATACGGGCGTTCAGTCGGCGGGTGTGGTCACCTTCGCGGGCGCGTACTGCGCGCGCCATTCGGAGGGCGACGCGCAGAAGCCCTCGTAGTCGATGTACGCGGTGATCGTTGGATTCTCACCGCAGACCGGGCACTGGGGGTCGCGCCGGAGACGCACCTCGCGGAAGGATCCGTCGAGCGCGTCGTAGAGCAGGTACCGGCCGACGAGCGGCTCCCCGATGCCGAGCAGCAGCTTCAGCGCCTCGGTCGCCTGGATCGTTCCGATCACGCCCGGCAGCACGCCAAGCACGCCCGCCTCGGCGCAGGACGGCGCGAGCTCGGGCGGCGGCGGCTCCGGGAACAGACATCGGTAGCACGGGCCTTCGAAAGGCTTGAACACGGTGACCTGTCCCTCGAAGCGGAAGATCGAACCGTGCACGACAGGCTTGCGCCATTTGATCGACGCGTCATTCAGGAGATAACGGGTCGGGAAATTATCCGCGCCGTCGATGACGACGTCGTAGTCCTTGATGATCCGGTCGATGTTCTCGCTCGTCAGCCGTTCTTGGTACGCGACGACCTTCACCTCGGGGTTGAGCGCCTCGAGGGTCTGCTTCGCGGACTCGACCTTCGGCTCGCCGATGCGATCGGTCGAGTGGAGGATCTGCCGCTGAAGGTTGGTGAGGTCGACGACGTCGGAGTCCACGATGCCGAGCGTCCCGACGCCGGCCGACGCGAGATAAAGCGCCGCGGGTGATCCGAGACCGCCCGCTCCGATAAGGAGCACCTTGCTGTGCAAGAGCTTCTGCTGGCCGGCCTCGCCGACCTCGGGGATGAGGAGATGGCGCGAGTAACGCTGTGCCTGCTCGGGCGTGAAGCTGGCGGGCTTCGTCCAGGGCTTGCCTGAGTCCTTCCAGCGGTTGAAGCCGCCGGCCATCGAGATGACGTTGGTGTAGCCGAGCTTCGCCAATGTGTCTGCGGCCATCGCGGAGCGCACCCCACCGGCGCAGTAGAGGATGGTCGTCTTGTCCTTCTCGGGGAGCCGGTCCTCGGCCCACTGCTCGAGATAGCTCTTGGGAACGTGGACCGCCCCGACGACGTGGCCCTCGTCCCACTCATTCTTCTCGCGCACATCGCCGAGCTGCACGTCGCCCGAGCGCAGGAGCTCCTGCACCTGCTCGGGGGTCGCTTCCTTGATGCGCTTCTTGATGTCTGCGAAGTAGTCGCGATACGTCGGCATTCGTTGCTCTCCCAGGCAAATGCTAAACCGAGCGGTACGATCGGAAATTCCCCGTATGCTCGGTCGGCGAGTGGAGACGCTCTACTTCGACCTTCTCCAGTTCCTGTACCACCTGGCGCTCGCGGTCCTGGTCGGCGGCACGCTCGTGCTCGGCACCGCCGTGGCGCCGGCGCTCTTCGGTAAAGTTGACTCCGCCCCCGCCGAAGCCTCCGCATCCATCAGGCGAACCCAGGCCGGGACCATCTTCGGCGCGGTGCTCGCGCGGTTCGACGGCTACGCGATCCTCGCCCTCATCGTGCTCGTCGTGACGAGCGCGCTCAAGGCGGGCTTCGAGGTCACTGGGACGGCCGAGCCGAGACTTATCGCGCGCTGGATCGTCCTCATCCTGCTCGCGGTGGCCACGCTCTACTCGAGCGCATGGGCGAATCCGGTGGCGCGCTCGATCCGCGAAGCCACAGCCGGTTTCGACGACCTTCCTGGCGGTGCGCCTCCGAAGGTCGAGTTCGCCCGGCTGCATCGGCGCTCGCGCCGGGCGATGTCAATTGCGGCGGTCTTCGGACTTCTCGCTTTGTTCCTCAGCTAGCGCGTCCTCGTCACCGAGGCGCCGGGCGATCTCTCTGAGCAGCCGCCGGTCGCTGACCTCGACGAGCGCTGGATCGGCGTCAGCGCGCGTCGGCTCGGTTGCGGTCGCCTCATCGTCCGCGACGACCTCGTCGTCCGAGCCGCTATCGTCTCGCAGCGCAACCTCCTGGCACTTGCGGCATACGAGGTCCGTCGTGCCGACGATGTCCGCGGGAACGTAGACCTCGTCGAACGACGCGCCTCGAACCCAATTCGTCAGATTCGTCGCGTCGGCCGCTCCGCACTTCGGCTCCATGCCCGAATCCTCTTTCAGATGCACGAGTCGCGGTTGACCGATCACGGCGCTACCTCCACGCTCGGACGCAATGGCCGCTGAGTATCGCCGACCGCGAGCGAAGCGCGCGCAAGGTGTGCGAGTGATCGCACGGGCGCTCGAGCGACACCGCGAGCGCATCGCCGCGCGCCACCGGATACGCACCGCTGACGCGCTCGTGCGCATGGTCGACGGTCTCGGCTTCTGCTTCGCCTTCACGGCGGAGGTCGCATATCCGGTTCCGGCGGCATTCGATCATCTCGATACACGCAGCGACGGGCGGAAGTGGGAATGGATGTGGGGCTGGAAGGACGAGCTCGCCGAGGCGAAGCGCCTCTACTACGGGAAGCTCCTCGTCCGGAAACCGACGTTCGTCTCGATGAAGATGCTGCCGACCTTCTACGCGACCTTCGGCCGCGCCGGCGAAGCCGACGACCATCTCGACGACGTGCGCGCCGGGCGTCTGTCGGAGATCGCCAGACGGATCATCGAGTTTCTGGCGCAGAACGGCGAGACGCAGACCAAAAGGATGCGATCAGCTCTCGGCGTCAGCTCGCAGGAGGGGAAGCTCCAGTACGCGAAGGCGATCGAGGAGCTGCAGCGGCTCATGTACGTCGCACGCGTCCGCGCGGTCGGCGAAGGGCGCGAGGACTACAACTACACGTACGACCTCTTCGTGCGCCGTTACCCGGAGACCGTGCGTGCCGCCGAGCGGTACACATCGGCTGAGGCGATGGTCGTCCTGCTCGAGAGACTCGTCGACCTCGCGGGCGGCGTGACCGAGCGTCAGGTCGCGAAGCTCTTCGACTGGAGCGATGATCGCGTCGCGCGTCTTTGTGCGCGACTCGAAGCGAAAGAAACGATCGTCAGGGCCGACGGCTTGCTCGTTCTTCCGCGGCTAGGATAGGCCGGCCCCGTGGACATCCATCAGCTGCGCTCGTGGATCTTCGAGCTCTACGAGCCACTCGAGAACGAGCGCCAGTACATCGTCTACGACGAGGCCCGCGGGAATCTCCTCATCGACGCGCCGCCGTTCAGCGAGCGGGCGCTTCGCCTCGTCCGCGGCGCTGGCCCAGCCTCGCTCCTCGTCGCGACGAATGCCGCGCGCGCGGCCGACGCGGACAAGTACAGACAGGCTCTTGGCCTCCAGGTCGCCGTCCACAGCGAGGATGTCGAGGGAGTCCCTGGTGGGCCCGATCTCGTGCTCGGCGACGAGGAGCTCGTGCGCCCGGACGCGCGAACGGTTCGCGTCCGTGGCAACGGCAGCGGAGCGACGGTGGTGCTGGTGCGCAAGGCCGGCGGGGTGCTCGTGTGCGGCGATCTCGATCTCGCGAGCGATGCCGCAAGAGCATTGCTGCCGCTCGAGTTCTCCGCCGTGCTCTCCGCGCGGCGCCCGCCGGTATGGAACGCGGGAAAGGACGATCTCCTTCAGCTTCAGAATGAGCTTCCAAAACCGCGCAAGCAGTTCGGCATCCTCCTGCAGGCGCCGTGGGATCGGGCGTACCGAGGCCGGCTCGACGACAAGCTCACGCCGAACGATCCGATCGTCCCGCGCGAGGTGACCGCGCCGCGCGAAGCGGCGATGGGTCCCGAGACGCTCGTCGTCGCGACGACGGCGCGCGAGCTCGTCGAGCGACCCCGCAGACCAGTCCAACGTGGGGGCTTGCCCCCAGATAGAAGTGGGGGCTTGCCCCCACACCCCCTCAGGGACGCTAGCGAGAGGCCCGCGGCCAAGAGGCCAAAGAGCTTTGCCGAAGATTGGGGCGCGGCTGCCACCGCGCGGCCACCCACCACGATCGCCAATCCCGAGACCGACATCCGGCCCGCACCTGTCGTCATCGAGCCGCGCTCGCTCGGTGCACGCTACCGCCGCCTCTCGGTTGAGGAGCTCGCCGGTGTGCCATCCGTCGACTGGATCTGGGGCGGCATCGATCTCTCACCGGATGGCGGCGAGGTCGCCTTCTCCTGGAATCGCTCCGGCACCTTCGAGGTCTACAGCGTGCCGCTCGAAGGCGAGCGGATCTTCCAGCTGACCGATGCGCGAGAGCGGTCGGTGTCGCCGCGGTGGTCGCCCGACGGGCAGATGCTCGGGTTCCTTCGCGACGCCGGCGGGAATGAGCGCTTCGATATCTGGCTCGTCGATCGCGACGGCGAGCACGAGCGAAACCTAACGAACGAACCGGGCGTGATGCATCGCGAGATCGCGTGGTCGCCGGACGGCACCAAGCTCGCGTACACCGCGAACGCCGGCGGCAAAGCCTTCGCCGTGCACATCGTTGACGTCACCACCGGCGCGACGCGTGCCCTCACCGACGGATCGCGTGACGATTTCCAGCCGCGATGGTCGCCCGACGGGCAGATGCTCGTGTTCTCGTCGCGCCGCGACAGCACCAGAACGAATTCCGATCTCTTCGTCGTCCCGGCATCCGGTGGCGAGGCGCGGCGCCTCGAGACGCGCGGCGGGGTCGATGGCGAGTCCCTGGATGGCCGCTGGTCGCCCGATGGGTCGCGCATCTCGTTCACGACCGACACGCGCGGGCGGCAAGAGATCGCGACCGCGACCTACCAGGGCGGCGGCCTGGGACGGATCGAGCGCATGACCGAGAACATCCACGACGAGTACGGCGCGGTCTGGCGGCCCGACGGGCGGGCGCTGGACTATCTGCACGACGAGGACGCCGCGGTCTCGCTGCGCCGGGTCTTCACGATCTCGCACGCGGATCACGCGGTGGCCGACCTTCCGGGGACGCATTCCTCGCCCGCGATCGGTCCCGACAGCGATCGCACCGTGTTCCTCTTCTCGAGCCCGACGCGGCCGTGGGATGTCTTCGTCACGTACGAGCGGGCGACTGAAGCACGCGCGCTCACACGGTCTTTGCCCGCCGCGATCGACCCGGCGACGCTCGTCGAGCCGGTGCACGTCCGCTATCCAGGGGCCGGCGGCGAAGATGTGCCGGCGCTCCTCTTCATTCCGTACACCGAAGCGCTGCGCGACGAGCGGGTGCCACCGGCGATCATCAACATCCACGGCGGGCCGACCGCTCAGCATCATCGCGAGTGGAACGTCGCCACGCAGGTCTTTGTGAACGCCGGTTATGTGGTCCTTGCGCCGAACGTGCGTGGCTCGACCGGATACGGAAAGAAGTGGCGCGAGGCGAACCGTCACGACTGGGGTGGGAAGGATCTCGAGGACATCGCGCGCGGCGTCGCGTGGCTCGGCGACGCGAAGATCGCCGACCCCGAGCGCGTCGGCGCGTACGGTGTGAGCTACGGCGGCTACCTCACGCTGATGTCGCTTGCGCTGCGGCCCGATCGGTTCGCGGCGGGCATCTCCGTCGTGGGCGTGGTGTCGTGGAAGACCATGTACGAGACCACGCGCGGCGACCTGCGCGATTACCTCATGCGCGAGTTCGGAGATCCCGACAAGGATGCGGACCTTTATCGCGAGCGCTCGCCGCTCACGCACGTCTCGAAGATCCGCGCGCCGCTTCTCATCCTGCAGGGCGCGAACGACCCGCGCGTACCGCAGAGCGAGGCGGAGCAGGTCGTGAAAGCGCTGCGGGACGGGGGGAAGGAGCACGAGTACCACGTGTACAAGGGTGAGGGCCACGGCTTCCGCGTCACTGAGAACCGCATCGACTCATTCCGCCGCGCGCTCGAATGGTTCGATAAGCACCTGCGGCACGCGTAGGCTTGACCAGACGCGCCATTCAGCGGTACCTTTACTTCACAATGTGTGCAGTAAAGGTGGGACCGAGGGGCAGGCGTCGTCGCGGAACGACCCGCATTAGCTCGAAGAATCAAGTCACGCTCCCGGTCGACGCGCTGAAAGACGCCGGTCTCACACCCGGCGCTGTCCTCGCCGTAAAGGCCGCGGGGCCAGGGCGGATCCTCCTGGAGCGTAGTGATGATCCGATCGAACGATTCGCTGGGATGTTCACGGGTCTCTATCCCAAGGACTATTTGAAGAAGCTCCGCCGCGAGTGGCGTTACTAGTTCTCGATACGAGCGTCGTTGTCGGCTGGTTCGATCGGAACGACGCGCTCTACGACCGGGCGAGAGAAGCGCTAAGACGAGCACGTATGGACGAGAAGGTCCTCCCAGCCAGCGCCTACGCGGAGTCTCTGGTCTTGCCGAACCGAATTGGACCCGATGCGGTCGCGGCGCTCGACGAGGCGCTCCAAGCATTACCAGTTCGAATCGAACCGATCTCTGCGGAGATCGCGCGACGAGCCGCGGCTCTCCGTGGGAAATACGCTTCCCTCCCGCTTGGCGACGCTCTCGTGCTCGCATGCGGCGAGGTGCTCGGCGCGATTGTGCTAACCGGGGACCGCGCCTGGGCGAAGGTCGGTCCGCGCGTTCGCGTGATCTAACGCTATGGCCGATGCCGTCGTTATCGGCTCCGGGCCCAACGGGCTCTCTGCCGCGATCGAGCTCGCCCGAAGCGGCCGCTCGGTCGCCGTCTACGAAGCGAACGACACGATCGGTGGTGGCTGCCGCTCTGGTGCGCTGACCCTCCCGGGATTCATCCACGACCTCTGCTCCGC
>MNEO01000028.1:0-14295 GCA_001917735.1 Chloroflexi bacterium 13_1_40CM_68_21
AGGATCTCCATTTGCCGCTCCTTTGCCGCCGTTCGCTGAGACGCTGGTTACCCGCCTTGACGCTGGTCGAACCTATCGGCTATGGTCTAACCAGTCAATGGGTGATGAGTAGTTAATGCGCGACATTCCTCCGGCCCCCGATCACGACATCGAGCTGAGTGGCGGGGCGTTGGCGCTCGACTTCGCGAACACCGTCGGCGGGACTCACGTCCGGCCGACGCACGACCACCTCCGCGGGTATGACGACATCCTGCGTTTCGCGGTGACGGCGGGGGGGTTGGAAGCCGACGTCGCGAAGCGCCTGGCGGCGCGGGCCGAGCGAGAGCCGATCCGCGCGGCGGCGATCTTCGAGCTTGGCATCGCGCTGCGGGAGGCGGTCTGGGCGGTCTTCTCGTCGCTCGCGTCGGGTGAGGCGCCCCGCGCCGCTGACCTGGCGCTCATCAGCGATGCCGCAGCGGCGGGTTCCGCTCGCTCGCGCCTCGTGTACGACCGGGACGGCGTCGGCTGGTCGCTCCCCTCCGACGAGGAAGACCTCGACCGCCCCCTGTGGGAGATCGCCCGCTCCGCCGCGGACCTGCTCACGTCGGGCGAGCGCGACCGGGTGAAGGAATGCGCCTCGACGACCTGCGAGTGGGTCTTCCTCGATAAGAGCCGCAATCGGTCTCGGCGCTGGTGCGACATGAGCGACTGCGGCAACCGCGCCAAGGCCCGCCGGTTCCATGCGAAAAAGCGTGCGAGCGCTTAGGCGGAGGATGCTGCCGGGACTCTCGCCAGCGCGGGGATGATCCGTTCGCCGTAGGCCTCGAGGATGCGCTCCTCGTCGCCGCTCATCAGATAGACGTTGAACTGGCGTACGCCGATCGCGGCGAGCTGGCGGAGCTTTTCGATGTGCTCCTCGACCTCGCCCGTGACGCAAAAGCGGTCGACGGACTCATCGTCGACGAAGGCGGCGTTGGATGATCCCGACTCCGCGTGATGCTGATAGTCGTAGCCAGGCCGGTTCCGCACGTACGCGGTGAGGTCCGCGGGGAGCCCCTTCTCGCCGTACCGCTTCACGAGATCGACGACGTGGTTCGATACGAGCGCTGGGAACCAGCGCACCCGATCGCGCACCTTGTCCCGCGGCCCGACGTGCGCCGGCGCGGCGACCATCACCGCGATGGCCTTGGGATCGCGGCCGGATCGGCGTGCCCCTTCACGGAGCAGCCCGATGCACCAGCCGACGAGGCTTGGGTCGGCGAGCTGGATGATCGCGCCATCGGCGATGCGACCGGTGAGCTCGAGCGCCTTGGGTCCATATCCGGCGATCCACACCGGCAGGCGGTGTTTTGGCGCCCAATCGAAGTGGAGCTTCGTGCCTTCGTAGTTGACCTCGCGCCCTTCGCACAGGTCGCGGATCACATTCGTGGCCTCTTCGAGCATCGCGAGGTCCGTCGGGCGTTTGCCCAATACGCGACGCGCCGAGTCGCCGCGCCCGATCCCCAGGTCCATGCGACCGCCCGAGAGCTCCTGCAGGACCGCGAGCACGCTGGCCGTCACCGACGGCTCGCGCGTCGCGGGATTGGTGACGCAGGTGCCCAGCCGCATGTGCTTCGTGTTCTGCGCCATGAGCGTCAGAAGCACGTACGGCTCCTTCCAGAGCACGTGGCTGTCGAAGAGCCAGCCGTATGTAAAGCCCGCGGATTCGGCGATGCGCGCAAGCGATGCGATCCGCTCGAGCGAATGATCGGGCTTCAGCGTGAACCCGAACTCCATGAGACGCGGAATGGTATGTCAGCCGTGCCACTGGGAAACGTGGTCCACCCGCACGCGGATGACGGGCGCGTCGCCCAGCGGCATGTTGCGGTATTGCGTGTATCTGGCCGCGAGCAGGCTCAGTGCATGATGGTGGTCTTCGCCTTTGGTGAGGACGTCCGCGACTCCATCGATGCGCACCCACGCACATTTCGACCAGTTCTCGGTGTAGAAGTCGACGAGGACGCTCGCCCGGCCGTTCGTCTCGACATTTTTGATCCGGCGCAGCTCGTGCCAATCGTCGACCGACTTGCGCTTTCCATCGATCGGGGTGTAAAGCACAGGGTGCTCGTACACGAAGACGATCGGAACGATGTGTGGCCGTGCGTACTGGTCCGCGGTGGCGAGGCGCGCGACCCGTTCGGTCGCGAGCAGCCCCAGCGAGCGTGTGCTCAGCTTTTCCACTTGGCCCGCAGCCGCGGCAGGACCTCCTCCGCGTAGAGTCGCATTACCCGCTCCTGGTCCTGTCCCGGGAAGTGAAATACGAGGTGCGTGAACCCCCAGTCGAGGTAGGGCTGTATGGCGGTCAGATGCTCGTCTGGATCGGTCGACACGATGAACCGTGTGTGGGCGCGGTCCGCCGCGGCCTTCGCGCGCCGCTCCATCTCGCGCGGATCCTCCACGCCGGCCTTGTCCTCCGCGGGAAGAGCGAGCGCCGCCCACTCCTTGGTGTCCTCCATTGCCCGCGAGCGATCGTGGTCGTAGCTGACCTTCATCTCGATCATCCGCGCGAGCTTCGTCGGATCCTTGCTGGCTTCGCGCGCGCCTTTCTCCATCGCCGGCACGAGGATGTCGCGATAGAGCTCCGCGCCCTTACCGCTGGTGACGATGATCCCGTCGCCTTCACGTCCCGCGAGCGTCGCGGCCTGCGGTCCGCCCGCCGCGATGAGCAGCGGGACCGACTGAGGCGGCTTGTCGAAAAGCTTCGCCTCCTTGGTCCGGAAGTACTTGCCATCGAACGTCACGTAGTCCTCCGACCAGAGCCGCTTGATCAGCTTCACCGCCTCGCGCAAGCGTCGCAGGCGCTCGCCTGGCTCCGGCCACTCGGCGACAGTGAGCGGGGTCTCGTTCATCGACTCGCCGCTCCCGACCCCCAGGAAGACGCGCCCCGGCGCGAGGATCGCGATCGTCGCCATCGCCTGGGCGACGATCGCCGGGTGATAACGGAAAGAGGGCGTGACCACGCTCGTCCCGAGCCGAACCCTGGTCGTGCGCGCCGCGACCGCCCCCAACCAGGCGAAGGCGAAGGGCGCGTGACCGCCGGTGTCGCGCCAGGGATGGAAGTGGTCGCTCACCGCGACGCTGTCGAAGCCCAGCTGCTCCGCGAGCACCGCATAGTCGAGGAGCCGCTTGGGGTCGAATTGCTCCGCGGACGCTTTCCAGCCGAGCGCTAACACTTACCTCCATGAAGACTACGTCGCGTCAGCTTCCGCGACCCTTCGCCATGCCGTGGGGAAAAGGAGAGATCGTCGAGGAGGCGACCGCCGTTGGGGAATGGAGCGAGCCATCGATCCAGTTACTCCACTATGACGACGGCAGCGAGAGCATCCGCTTCTGTCACTACGACCATCGCGGACGCTTCCGGCGCAGCCCGATGATGGTCGACGCCAAGCTCATCCGCGCGCTCGGCCGATCGCTCGCGAAGACGAAACGCCTGAAGGCGCTCGTCGATCACCTTGCCGCGCCGACCGGGACGCGCCGGTGACGCTCCAGATCATTCCTCTCCACGGGATGCCTGAGGTGAGGCGGGGCGACGACCTCGTCGGCCTGCTCCTCGATTCGCTCACGCGGACGAGCCCGGGTCTCGCGGATGGGGATGTCGTCGTGGTCGCGCAGAAAGTCGTCTCGAAGAGCGAGGGCCGGATCGTACGGCTCGCCGACGTCGTTCCCGGCGTGCGCGCGCTCGCCATGGCCCAGGAGTCGGGGAAGGATCCACGCCAGCTCGAGGTCGTGCTTTCGGAGACCAAGCAGATCCTGCGCTGGGAGCGCGGGGTGCTCATCAGCGAGACGCATCACGGCTTCGTGTGCGCGAACGCCGGCGTTGACCGTTCGAATGCGGGCGCGCCGGACACTGTCGTTCTCCTGCCGGTCGATCCGGACGCATCCGCGGCGCGTATCCGCGACGAGCTCGCGTCCCGGGCTCACGTGGCCGTCGGCGTCGTGATCACCGACACGTTCGGGCGGGCTTGGCGCGAAGGTCACACGAACGTCGCGATCGGCATCGCCGGGCTGCCGGCGCTGAAGCGCTACGTCGGCCAGCGCGACCCTGAGGGGTACGAGCTGCGGGTCACCGAAATCGCGATGGCCGACGAGATCGCCGCCGCCGCTGAGCTGGTGATGGGAAAGCTCGACCGTTGCCCGGTCGCGATCGTCCGCGGGCTTGTGTTCGAGGAATCTGACGAGACCGCACAGGAGTACGTGCGTCCCGCCGCGCGCGACATGTTCCGTTAGGAGGAAGCGATGGAAGTCAGGCGCGTGGTCCCGAACCTCAAGGCATCCGCCCCGCTCGAGCGGAGCCGCCACTTCTACGAGGAGCTCATCGGACTCGAGCTTGCGATGGATCTCGGCTGGATCGTCACCTTCCGTTCACGGAGCAACGCGACCGCACAGCTCTCCGTCCTCGTGAATGACGCGACGGCTCCGGTCCACCCGGACGTCTCGATCGAAGTGGAGGACGTCGACGCCGTACACCGCAAGGCCGAGGCCGCCGGCGCGGAGATCGTCCACCCGCTGACCGACGAGCCCTGGGGCGTGCGGCGGTTCTTCGTACGCGACCCGAACGGAGCGGTGATCAACGTGCTGTCACACCGCACATCGGCGCAATGACGCGCATCGAGCTGACGCCGGAGCAGCGCAAGTTCCTCGAAGAGAAGCGGTTCGCCGTCGTCGGGACGCGCAATCCACGCTCCAGATCATTCCTCTCCACGGGATGCCTGAGGTGAGGCGGGGCGATGACCTCGTCGGCCTGCTCCTCGATTCGCTCACGCGGACGAGCCCGGGTCTCGCGGATGGGGATGTCGTCGTGGTCGCGCAGAAAGTCGTCTCGAAGAGCGAGGGCCGGATCGTACGGCTCGCCGACGTCGTTCCCGGCGTGCGCGCGCTCGCCATGGCCCAGGAGTCGGGGAAGGATCCACGCCAGCTCGAGGTCGTGCTTTCGGAGACCAAGCAGATCCTGCGCTGGGAGCGCGGGGTGCTCATCAGCGAGACGCATCACGGCTTCGTGTGCGCGAACGCCGGCGTTGACCGTTCGAATGCGGGCGCGCCGGACACTGTCGTTCTCCTGCCGGTCGATCCGGACGCATCCGCGGCGCGTATCCGCGACGAGCTCGCGTCCCGGGCTCACGTGGCCGTCGGCGTCGTGATCACCGACACGTTCGGGCGGGCTTGGCGCGAAGGTCACACGAACGTCGCGATCGGCATCGCCGGGCTGCCGGCGCTGAAGCGCTACGTCGGCCAGCGCGACCCTGAGGGGTACGAGCTGCGGGTCACCGAAATCGCGATGGCCGACGAGATCGCCGCCGCCGCTGAGCTGGTGATGGGAAAGCTCGACCGTTGCCCGGTCGCGATCGTCCGCGGGCTTGTGTTCGAGGAATCTGACGAGACCGCACAGGAGTACGTGCGTCCCGCCGCGCGCGACATGTTCCGTTAGGAGGAAGCGATGGAAGTCAGGCGCGTGGTCCCGAACCTCAAGGCATCCGCCCCGCTCGAGCGGAGCCGCCACTTCTACGAGGAGCTCATCGGACTCGAGCTTGCGATGGATCTCGGCTGGATCGTCACCTTCCGTTCACGGAGCAACGCGACCGCACAGCTCTCCGTCCTCGTGAATGACGCGACGGCTCCGGTCCACCCGGACGTCTCGATCGAAGTGGAGGACGTCGACGCCGTACACCGCAAGGCCGAGGCCGCCGGCGCGGAGATCGTCCACCCGCTGACCGACGAGCCCTGGGGCGTGCGGCGGTTCTTCGTACGCGACCCGAACGGAGCGGTGATCAACGTGCTGTCACACCGCACATCGGCGCAATGACGCGCATCGAGCTGACGCCGGAGCAGCGCAAGTTCCTCGAAGAGAAGCGGTTCGCCGTCGTCGGGACGCGCAATCCCGATGGATCGCCGCACCTGGCGGTGATGTGGTACCTCCTCGACGGCGACGACATCGTCGTCAACAGCGCGCGGGGCCGGCTCAAGGATCGCAACCTCGCCGCGGACCCGCGGATGAGCGTGATGGTCGCCGACGGCTACCGCTTCGTCCGCGTCGATGGCCGCGCCAGGATCGACCACGATCAGACGACCGCGCACGCCGACATCCGCAGGCTGGCGGCGCGCTACTACGGTGACGAGCACAAGGCCGATGAGGCGATGCGCAACAACTTCAACAAACAACACCGCATCAGTTACCGGCTCCCGATCAAACGCGTGTACGCGCAGGGGTTCTAGTGGCGGTCAGCCGCAGGTGTCTCGTCCCCACACGGGACGGATCTGTCCATCCTTCGTGAAGTAGCCACCGCAGAGCGTGACCTCGCCGCGCACAAGGTCGACAGAGAAGAGCTGTTCGTGATCCCCCGAGGCCGAGTGCCAGTCCACCCGCAGCTGGGTGCCGACAAGCGTGGGGAGATCGCTCGGGCCGTTCGGGCAGATCGCCCCGACCGCTCCACCTGCGTGCTTCCAAAGGGCGGCCTCAATGAGGCTGCCGTGCCCGGACGCGGGCAGCATCGCCCGCTGCCAGCCGCTCGCCGATGTTCCGGGCTGGACGAGCGTCCGGAACTCGTCCGGGAAGCGCGCGGCGATGTCAAGCGACTCGATCCGCTCAATGCCGACGTAGCGAAGGTCGAACGCGATGCCGCAGAGGTACGTCGGTGGACCGTTCGGAGGGTTTCCGAAGTGGTTGTAGGTGCCGTAGATCCCCGCATCGAGGACCCAATCGCCCGCCCTCTCCGCGGTCGGGCGCGCATCGGGCACAAGCAATACGGCCGCGACGACGACGAGCACGACAAGCACGCGCACATCGGTAGTCTCCTCGGAAAAGAAAAGACCCCGCCTTTCGACGGGGTCTCTCTATTTCGCGTTCGGAAGCGCTAGTTAGGCGTACCGGCTACGCGAAGCCGACGGACGCACCTGCTCGAAGCAGGAGCTGCAGTACACCGGCTTGTCGCCGCGCGGCTGGAACGGCACGCGCGCCTCACCACCGCAGTTGCTGCAGGTGGCGGTGAAGAACTCACGCGGTCCACCCATCCCACGGCCGCCGTACTGGCCGCCGCCCATGCCACCGGAGGCGCGACGCGCCGCACGGCAGGACGGACAACGTCCCGGCTCGTTCATGAGACCGCGCGAGGCGTAGAACTCCTGCTCCCCGGCCGTCCATACGAATTCCTGACCGCAGTCTTTGCAGGTCAGGGTCTTGTCAGAGAAGCTCACTTTGAAGCTTCCTCCCTTATGTTGTTGCGCCGCCTTGAGCCTCGCCAGGATCCGGGAGGAAGTGCCTCACTTGACCCGCGTGGTGACTCTCGTCGCCGCTGCCCCTTTGGGGCATATCAAGCCTAACAGTTCAGCCCTTTTCGGGGAAGGTGTGTGGGAATGCCTCGCCGAGCCATTCGTCGTGCCAGTCGCCGGAGCGGAAGTACGCATGTGGCTGCAGGCCGATCTGGGTGTAACCGGACTTCTCGTTCGCCCGGCGTGACCCGCGATTGGCGTGCGCGATCCAGTTGTGCACACGGTGCAGCCGCAGCTCGTTCCAGGCGAACGCGGTTCGCAGACGTACCGCCTCGCTCGCGATGCCGCGGCCGTAGAGATCGTGTCGTCCGATGAAGATCCCGCTCTCGCCGTCGCGGCGGATCCAGTCGATCCCGCCGATCCCCGTGAACCCGACCGGCTCGTCGTGGTACGCGATGGTCCACTCGATCTCGGTGTTGTTCTCGGCGGTCTCCTTGAAGCGTCTTTCCTGGCGCTCCTCGGTGAGCTCGTCGAAACGCGGTCCCCAGAATCGCCCAACCTCCGGCTCGCCAAGCCAGCCCAGATGGAGCTTGAAGTGGTCCAGGGTCGGCGGGATCAAGGAGACGCCGTTGCGTCCGACGAGCCTCGGGCCGAGCATCAGCGCGTGGCACCCGCCGCGAGCGGACCGTACTCGCGTTCCGCGCTCCAGCGCTCGAACCAGGTCTCCTTCTCCATCAGCAGGCGGATCTGGTCGACGTACGCGCCGTCGCGGTATGCGGCCTGGTGGCCGCGCGCGTACTCGACGTAGCCCAGGCGGTCGGCGATCCGCAGCGCCGCGGCGTTATCCGCGCGAAGCGCCAGATCGGAGCGGCGAAGGTCGAGGTAGTCGAAGAGATACCGGTGCAGCGCGAGCACCGCGTCGAACCCATAGCCCTTGCGCCACTCGTCCGGGTCGATCACGAGCTGGCTCAGGTCGAACCCGTTTCCCATGCCCCAGATGACACCGACGGCGAGCCCGGTGAGCTTGCCGTCAGTCTCGATCGACCACAGCACCGTCTTCTCTTGCTTGGCGATCTCCTTGAACCGCTCCTTCCATGTGGCGGGCATCGCCGGCTCGTGCCACACGTTGTGAGCGCGTCGCACGCGCATGTCCGCCATCCACCGGTTGTAGGCGTCGAGGTCGGCCTCGACCGGCAGACGCAGCGTCGTCTTCTTTCCGCGGATCGTTCCGCCGAGCGCCATAGAGCGGGGAGTCTAGGGACCTCCTCGTTCAGGAGGCGATCGGGAGCCGCACCGCGAACTCGGCGCCACCGCCCTCGACGTTCGCGGCGGTGATCGATCCGCCGTGCGCCTGAGCGATGGCCTGCGCGATGGCGAGGCCGAGGCCCGCTCCATTCCGCAGCGCGTTCTCGCCGCGATAGAAGCGCTGGAATAACCGCACGTGCGCACCCTCCGGAAGGCCTGAGCCCGAGTCGCGCACACGGACCAGGACCGCGCCGTCGTCGCGCTCGCCGCGAACCTGCACGGTCGCGCCGCGCGGCGAGTGCTTCACCGCGTTGTCGAGGACGTTGAGAAAGAGCTGCGCGAGCTTGTCCGGATCGCCGCGGAGCGTTGGCAGTGCGTCGGCGCCAGAGACGTGGAAGTGCACGCCGGCGTCGCGCGCCTGGACGTCCAGCGCGGTCACTGCGGTCTCGAGCAGCCGTGCGGGGGCCACCTCCTCGCGGGCCATCTGCTGGGTTCCGGATTCGAGCCGCGCGACCTGCAGGAGTCCCTCGACCATGCGCACGAGGCGCCGTGCTTCGCGATGGATGATCTCGGCGACGTGCGAGACCGCGTCACCGCGCGCTTCGCCGTCGACGATGGCCTGCGCGAAGCCCTGGATCGACGTGAGCGGCGTCCGCAGCTCGTGCGAGATATCCGCCAGGAAAGCCTGCTCGCTTCCTCGGGCGCGCTCGATCTCGCTCGCCATCTCGTTGAACGCCGTGCTCATCTCCGCGACCTCGCTCGGCCCGGCGATCGGCACGCGCGTCCCGTAATCGCCGCCCGCGAAGCGGCGGACCCCCCCGACGAGGTCACGCAGCGGCCGCGTGATGGTCCGAGAGAGCAGCCCGGCGACGATCAGCGCGAACCCGAGCGCGACCAGCCCGCTGACTGCGAGCGATGGGAGAAGAGCGCGCAACGTATCGGCGAACACGGCGCGCGGTCGCGCGACTACGATGAAACCGAGACCGCCGGCAGCTACCGAGGCTTGCCGCAGCTGCTGGCGGACGAAGATCCAGTCCACGCTTCCTTCGGTGAACTCGCCGATGTTCGAGGCCGAGGGCTGCGGAAGCTGGACATTGATGAGCGTGCCTTCGCTGTCCACCACAACGCGACGTTGCGGCGTGATGATCAGGAGACGCGCTTCCGCGGCGTGCGCCTGCTCCGTGAGCGCGATGACGATCTCACGCGGTTGCTGGCCAGCGCGTATGCCTGTCTGGATCGCGGTAAGGAACGGGGCCGAAAGCTCCTCGAGCCGGAGCCTAGTCTGGTCGTTCTCGTAACGGAGCAAGAGTCCGGAGATCGTGAGCGCCGCCGCGGCGAGGCCGACGACGACCACCGCGAGGTACGAGAGGAAGAGCCGGGTCGCGATGCTGCGCGGCATCAGCTTGGCGCCACGAGCTTGTATCCGACACCCCAGACGGTCTCGATCTTCGCGTCGGCCCCGGTGAGCTTGTCGCGGAGCTGCTTCACATGAACGTCGACCGTTCGCGTCTCGCCTGGGTACGCGAAGCCCCACACGTCCTCGAGGAGTCGATCGCGGGTCAGGACGATGCCGGGCTGTCTGCAGAACGCCTCGAGGAGCTCGAACTCCTTCGCGCGAAGCGCGACCGAGCGTTCGCCGACGTGCACCTCATGGCGGGCGGGGTCGATACGGACGTTTCCGACCATGAGCGTGCGGCCACCCCCCGGCATCCCGGCGACACGGCGCAGCACCGCGCGGACGCGCGCGACCAGCTCTTTCGGGTTGAACGGCTTGGTCATGTAGTCGTCCATGCCGGACTCGAGCGCCTCGATCTTCTGCACGTCCTCGGCGCGCGCGGTCAGCGCGAGAACGGGCGTATCCGCACGCCCGCGTATCTCGCGGAACAGGTCGAGTCCGCTCGCGTCCGGAAGTCCGAGGTCGAGCACGATGAGTGCGGGCTTGGTCTCTTCGATCTTCGCACGGGCCTCCGCCGCGGTGCGCGCATGCGCCACGATGAACTCCGCGTTCCTCAGATAAAGCGTGACCAGCTCGGCCACCGACGGATCGTCTTCGACGATCACGATGCGCGCGGTCATGATCGAAATGCTAAGCGTGATACCGTCCCGCACCTGTGAAAGATCCGTTCGTTCTCGCCACGATCCTCGCGCACCCTGATGACGAGACATTCGGCCTCGGCGGCACGCTCATTCGCTACGCGGACGAAGGCACACTCGTCCATAGCCTGTGCCTGACCCAGGGCGAGAAGGGCTGGAACGGCGACCCCGATCGCCCCCTCGTGGCGCCTGAGGAGCTCGGCGCGAAACGCGCCGCGGAGCTCGCAGAGGCGGGCCGGCGCATGGGCGTGACGTCCACCACCTGCCTCACGTACCCCGATGGCGACCTCGCTGGTGTCGCCGAAGATCGAGTTGTGCGTGACATCGTCCGCTGGGTCCGCAAGGTGAGGCCTGACGTGGTCATCACCTGGGGACCTGACGGCGGATACGGCCACCCCGACCACATCGCCGCGGGGGAGCGCGGGCTCGTCGCGCTCGAGCTTGCCGCCATCGAGCGGCACGAGCTCGGCCTTGGCGCGCCGCATCGAGTACGCCGGTGCTATCGCTTCGTCCAGGCCGCCGACTTCGTCGACGGCCTGAAGACGATCAATCCGCAGTTCGTGGAGTACATGGAGACGCTCGCCGTGAAGCCGCAGCGCTGGACGCGCGATCGGCTTGGTGCCGCGATCGACATCAGCGCGGTGGCCGATCGCAAGATCGAAGCAATGAAAGCGCACGAGACACAGGAGCCCGACCTCCGCGCATGGATCGGCGCGCGCGAGCGGATCAGGTGGCTCTTTGCCGAAGAGGTCTTCATCCGCCAGTACCCCGACCCCGGAGGCCCGCCGCTCGAGACGGACCTCTTCGCGCAGCTGCGCTCTAGCTAGACGACCGCGAGGCGAACGGGCTCGGCGAGCGTATCGGCGGGCGGACGTGTGCGCGCGGCGCCGGCATCGGTGCGTACGCCGCTCACGAGGCGGGCGACCATCGCGTCCAAACCCGCGAGCGCGAGTACGGAGGAGCTCGATACGTCTCCGAGACGCGCACTGGTGAAGACGACGAGCGGTTCGACGGGAGTGCGGACGAGGCCCCCGGTCGCGATGTCGCTCCGGACGCGCGCCGCGTTCCAGCGCGCGCGCTGCGACGGCGACATGCCCGGGATGCGCCGACCCGATCCAAACTTCTGCTTGCGATACCAGTGGTCCTGGTGGCAGAGCACTTCGCCCTGCTCGTCGTGCGGCTCGACCACCACGACTCCCGGCGGCCCGATGACCACCATGGCCACCTCATCCTCGCCACCGTCGCGCGGTCCGTAGTGCGGCACGACGACGTAGCCATCGGGGAGGTGCTCGTTCAGGTAATCGGCCGTGCGGTCGGCGAGAACCGACGCGGTGCGCAGTCGGAGCGACAGCGCGATGCCGTGGACACCGAGGGCGAGCGCGGGAATCGGGACGAGTGCGAGGAAGACCGAGGTGAGGGTCCGGTCGAAGCCCAACGAGCGCGCCGCGACGTCCATGTTGAGCGGGTACGAAATGGTCGCTGCGCCCAGGCCGAGAGCCGTCCAGAAGAGGCCGATGCGTAACGCCCGCCGCCAGCGGCGCATGACCGGTGGCACGCTCCCCAACATCCTCACTTCGCTGCATCGAGGCTCGCTCCCCCGGCCGACGGCGTCGAGGGGACCGTTGGTCCTGCCCGCGTAGTACCGCTCGGGCATCATCCGCGGGATGTCGCTTCGCGCTGAGATCGCCGAGCAGCCGCGCGTGGTGCGGCGCCTGCTGGATGAGGGCTGGCCCGAATCGCGCACGCTCGGCCACGCGCTCTCCCGCGTCGAGCACATCACCCTCGTGGCGCGAGGCTCATCGGACAACGCGGCCACCTACGGGAAGTATCTGTTTGAGAGCATCGCCGGCGTCGTGACCGCGCTGGCCGCTCCGTCGCTGGTCACCCGCTACCGGGCTCCGCCCTCGTACGCGCGTGGTGCAGTCATCGGCATCTCGCAGTCGGGCGCCTCACCGGACGTCGCCGCCGTCGTCGCGGAAGGCCGCCGCGCCGGCGCCGTCACGATCGGCATCACGAACCAGCCTCGGTCTGCGCTCGGCCGGGCCGCCGAGCATGTCTTCGCCCTGCGCGCGGGTCCGGAGCGTTCGGTCGCGGCGACGAAGACGTTCACGGCGACCTGCGTCGCGCTCGCCCTCCTCGCCGCGACCACCGCCGAGGCACGCGGCCGCAGCGCCCTCTCGCTCGCGGGTCTCGCCGAGGCGATGGACGAGGTGGTCAGCACGGAACCGGCCGCGACCCGGCTCGCCCGCGCGATCGGGCGCGCGCCCACGGTCATCGTGCTCGGGCGCGGCTACCTCTATCCGGCGGCGCTCGAGTCGGCGCTCAAAGTGAAGGAGCTCGCCCGCATCTGGGCCGAGCCATATTCGAGCGCAGACTTCGCGCACGGGCCACGCACGCTTCTCCGATCCCGGACGCCGGTGGTGCTGCTCGCGTCACGCGGCGCGACCCAGGCCGAGTCGCGCGCGCTCGTGTCATCGCTCGCCGAGAAGGGCGCGCGGGTCTACGCGATCACCAACGATGAGCGTGTTGCGGAGCGCGCCCGCGACGCGATCATGCTGCGCGCGCCGCTCTCCGAGACGCTCGTCCCGATCAGCTTCGTCGTCGCGGGGCAGCAGCTCGCCGTCGCCCTCGCGCGCCGGCACGGGCGCGACCCGGAGCGGCCCGCCGGCCTCGCGAAGGTGACGCGGACGCTCTAGCCGCGCGTCGCTTCTGGGGCCGGGGCGCAGCCCCTCCCGACTTCTTCGGGGGCCGGGCCGCAGGGCTCCCCGACGTCTTGGGCGCCTCCTGCGGGAGGAACTCCACCGTCACGCGATAGCCGTACGCCGCCGCGACCCGCGCGAGCGAGCGGAGCGATGGCAGGTAGCGCGGGTCCTCCATGCGTCGGAGCTGGGTCTGCGACGTGCCGAGACGTCGCGCGGCCGCGCGCTCCGAGAGACCCGCAGCGCGTCGCAGCTTGGCCACCGCTTCCGCGACAGCCGAGGCGAGCGGATCGGGCCGCTGCCCCTCCTCGGGAGGTGGTGCTACCGGTGTTGGTGGCGGCTGCTCGGGCATGGGCGCACCATCCTAAGACGCGGTCTCGCGCCAGGAAAACGGGCCGAAAATTACGTGTCAGGAAACGGAGAAGACGTCGAGCAGGTCGCGCTGCGCGGGATCGTAGGCGAAGAGGATCGCGCCCTCGCAACCGGCCTCGCGTGCGGCGCGCACCTGATCGCGAAGGAGCGCGCGCTCTCCGGCGTAGGCCATCAGGCCACCCCACATCCGCGTTCGCGGCGCGGCCGCGCGCGCCTTGGCAAGAAGATGTGCCACCTCCGCGGTGTCACGTCGATAGGCCATCGGGGACAGCAGATCGATCCAACCCGCGCGCGCCCACTCGGGCCAGCGTTGCAGGACGCGATCGCGCGCGACGTCAGGGTCGGGGAAGACCGCGGCCGAGATGACGAGGCCCGGCCGGGCCGCTCGCAAGCGCTCGGCACCCTCGCGAACCAGCGCCGACACGGCCGCGTGATCGTCCGGCGACGAGGCGTAGGTGACCTGGGGGTAACGCACGTAGTCGTAGTGGAATCCCTCGATGCGGTAGCGGGTGACGATGTCCGCGAAGACCGCGAGTGTGTGTTGGCGCGCCGCTGGGTTGGCCGGATCGGTGTAGATGCCCTCCCAATCGCTGCCGCCCACCGGGTCCAGGTACTTCACGCCCCCGGGCCGCAGCAGCCAGTCCGGATGGCGGTGGACGAGGTG
>MNEO01000028.1:14523-15886 GCA_001917735.1 Chloroflexi bacterium 13_1_40CM_68_21
AGTGCGTCGTGGGCGGCGTCGATCGCCTCGGGCCGGGACTCCACCGGGATCGTGCAGCCACCCGCCGCGAGCCAGCGCTTCCCGCCGGTCTGCATGAGATCCTGGGACGCCTCCCGTTTGACGAGGGCGGCGCTCCGCGACAGGAAGGCCTCGTCGGAAAAGCCCCCGATCGCCCCTCGCGCGGGGACGGCCGCGAGGAACGCGGCGAGGTCCGGATTACCGGGAAGCCGCGGGTTCCACGACACGGCCGCGACGGGATAGCGCGCGAGCTCGACCACCCGGGCACCGGGACCGCAGACGTGCAAGACGTTGAGCGCCGCTCCTCGCGCTCCCGCCAGCACGCGCAGATCGAAGGGCGTTCCGAAGCGTTGGTACTCGCCCTCGTCAAGGGCGTCTTTGCGCGCCCAGCTCGTCGTCGCGAGGAAGATCCCATCCGCGACCTCGCAGCACGCGGCGGCGAGCTCGGCGAACGTATCGGCGACCGCGTCGAGCGCCGCCAAGACCTCGTCGGTCCGGGTGCGCAGGTCCGCGAGCACTCGCTCAATGCCGGCCACGCGCTCGAGGACCCCGAGCGGCGTGAAGATCGTGGCCAGGAGCGGCGTGTCGGGCAGGACCTCGCGCACCAGCCGAAGGCCGTAGAGCACCTCGCGGAACGCCGACTCGCGCATCGTCTTGCGGCGCACGTGGGACCAGCGTTCGGACTTGGTCACCGCGTACCGCTCGAGCACGGGTCGTCCGTCAGCCGGGTAGCGATAGCGCGTGCCCCAGGGCTCGGCGTGGTAGTGCGCGCGCGGATTGAACTTGATGAGATCGAGCTGATGCCGTTTGGTGAATGCGATGGTCGTCTCCGCCAGCTTCGCCGCGCCCTCGTTCTCGTCGGGATAGAAGTGCCGCCAGACCGCGAACGGCACCCGATCCACCTTGTGGCCGGAGAGGGCAAGAGTGACGCGCTCCCGTGGGTTCACAGCGCGGCGAATGTCGTCAGCGCGATGCCGCTCTGCTCGAGTGCCCTGCGCACGCGCGGATCGGTCAGCGTCTTGAGCTCGATCGGCCGCTCGCGTGCGTACGCCGAGGTGGCGACGAGCTCCGGGTCCGGCTCTCCTGGATGACACATGAGCTCGGTCACACCGTCCGCTACGCGAGCGATGACGGCCAGAAGATCCGCGACCTCGATGTGGCCGGGATGCTGGAACTCGCGGACGAAGTGATCCGTCGTACGCACGCCCTTGGCACGGTACTCGTCGCGCTGGCGGGGCGTGTGTGCGCGCGCCGCGGCCCCGGTCTCGACCGCGAGCTGGCACACCGCCCAGGACAGCGCGGGATGGTCGTGCACCCAGTGATGGGTGTCGACGTGGGTGGGGTC
>MNEO01000075.1 GCA_001917735.1 Chloroflexi bacterium 13_1_40CM_68_21
TTTCGCCGTGGACGCGGCGACGCGCGGTCTTCCGGAAGGTTCAGGTCGACGCTGATCGGAGCGTCCATCAATCACAAGTGTAGGCGTCAGTACGCGTGTAATCTCACCGCGTGAGCATCCGTGAGTTACGCCGCGCCTGGAAACGTGATGAGGTACTTCTCAAGGAAATCGGGCGAAGCCTCGAGCGACAGCGGCCCGTCAACGTACGTTTGCCGCGTCGCCTGGTTTTGGCTGCCATCCGCAGATGGAACCGAGAGGACACCGGTGGCGCGATACGCCACGAGACTACGGAACAGCGCCGGATGCGATACCGCGCTGGGACACTTGGATTGATCGGACTTCAACTCAGCGGCCAGCGAATCGGACGCGGAACCACGGTCAAGGTGACCCTTAATGCTGATTACGTCGGCGGTGCCCTTCAGGCACTCTGGGACGACGACTAGCGCAGTCATCCCGGATCGCAAAGAGAACGACCGGTCCTCAGCCCTCGTGGCTAACCCTGATCAGCGCTTCGGGAAAATACGCCCTCCGCGTTGGTCTAATTGACGTACCGCCCTTCCAGATGAATTCCGGTACCCGCGCGCTCGCATCCGCCGGAGCCTAGCCGCAGCCGTTCACATCGGCTCTCGCGTGACCTTTGCGGGGCCACGTTGGCTGGCCGGTCCAGCAAAGAATCTTTCCTTCTTTGGCTTACGCCGACTTCCATCCAGGTAGACCCGAATCTCGAGCTGGTATTTGGGGAGCGTGATCGCAGTCGCAGCCATCGGGTCCCACCGGACTTCATGGTGTGGGCGAACCCCCGACCCCACATAGGAATTCGTCGCGGCGAACAGATTGAAGTACGTGAGGCCGGTCTGCCTATGGTCGTCAAACGTTCTGCTGACACGGACCGATCGTTCGTCGTGTGGACGAATTTCCATGTACTCCCCAATCGCATCGGCCCAGGGCAGTGTGTAGTCCGAGGTTGGCACAGAATTCGGATCATTCACGTACCCGACGATCCGCCCGCGGACTGTGAAAGCCTTGCCGCCAACGGAATGAGTCCGAACAGTTATCCGCGCATCGGGCACCCCGTCGGTTCCGGTCCCCGTTGATGGGATGAGTTCGACGTCGACCGTAGCCCACCGGTCCCGGAGCCCCCACAAAATCGCGATGCGATTTCGTACCCGACGTAGCAACCCAAGGCGTATGAGAACAAACCCGATGACTGCGAACGCAATGACGCCAATGATCTGGATGCCCTGAATAATTTGAGCTCGGTTCGCACAGTCCGCGAGCGCTGGGTCGTTGGGCCCGGCAAGAAAGGAAACCCAAAGGCAATCCCAGAGGCGATTCACGGAGTGAAGGCAAAATCGGATCGCCGAGACAACAGCGGGCAGTAGGCCCGCCGAACGGGCCCTTCGGCACATCTAGCTGACCAACTCGGGGTGCCTTCCATCCGCACAGTCGGAGCCTAGGCTGACGTAGTCAGGTATGGAACTCCGGCCAAGAAAATCAGGGTCAGGTACCCAGGGGCCGGCAATTCCGGTCAGTTCATGCGCTTGCTCCGGTATACGACCGCAGCCCAACACGCCAGAACCACGAGGCGAGCACGAAGGCCGCCGCGGACCCCACCACCAGGGCCGCGAGGCCGATGAGGTCGAGCCGTCCCGAGATCGCCTGCGCGGGCACGGTCACGGCGACTCCAATCGGGACGGCACTCGACAGCGTGACGCGCAGCCACCCCGGATAGATATCGACCGGGAAGCGCCCGGCGTCGAGGAACGACCAGTAGATCGCCATGAGGTTGTCGATCCGCACGAACCAGAACGCGAACGTCGAGAGCGCGAGAAGAAGCGCGTAGATGAGCGTGAAGCCGCACAGAAGCGCGACCGCGAACCCGACAGCCTCGGCTGGCCCAAGGCTGGACACTCGCGGCAGCCCGGCGATCACGATCACGCCCCCGAACCCCATCTGGGCGAGCTGGACGACCTGGAAGTGCCGCAGCGTGACGAGGAACTGCGCCGAGGCCGGCTTCAGGAGAGCGAAGTCAAGTGTGCCGAGCCGGACGTGCTCCATGAATTTCTCGAAGCTCGGCTGGAGGACGAGCTCGCCGAAGCCCTGCACCAGATAGAAGCAACCCAGGAGGACCAACATCGCGCCGAGATCCCAGCCGTTGAGCACGGTCGTGTAGTTGAAGAGCACGAGTACCGCGCCGACGCTGGTCGTGATGATGACCACCATCTGCAGGAGCTCGAGCGCGAGGTTGGTCCGGTACTCGAGCTCGTACGCGAGCTCGGTCCGAAAAAAGAGCGCGAGGAGGCGAAGGTACCGCACCTATGCGCCCACTCCGGTGTATTGCCGGACTCCGACTCGCCACACGACCTGCAGGAGGGCGTAGAAGATCGCCACCCAGACCGCTTGCACGGCGATGAGCACCATCGCGGTCGGAACGTCGACCGCTCCCTGAAGGATCTCCGCCGGCACGCCGAGCATGTAGCCGAACGGGAGCACCAGGGCGATCGTCTGCAGCGCCCCGGGCAGGAGCGCGAGGGGCGCGATCTGACCGGCGAAGATGAACACCGCGCGGTCCCAAAGGGTCGAGACCGCGTGGACGCGGGTCGTCCAGAACGCCGTCGTGGCCACGACCCAGCCGGCAAGGAACGCAAGAGCTGCCCCGAGGGCTACGCTCGGGACGAAGAGCGCGAGGTGCGCGGGCGTCGAGCGGAAGCGCGCGTCGAAGGTCACGGCAACGAAACCGAGCACGATGAGCATGGGAATGATCGTCGTCATCTTCCAGACGATGTTCTCCACGACCGCGTAATGGATCGGATGGAGCGGACGCAGGAGCTTCGGCGAGAGCCGTCCCATGCGGATCTCGAACTCGAAGTCGTACGCGTTCCAGCTCATCGCGAGGTTGGTCACGAGCGAGAGCGCGACGTAATACGCGGCGAAGTCGCGCACGTCGTAGGACGCGACCTGGCCACCCTGTGCGTTCGCGACCGCCACCCACGCCGCGAGGAAGATCACCGGCCGGATCACCGAGAAGAGCATCCAGAGGATGGACTGCACCCGGTACTGCGAGGCGGCCTGTATCTGCCCGATGAACAGCGCCCGGTATATGTCGATCATCTCGCCGCTCCGACCTGCTCGCCACTGAAGACCCGGTCGATGACCGCTTCGATGGGCGGATCCTCGACCGAGATGTCGGCAAGGTTGTCGCCGAGCTCGTTCACGAGGCGCGCCGCGCGCTCCGGGGCGACGTGACGGTCGACTTTCAGCGTGACGCGGCCTTCGTCGCGGGCAGTCACCGTGCCGTAGGCCGCGAGATCCGCCGTCGCCGCCGCGCCGTCTCGGAGCGTGGCCGTGATGATCTTGTACGGGGCCATCCGCTCGGCGAGGTCGGCGAGCGGACCGTCGTACAGGAGCTGGCCATGGTGGATGACGATCACGCGGCGGCAGAGCGCGACGACGTCGTCCATGTAGTGGCTGGTGAGGAGGATCGTCGCGCCGGTGCGCCTGTTGTATTCGGCGACGAAGCGCCGGATCCGCGACTGCATCGAGACATCAAGGCCGATCGTGGGCTCGTCGAGAAACGCGACCCGCGGAGACTGGATGAGGCCGGCCGCGAATTCGACCTTCATCCGCTCACCGAGGCTCAGGTTCCGGACCGGCTTATGGACCAGGTCTTGGAGCTCCAGGAGGTCAGTGAGCTCGTCGACCGTCCGGCGGAATGACTCGTCCGGTACGCGGTAGATCTCCTGGAGGACGCGGAAGCTGTCAGCGGCCGGTATGTCCCAGACGAGCTGCGTTCGATTGCCCATGAGGAGCGTCATTTGTTGGAGATAGGCGCTCTCGCGGCGCCACGGCACGAAGCCGAGCACGCGCGCCTCGCCCGCCGTCGGGTAGAGCAGGCCCGAGAGCATCTTCAGCGTGGTGGTCTTGCCCGCGCCGTTCGGGCCGAGGAAGCCGACGACCTCCCCCGCCTCGATGCGGAATGTGATGCCCGCGACCGCGTTGACGTCGCGGCGCCGGCGTCGCACGAACGAGCGCAGCGTCGCGGCCAGACCCTCTTGCCGCTCGGTGACGCGGAAGGTCTTGCGGAGTCCCTGGACCTCGATGATCGCCTCGGCCACGGTCGCATCATGCCCGCGTTGCCCGCCGCCTGCGAGTGCATCATGTGATGCGAACCGCGATCGGAGGTTGACCATGGCCGAGCAGCGAGTCATCCCGATGCTCGCGTACGAGGACGCGGGCCACGCAGCCGACTGGATCACAAAGGTGTTCGGCTTCCGGGAGGTCGAGCGCTTCCACAATGGCGCCGGGACGGTGACCGACGTGGTGTTGGATCTCGACGGCGCGACCGTCCTGGTCGGCCATCCCTCCGACGCGTATCAGGGCCCGCGCCGCCATGCGCAGGCCTGCGCGCTCGCGCGCCAGTGGCTCGAGACGCCCTTCATCGTGGATGGGGTCGTCGTGTACATCAATGACGTCGACACCCACTTTGGGCGCGCCAAAAGAGCCGGCGCCAAGATCCTGAGCGAGCCCGAAACGAATGAACGTGGGCGCCAATACCGCGTCGAGGACCTCGAGGGGCACCGCTGGATGTTCGCGACTTCAGTCAACGCGGGGGAGGTATCCCCCGCACCCCCTCTTCGCTCGCCGCGTTAGCGGCGAGCTCTAGCCGCCCCCGCACCCCCTCTTCGCTCGCCGCGTTAGCGGCGAGCTCTATCCGCCGGTCGCGCGGCGGATGTCAGCGACGCTGACCACGACGAGAAGACCCAGGAGCAGGACGAAACCGACGGCGTGTATCGCAGCCTCGACCTGCGGCGAGATCCGCCGGCGGAGCGCGGCCCCGAGGAGCACGAAGAACAGACGCCCGCCATCGAGGCCCGGGAACGGGATGATGTTCAGCACTCCGAGATTCACCGAGATGACCCCGACGAGCTTGAGGAAGGTCGGGATCCCGAACTCGCTCGCGGCCGCGGTCACACGGAAGATCTCGATGGGGCCGCCCACCGGAGGCGGACCCGGGGTCCCCGGCGCGCGGTTGAGGAGCTGGCCAGGCAGCTCCGCGATCTGCTGGACGACGTCGCCGGTGAGGGCGACCGCCTGGACGAAAGCCTGCGGCAACGCGACCGGCTTGATCGTCGTCACCTCCCCCAGGACGATGCCCAGAGGGCCCTCTCCTTCGGGCGGCTGAGCGCGAGGCATCGCCGTGATGATCATCGGCCGTCCATTCCGTTCGAGCTCGAGCCTCACATCTTTGTCGGCGTGGGCCCGAACGTAATTCACGAGATCGCCGGTCTTTGTCATTGGCTGTCCGTCGATCGACCGCACGATGTCGCCGGGCTTGATGCCGGCGACCTCGGCCGGCGAGCCCGGTACGACGCGGTCGACTCGGACCTGTCCCGTCGGTGTCGGCGTACCGGCGGCGAATGCCGCGGTCAGGACGGCGATCGCCAAGATGAAGTTCATGACCACTCCCGAGGCGAGCACGATCGCCTGCGCCCACCACGGTTTCGACGTGAACGATCCCGGTTCCCCCGCACCACGCTGCTCGATCGAGAAATCGTCCTGGCCGAGGATGCGCACGAAGCCGCCGAACGGCAGGACGTTGACGCTGTAGTCGATGCCTCCGTGGCGGATCGCGAAGAGCCGCGGCGGGAACCCGAACGCGAACTCGAGGACGCGCATGCCAAGGAGCCGCGCCGTGATGTAGTGACCGAACTCGTGCACCGCGATGATCGCGGTGAACATGAGGAGGAAGAGGGGCAGCGCGAGCGGATGGTCCTGGAAGTACTGGATGAGTCCGCCCATCACGCCACCGCCGGCATCTTGGCGAGCGCGGCTCGCACAACCCCGTCGATGGCCACGATCTCGTCAAGCTCGGGCTCTTTGCCGCTGCCCTGCCGGGCGCCGACCTCGGCGCCCCGCCGCAGCACCGACGCGATGTCCGTGAACGGGATCTCGCCCCGCAGGAAGCGCTCGACCGCGACCTCGTCGGCGGCGGAGACTCCGATCATCGCCGCGAGATCACCGGACCGCGCCGTCTCCAGGACCACGGTGAAGCATGGATAGCGCAGCCGGTCGATCGCGCCGAAATGCAACGTTCGCTCGAGGGTCCAATCGAATCGCGGAGCAGGTGACGGCGCGCGGTCCCAGAGGAGCGCGTACTGGATCGGCAGGCGCATGTCCGGTTCCGCGAGCTGTGCCTTGACGCTGCCGTCGACGTACTCGACGAGCGCGTGCACGAGGCTCTCCGGGTGGTAGACGACCTCGATGCGCTCGTAGGGGAGACCGTAGAGCCAGCGCGTCTCGACCACCTCGTAGCCCTTGTTCACGAGCGTGGCCGAGTCGATGGTCACCTTCGGGCCCATCTTCCACGTCGGGTGCCGGAGCGCGTGCTGCGGGGTCACGCCAGCCAGCGCCTCGAGCGGCACATCGCGGAACGCTCCGCCGGACGCGGTGAGTGCGACGCGCCGCACCTGCTCGAATTTCTCCCCGGCGAGGCACTGCCAAAGCCCGTTGTGCTCGCTGTCGACCGGCCGGAGCCGCTCACCCGCCCCGCCCGAAAGCCGCCGGACCAGGTGGCCCGCGGCGACGAGCACTTCCTTGTTCGCGAGCGCGACCCGCTTGCCATCCTCCAGCGCGGCGATGGTCGCGCGGAGCGCCGCGACGCCCGGCGTCGCCACGAGCACGAGGTCCGCATCCGGGTCGGTCGCGAGCGCGACCAGCGCGTTCGCCCCGAGCGCGGTCCGCGCGGTCGGGAATTCCGCCGCCAGCGCACGGAGCTCGTCGACGTTGCGGTTCGCGCCGAGCGCGACGACGCGCAACCGGTCCGGGTGCGCGCGGACGACCTCCAGCGCCTGGCGCCCGATCGAACCGGTGGCGCCGAGCACGGCGAGGCGGATGGGCTCGGTCATGGTCCCATCATCCCATTCGCCCGCCGAGCACGATCACGGTCGTGGCGACGAGCGCGGTGGCGAGGATCGAGTCGATGCGATCAAGCACGCCGCCGTGCCCCGGAAACAGCGTCCCCGAGTCTTTCACGCCGGCCCGGCGCTTGATCCAGCTTTCGAGAAGGTCCCCGGCGAAGGCCACCGGCCCGAGCGTGGCCGCGAGAACGGGCACCCAGGGATGCGACGAGTTCGAGACCGCGTCGACGAGCAGCACCGTGATCGCGGCCGCCGCGAAGCCCGCGAGCGTGCCCTCCCAGGTCTTTCCCGGGCTGAGCGTCGGCGTGATCTTCCGCCGCCCGAACGCCGAACCGATCGCGTAGCCGGCCACGTCGCTGGCCCACGTCGCGAGCAACACGAGGAAGAGCGGCTCCGAAGGGTCCCCAAGCGACCGCAGATAGCGCAGCGACGCGATACCCATACCGAGGAGCAGGCTCTCGATGAGCACGGGCGGTCCGGCGCGGCGGAGCCCGAAGAGCTCGACGATCGCGATGGTCCCGAGAACCGCGAGCAGGACGTCGAAGATGATCGGCGGCGCGAACAGCGAGGCCAGCACGACCGCGCCGTAGACCACGGCGGTGATCGAGCGTCGCCGGAGATCCTTCACCGCCCGAAACGGCGTTCGCGCTTCGCGTAGGAAGTGAGAGCCGAGTCGAGGTCCGAGACCGAGAAGTCGGGCCAGAGCACCTCGGTCGCCCACATCTCGGCGTAAGCGACCTCCCAGAGCAGGAAGTTCGACACGCGGAGCTCGCCGCCGGTGCGAATGAGAAGGTCCGGGTCAGGGTGGTCGGGCGCGTACAGACGCGAGGCGATCGCGGTCTCGTCCACATCGTCCGTCGCGAGGCCCTCGCTGACGATCCGCCTGACCGCGTCGACGATCTCCGCGCGGCCGCCATAGTTGAACGCGAGGGTCATCACACCGTGTGTTCCGCCTTCCGTCTCCTTCACCGCGCCGGCGATCGCGCGCTGCAGCTGATCGGACAGCTCGTGCAACCGTCCAATGACCCTAAGGCGCACGCCGTCGTCGACCAGTGTCTTGGTCTCTCGGCGGATCGTCTCCTCGAGCAACGCCATGAGTCCGGTGACCTCCTCGGGGTTGCGCGTCCAGTTTTCGGTCGAAAAGCTATAGAGGGTGAGGTACTCGACGCCGCGCTCGCGCGCCGCACGCAACGTGCGTCGGATCGTCTCGACGCCGGCACGATGACCCGCAATCGCCGGGAGGTGCCGCTTCCTCGCCCAGCGCCGATTGCCGTCCATGACGATCGCCAGATGCCTGGGGACGGCGGAGGTCAAACCGCGAGGATCTCCTTCTCCTTCGCGTGGCCGATCTCGTCACACACGAGGATGTAGCGGTCGGTGAGCTTCTGGAGCTGGGCCTCGATGCGCTTCACCTCGTCGGTCGTCACTCCGGAGCTCTTCTCCTTGGACTTGAGCTCGTCGTGGGAATGCCGCCGCAGCGTGCGGATCTCGACGCGCCCCTCCTCCACCTTCTTGTGGAGCTGCTTCACAAGCTCCTTGCGGCGCTCCTCGCTTAGGGCGGGAATGCTCAGGCGGATGACGGCGCCGTCGTTGTTCGGAGTGAGTCCCAGGTCTGAAGCGAGGATCGCCTTTTCGATCGCCTTGATAAGGCTTCGGTCCCACGGCTGGATGACGATCTGCCGCGGCTCGGGCGCGCTGATCGCCGCCAGCGAAACGAGGGGCGTCGCCGCGCCGTAGGCGTCAACCTCGAGCTCCTCCACCAGGCTCGGAGCGGCACGCCCGGTGCGTACGCTCGCCAGCTCGTGGCGGAGCGCGTCGATCGCCTTCTTCATCCTGGCCTCGGTCTGCACGAGGACCTCTTCGAGCGCCATCCCGAGCCTAGCGGCTGTGGACGAGCGTGCCGACCGGCTCGCCCTTCGCGGCGCGCACCATGGCATCGGGCTGAGAGATGTCAAACACGATGATGGGGATGTCGCGCTCTTCGGCGAGCGCGGCCGCCGTGGCGTCCATCACCCCGAGACGCTTCTCGAGGAGGTCGCGGTAACGGATGTCGGTGTACTTCTTCGCGCCCTGAACACGTCGAGGATCGGCGTCGTACACACCGTCCACCGCGTTCTTCCCCATGAGGATCACGTCAGCGTCGATCTCGGCGGCGCGCAGCGCGGCCGCCGTGTCGCTGGTGAAGAACGGGTTCCCGGTGCCCGCGGCGAAGATGACAAGGTGGCCCTTCTCGAGATGATGGATCGCGCGTCGCCGGATGTACGGTTCGGCGACCTCCGCGATGGTGATGGCCGACTGCACCCGCGTCGGAACGCCCACGGCCTCGAGCTGCGACTGCAACGCGAGCGCGTTGATGACCATGGCGAGCATGCCCATGTAATGCGCGGTCGCCTCCTCGATCCCGTGCTCCGCGACGGCCGCGCCGCGCATGATGTTCCCGCCCCCGATCACCACCGCCACCTGTACGCCGAGATCGTGGATCTTCTTGATCTCGAGCGCGAGGTAGTGCGTGTACTCGGGGGAAATGCCGAACTTCCGATCACCCAGGAGCGCCTCGCCGGAAAGCTTCAGCAGCACCCGGGCGTACTTGGCCTTCGTCTGGACGGCCATCGGCGGCAGTCTAGGTCGGCTCGCCGTTGGACTGGCCGAGCTGGAACCGCTTGAACCGTCGAACCCGCACGTTCTCACCCGTCGCAGCGGCGATGCCCGTCACGAGCTCGCCCACGGTCTTCGACGCGTCGCGTATGTAGGCCTGCTCTAGCAGCTCGTCGACCGTCTTTGGGTCCATCGCGGCGACCTGCATCGCGAGCTCCTTCGCAAGCTCGCGGAAGTCCGGGTTGCGTGCGACGAAGTCGGTCTCGCTCGAGAGCTCGACCATCGCGCCGATCCTGCCCCCGCCGTGGATGTATGCCTCGACGACGCCCTCCTTCGCCTCGCGATCGGACTTCTTCTGCGCCTTCGCCAGACCGCGCTCCTTGATGAGCCCCTTGGCTTTCTCGAAGTCGCCCTTCGTCTCCTCGAGCGCGCGCTTGCAGTCCATCACACCCGCGCCTGTCTCCTCCCGCAGGCGCTTGACCTCGTCCTTCGTGTTCGCCATCACTCGCCCTCTTTCTTGTCGGTAGCTGTGACGTCTGCCGCCTCTTCGGCCGGCTCTTCGTAGCCGCCGATCGGGTACTCCTCATCCTCTTCGGGCTCGTAGACGCGCGGCGTGCGCTTCGCACGCGGCACCCCGAGGCCGCCCTCGTACTGCTCCGGTGTCGTCGACGGCGCGTAGCCCATGTCCTCGGGCGTCGCCTCCTTGCGCGATGCGTCGAACTGCTGGCGGCCCTCGAGGATCGCATCGGCCATCTTCTGGCAGATGAGCTTCACGGCGCGGATCGCGTCGTCGTTCGCGGGGATGATCACGTCGATGAGGTCGGGATCGCAGTTCGTATCGACCATGGCGACGACGGGGATCTCGAGCCGCCGCGCCTCGTCGACCGCGATGTGCTCGCGATGCGGGTCCACGACAAACAGAGCGGTCGGCGGCCGCTTCAGCTCGCGCACGCCCGAGAAGTAGCGGTCGAGGTGCGTGAGCTCATCCTCGAGACGCTGGGCGTCCTTCTTGGGCATCGTGGTGAAGTCGCCGCGCTCTTTCCGCTCGCTGAGGTCGTTGAGGCGCTGGATCCGCTTTTGGATCGTGACGAAGTTCGTGAGGAACCCGCCGAGCCAGCGCTGGTTCACGTAGTGCATGCCGGCGCGCTTGGCCTCCTCGGCGATGGACTCCTGCGCTTGCTTCTTCGTCCCCACGAAGAGGACCTGCCCGCCGTCTCCGGCGAGGTCGCGCATGAACGCGTAAGCCTCCTCGACTCGGGTGAGCGTCTGCTGAAGATCGATGATGTGGATGCCGTTCCGCTCCATGAAGATGAAGCGGCGCATCTTGGGGTTCCAGCGTCGTGCCTGATGTCCGAAGTGGACCCCGGACTCCAGGAGCTGCTTCATGGTGACGACCGCCATGTGGGTCTCCCTTATCCCTCCGCCTGCGGCCGGTGTCCCGGAGGGCGACTGCAGGCGTGCGAAGTACCGGGCTCGCGCCCGATCTGCGTCAATTGTACGGGTTCTTAACTCGCGTCCGACACTGGCACGTGCGGTGCGGTGTATCCGGAGCGATGGCGAAATACGACGAGCTCCCCGTCCCGCGCGGCACGTCCCGCCGCTGGGAGGTCCTGATGTCCGACGAGGACGCCGCCCCCCAGCCGATGCGCCAGGATGGCCGGACGGCGCTCGACGTCCGCGCCGACCACCGTGTGCTGCAGAGCTTCTCCGACTCGGAGCTCGAGGCTATGCCGCTGCTTGGAGAGGGCGAGGCGCTCGCGAGGCGCGGCCACTACCTCGATCTTCACGACCCGGCCCGCGCAGGCTTCGTCGCCGAAGGCGATGAGGTCGTCGAACCGGGCCAGCACGTGGTCGCGCGGAACGAAGTCTCAGGCCAGCTCTGGGACGAGCTCCAGCGGGCCTGCGACGGCGTCCTGGGGCGCAGCTCGGCGGCGAGGTTGCGTCCTGCCGTCTGACTAGGGCAGGGTCGCGGCGACTGCTGCGGCGCGATTCGGGACATCGAGCCGCTTCAGCAGACGGGTGACGTGCTTCTGAGCGGTCGCCGTCGCGATGCCGAGCGTGCTTCCGATCTCTTTGTCTGAGGCGCCAGTCGCGATCAGCGCGACCACCTCGCGCTGACGTGGTGTCAATGCGAGCGACCGCGTCGCGCGTGACGCCGAGGTCCCCAGCTCGATCCGGATCCGGTCGCCGAAGACGGCGCGCGAGTACGCGGGCTCGCCGCGGAGCGCACCGAGGATCGCCCGGCGGAGCGCCCGGCCTGAGAGGCCGAGGTCGAGATAGCCGAACGCGCCCGAGGCGAGCGCGCGCGCGGCGTCAGTTCGGTCCGAGGTCGTGCTCACGATCACCGTGCGCGTTCGACGAAGGAGCGAGCTGACCCTCGCCCAGTCGGACCTGCTGTAAAGCGCGACGATCGCGAGGTCCACCTGCTCGAGGTCGCTGTTCTTCGGGCGTTCCGACACCCGCCACATCGGCACACCGATTGCGGCCCGGCGAAGGGCATCGGAGACCTTACCAGCCTCATCCCAGACGAGGATCGTGTGCTGCCCGTTTGGCGCCATCGCTCTGTCGTGCTCCCCACCTGCTGCCGCGTCGAAGAAGGGCAATTTAGCAGCCGGGTAATTGCCATGCAAACGGCCACACTGGCGCCGCTTTTCGTTGCATTGCCCGCCACGCGTACTCAAGACAAGGTACGCGGACCGACTGCGTTCTGACTGCTTCTTCGTCATTTACGCGCGGACCGCCGGCTGGCTTCATTCCCACGCCAGGACGCAAGAGGTGGGACGCCCCATGGCAGCGAGAACGCGCCCAGCAGGGGGGTGGGCTCGACGCTGCCGCCCGTCGACCCTACGACCGGGAAAACTCAGAAAACGCAAGGAGAACGCTATGACACGAGTCACTGGGGCGACTGGAATCCGGCACGTGGGCCGATTCTTGGTTCTGCCCCTCGTCGCGGCAATGATCCTCACGTTGCTAGTTCCATACAACGCGCAGGCCGTCCACGACACCGGCATATTCCAGCTCGACGGGGATGCGCAGTCGAGCACGAACACGGCACTCACGCCGGGTGCGCTCGACGACTGGGACAAGGTCTGTTACGAGCAAGGAGTCAAGCCCGTAAGCGCGGGTGGAGATGGTTTGACCCCCCCTCAGGCCACCGCACGTTGCGGGATCGGGACGCCCACATCGGGCGCGACCGCCGTGTCCTGGGTCGCCGAGCCGAGCCCGAACAGCAGCTTCTTCACCGGCGGCGGATCCAAGGACCCGATCGACATCGACCAGTGGGCCTGGAAGGACCTCGTCGGCGGGTTGCCAGACAAGGACAACCTTGAGCATGGCTTCTCCGTCCGGTACTCCGAACCTCCCAGCGCGAACTGTCCGTCAGGCGGGAACCCGACCTGCGAGCTGATCTTCTTCGGCTCGGACCGCTTCGACAACAGCGGCGACGCCCAGCAGGGCTTCTGGTTCTTCCAGAACCGGATCACGCTTGGCAGTAACAAGATCGGTGGCGGCACCGGCTTCAACGGCGTCCACGCGAACGGCGACATTCTGGTGATCAGCGACTTCAGCAACGGCGGTACGGTATCGACGATCAGCGTCCTCAAGTGGGACACCGCCTGCACCGCCACCAACAAGCCGTTCGGCTACTGCGCCGACGCGAACCTGCATCTGCTCGAGACCTCCGACGCCGCGAACTGCGTGACGTCTGCGTTTAACGACCCCTTCTGCGGGCTCGTCAACCCGGCTAACGGGGTTGTGGCCCCGTGGCCATACCAGGACAAGAGCGGCAACGCTACGTACCTGCAAGGAGAGCTCCTCGAGGCGGGGATCAACCTGTCCCTGCTTCCCAACGTCGCGAGCGAATGCTTCGCGAGCTTCCTCGCAGAGACGCGTTCCTCGACGTCGACGACGGCGACGCTGAAGGACTTTGTCCTTGGCAACTTCGGCAACTGCGTCGCGACGATGACGACCCAGGTGTCGAGCGCCGGCCCGCTCACGCCCGGAACGGCCGTCCACGACACGGCGACGGTCGTTGGCAACCGGCCCTCGATCACGCCTAGCGGGACCGTGACGTTCTTCCTGTGCGGTCCCATCGCGACAGGCGCCTGCGACGGTACGACCAACGTCGGCACCAACATCGGAACAGGCCCGCTGAGCGGCTCGGGCACCACGGCCAGCGCGAACTCCCCCGACGTGAATACGGGGATCGGCCTCACCCCGGGACGCTACTGCTTCCGCGCCGAGTGGCCTGGAGACGCCAACTACACCACGCCGCTGAAGGAGTTCGGCGGCACCGACGGGACGAACGAGTGCTTCACCGTGGCGAAGGTCCCGTCAAGCACGGTCACGACCCCGGTCGACGGGAGCGGGACCCCCAAGAGCGCGATCCAGCTCGGTGACTCGATCTTCGACAAGGCGGTCGTCACCGGCGTGGTCGTGGGCGGCATCCCGACCGGCACCGTCAGCTTCTTCATCTGCGGTCCGATCGCGACGGGCACCTGCGACACCGGAGGCACCGCGGTAACCGGCAACCCGGTCGCACTGGACGCCGGCACCGTTGGTCCGCCGCCGAGCGCAAGCGCGACCTCAGGCGCGGTCACCCCGGCCGCGGTAGGACGCTACTGCTTCCGCGGCGAATACAGCGGTGACAACCACTACCTGGCATCGAGCGACAGTGGATTGAACGAGTGCTTCACCGTATCGACCACTTCGTCTACCTCTTCGACACAGACATGGCTGCCCAATGACTCCGCGACCGTCACCTCAGCCGCACCCTTGAGCGGATCGTTGTCGTTCACCCTCCACCAGGGTGGCGACTGCACCGGCGCGGTCCTGCGTTCGGCGGAGACCTTCACCTTCAGCGGGGCGACCTCGCCCGTGACGCGGTCGACCACTAACACGAGCGTCTCGGTCACGACGAGCAGCACCGTCTCGTGGGAGGTCGTCTTCGCTTCGACCGACAGCTTCGTGTCCGGCTCCTCGCGGTGCGAGAGCACCATACTCACGATCGCGAACTGACCTCATTCCTCGCACAACGATCGAGCGACGAAGAGAGGCCCCGGCGCCAAAGCCGGGGCCTCTTGCTGTCAGCGATCGGTGCGACCGCAGCTTATGGGTACGCCGCGAAGCTCAACGTTCCGAGTGAGACAACGTCGGCGCCGCTGAAGTAGTAAAGGGTCGCGACGCAGTCGGCCGATCCACCGGTCCACGCGACCGAGCGGAGGGTCATGACCTGCGTCCACGGCCAGAGATAGCCGGCGAAGTAGCCGGTCTGGGTCGCGTAGACCAGGACCCCGTTCTGCGAACACCTGAGGCTCACGTGCGGCTCGGTGGTCGCCGCCGTCGAGACGGTAAACGTCACCTGATGACCCCAGTGCGCGAGACCATCCGTCGAGTTGAGAACGACGAGAGCGAAGCCGGCGCTGCTGGCGGCACTGTTCTGCCGACCGCCTTTTGCCGCGGCAGGCACGCTCGCAGAGACGAAGACCAGGATCGCCATGAAGAAGAGTGCAAGGACGGATGCGAGCGCCTTGTTGAGCATCGTGCGAATCACCTCCTCAAGTGATCGCCCTGTGCTCTTCACAGGAGAGTCGTTCATCCGGCTAACGTTCCGGCGGGTCCCCTGTTCTGGGAATGAGAAGCTCCGCGAGGCCGACCCCGGACCTACAGCAGCGGCGCTAGTACGCGGGTACCGGGATATTCCGGCGCGTGCGCTCCCTCGACCGAGTCGGCCCGCGCTAGTGCGCGGCGGTACGTCCGGCGACGATGCGTTGGATCACGTCGCCACAGCTCGTCGGCCATGAGCGTCGCGTCTGCTCCGAGAGGGTCGCGTTCGCCGCGATCAGAATGGACACCGACGAGGCTTCGAGCCCGCGGCCCACGAGCGCGTCATGTGCCGCGATGACGGCCGCCGCCACGGCGTACCGATCTTCTCGACACTTCGGAGACATCTCGTCCAGAAGACCTTTGAGCTGGAGGACGAATGGATCGGTCGGCGCGAGCGTGCTTGCGTCGCCGACGGTCCGAACCGCCAAAAGGTACTCCGCAGTCACGGGTGCAGTTTGGTTGGGGCGCACCAAGCCCGCGGCGTTCAGCGCGAACGAGGCCGCGCTGCGTAGCGATGCCGCTCCACCCAGGAACGCGTACCACGCGAAGAGCGCCACCGTGACCGTGACTAGTGTTCGCAGGACCAGCGGTCGGAGCGGTGCGGCGGCGATCTTCGTGCGGGGACGCGCGATGCCGGGCTCGTTCTGCCACTCGCCTCGAGCCCACCGGGGTGGCCCGTAGAGCGCTTCGACGGAACGGACCATCCGCCGATCTTCGTGAGTAAGGCCGGCGGCCGACCGCGCCACCGACATGCGCTCATGTCGCCCCGACACGCCGAAAGTCTATGTGTCGATCCATGGGGGGACGGATTCACGATGGTCTGGGTAACTTCACCCGGAGAGCGAGCGAATAAGAAGAGGCCCCGGCACGGAACGCCGGGGCCTCTTGGGGTCACGGATGGGGTGATGGAGACTACGGGTACACGGTGATGCTCAGCGTCCCCAGTGAGACGGTGCTGGTGCCGCTGAAGTAGTAAAGCGTCGCGACGCAGTCGGCCGACCCGCCCGTCCACGCGGACGACGACAGAGTCATGACCTGCGTCCAAGGCCATGGGTAGCTTGCGTAGTAGCCGGACTGGGCCGAGTAGACCAAGACGCCGCCCTGGCGGCACTGGAGGCTGACGTGCGGCTCGGTCGTCGCCGTCGTCGAGACCTTGAAGGTCACCTGCTGGCCCCAGTGCGGGAGTCCGTCTGTCGTATTGACCAGAACAAGGCTGAAGCTGCCCGCGCCGGCCACTGGCTTGTGGCCGCCACCACCTCTGGCAGCAAGAGCATCGGTGCTACCAAGAACGAGAATTGAAAAAGAGAAGATGAGTGCGACGATCGCGATGCGCCTTCCAAACAACCCTGATTTCCTCCGCGCGCGGCGCGTCGTTTAGCCGCGACTAAACAGCTAACGGTCATCGTTTCGATTCCGTCACGTTCTCGTTACGTGTCGGGACGTTCTGCTTGCGATTACCCCATGCGCCTAATCCCCGCAGTACGTCGGTACTGGGCCTAGCGACGTCTCTGCACGTGGTGACCGAGCGAATCACTCGCTTGATAGTCAGGATCACGAGCATACCGAGGCGGTGTGGCGACCAACTGAAATGAAGATCGGCCCGGCTTTCGCCGGGCCGATCGTCGTTTCCAGAGCTTCTGCTAGGTGAGGTTGTTACCGATGTTGCTGAAGATGTTCTGGAGCTGGCCGCGAAGGAAGATCATGGCGACGATGACCGCGATGGCGATAACGGCGATGATGAGTGCGTACTCCACCAATCCCTGGCCTTCGTCGTTACGGAAGAATTCGAGCACCGACTAGGCACCTCCTTTCTTCCCTGCTGGCCGGCCGGGTGCCGACCGTGCGAAAAGTCTAGGTGACGACCCTGCCCCCACAAGTCCCCCGGCCGTACTCCCCCGATCGCTGATACCGAGCGGCCACAGCCGCCCGGAAACAGGCGGCTTCTAGCGGAAATCAGGGTGGCCGCGCCGGCGGACCTTGTCTCGAAGCGCCTCCAATGGGCTCCGCGGCCGCTGCGGCCTGACGGCATCCGCGCCAAGTGTCTCGGCCACGGCGTCGCGGAGCTGCTCGAGGGAACATCCGAAGATCTCCCCACTCGTCTCGAACTCCGCGCGCAGTCGAAGGAACCCGAAGCGGTTGTGCCGCGACACGTCGAGCCCCGATACGAGCTCATCGAGCAGCACGTAGAGCTCGCGCCGTCCATCGCGCGAAAGGCTTCCCAGCCATGCATCGAGCGCGAGCGTCGATCGCTCATCCACGATCGCACCACGCCCTCACGCGGTCGGCGATCACGTCGTGAGGCAGATGTTCGGTACGCGCGTCGGGCAGCGATGCCAGCAGGACTTCCCCGTATTCCTTGGTGACGACGCGGCGGTCGAGGAGCACGACGGCGCCATAGTCGCTCGTCGAGCGGATGAGCCGGCCGAACCCCTGGCGGAGCCGGAGCGCGGCCTGGGGAAGCTGGAAGTCAACGAACGGATCGTCATAGCGCTCGGCCCGGCCTTGCACCAGGGGATCGTCCGGCACGCCGAACGGCAGACGGGCTATCACCACGCACCGCAGGGTGTCACCTTGGAGGTCGACGCCCTCCCAGAACGATTGCGTCCCGAGCAGTACGGCTTTGCCTTGGGTGAACCGCTCGAGAAGGGCGCGCCGCGAGCCGTCGATGCCCTGTGTCAGGACCGCGAGCCCTTCGCCCTCGAGCGATGCGAGGCGCGCGGCGGCGTCGCGGAGCGTCGCGTGCGATGTGAAGAGGACGAGCGTCCGTCCGTCGAGGGCTCGCGCCACATCATCGACGATCCTCGCAGCGTCCTCCAGGAAACGCTCTTCTCCGGGCAGCGCGATGTCCGTGGGCAGGATCAGCAGCGCCTGCCGGCGGTGGTCGAAGGGTGAACCGACCGCGAGCGTGTCGGCGATGTCCGCCACACCGAAGCGATCGACCGCGAAATCGAACGAACCCGCGACCGCGAGCGTCGCCGACGTGAACACGGTCGAGCGGTGCGCGTCGACGACGGTCCGCCGCAGCATGCCGCCGAGGTGCGTCTGCGCGACGTGTAGGGCCAGCGCGCCGTCGCCGTCTCGATCGAGCCAGACGATGTCGCTGGCGCGCGGGTCGTGGAGCCCGCGGGTGATCGCCGCGCGCGCCCCTGCGAGCTCGCCCATGGCGGTCTGGAGCTCCGCGAGCTCGTCCTCGTCCCCGCCCGC
>MNEO01000059.1 GCA_001917735.1 Chloroflexi bacterium 13_1_40CM_68_21
CGTTGAGCTCTGCCGGGAGCTCGTGCCCGACGTGCTGGTCCTGGATAACAGCATGCCGCGGGGCGACGGCGTCACGGTGACGAGGACACTGGCCCGCGGGATGCCCGAAGTCCGTGTCGTGATGTACACGCTCGACGACGAGATCTGTCCGGTCGCTCGGGCATTCGGCGCAGTGGCCTGTGTGAGCAAGGACTCGCCATACGAGTACCTCTTGCAGGCGATCAGAAACTCCGTGGCGGTCGTGGCACGTCTGCCGTAATCGAGATTTCCCCCACCCCCAACCCGGCGCGACGGCTCCCAGACAGGGAGCCGTCTCCCTTCGGGTTCAGACACCCCTGTCTCGCCCGGCGGCCAAGAGCTCGAGGGGATTGCCCGATGGGTCGTCGATGAGGATCTGAGACCCGCCGGGTCCCGTCACGATGTCGTTCCGAAAGCGGAGCCCCACCGCGCGGAGGCGAGCCACTTCGGCTGGAAGGTCCTCGACGATCAGCTGGATCCGGTTCCAACCGCCCGGACCAGGGCGCCGACCGTCTGGCATCGACCGGCCGGCGGAGCTCCTCTCGCCGCTCAGGAGCAACCGCAGTGCTTCGTGTAGAAGGCGACGGCGGCATCGACGTCGTCGACCATGTAGCGGAGGTTGACCATGTGGTGACACTACCGCGAGTTCACCACGCCAACGCGCGGGCAGAGATCGCGCAGCACGCACTCTGAGCAGCGCGGCCGCTGCGCCAGACATACGGCACGCCCGTGACGGATGAGATTCATGTGCAGCGCGTACATGTCTTCTTCGGGCACGCTGGCCTGGAACGCGGCCTGCGTGGCGACCGCGTCGGCTCGCGGTGGGACGAGGCCGAGGCGCTTGGCCACGCGATGGACGTGCGTGTCGACCGGGAAGTAAGGGCGATCAAGGGAGAAGAGGAGGACGCACGCGGCGGTCTTCGGGCCCACGCCTGGCAGCGCGACAAGCGTGTCCCAGAGGTCCTGATCGCGCATCCGCGTGAAGGCCCGGTCGTCGAGCGGCACGCCGCTGTCGCGGATCGCACGGAGCATCGCGCGGATGCGCACCGCCTTCGTCGGACCGAGGCCGCCGCGACGGATGGCGCGAGCGAGAACGGGTAACGGAGCGTCCGCGACCTCGTCCCACGTCTCAAGACGCCTGCGTAGGTCCGCATATGCGCGGTCGCGGTTCGTATCGCTCGTGTGCTGCGACAACACGGTGAGGACGAGCTCTTCGAGCGGCGGCAGGTGTCGAGGTGGTGGCGGATCGCCGTATGCCCGAACGAGCCGTCGCATGATGGCGCGAAGCCGCCGCCGATCCACCCGGGCGAGCCTATCGGGAATGGCCTGAGGCCCGCAGGCGTTGGTCTAAAGTGACCGGGTGGCGCAAGATCCGTTCGAGACCGAGGCGCTGACTTACATCGATGCGCTTTACCGAACGGCGCTCCGGATGACCCGATCGGAGGCGGACGCCGAGGACCTCGTGCAGGAGACCTATATTCGCGCGCTGCGCTTCCGCGAGCAGTTCACGCCCGGGACCAACCTCAAGGCGTGGCTCTTCCGCATCCTCACCAACACCTTTATCAACGCCTACCGGAAACGCGCTCGGCAGCCCCAAACAGCAGAGCTGGAGGACGTCGACGAGTTCTCGCTCTACCGGCGCATGGCCCAGGACGGATCGGCCGCGGGCTCGTCCGACCCCGAGCGGGAGTTTCTCGACGGGATCGTCTCGAGCGAGGTGAAGGACGCCCTCGAGGCGCTCCCCGAGAAGTTCCGGACGACCGTGCTCCTCGACGTCGAGGGCTTCTCCTATAAGGAGATCGCCGAGATGCTCGCCATCCCGATCGGCACGGTCATGTCGAGGCTTCATCGCGGCCGGAAGTTCCTGCAGCAGCGGCTCTACGACCTGGCTCGCGAACGCGGGATCGCCGCCGTTCGGGCGAGCGGGCAGCAGCCGGATTAGGAGGAGGCAATGGACTGCGACGACTGCCTCGAGAAGCTCTACCAGTTCCTAGACCAGGAGCTCGGGCCCTTGGAGCGCACGGAGATGGCGCGCCACCTCGAAGGATGCGATGACTGCGGGGACACGGTCGTGTTCGAGGAGCGCTTTCTGAAGGTGATCCGTGACTGCGGGACCTCCGACATCGCCCCCGCGGAGCTCCGTCAGCGCGTCGTGGAGCGATTGCGAGGCGACGTCCCTCCGACCACCGCCTGATGTCGCTCGGGTCTCATGTGTTGACATTTGCAACGTGAGTGTGTCTATATAACCGTCAATGCGTGGCCAGGAGGAGGTGATCCACTGATGCCAGCGAAGAAGAAGGCGAAGAAGTCCTCGAAGAAGAAGAAGTAAGCATGTCGTGAGCGACGACGCGAGTCGTCGCTTTTTTCGTTTCACGAGTCTGGCACCTTTCGCGAACCCGCCGATCCGCGTAGGCCTCGCGGATCGGTTTTCTTTTTCTAGCGATACGCTCGAGGTCATCTCACCGCAGCGCTCGCTCCCACCGATCGATCGGACCGCGGTCGCGATCGGCCTCCTCGCGGCCGTCGGGAGCGCTCTCATCCTCGGTCTCGGCGCCGGGCCAGGCGCGCCGATCTTTGGTATCGCCGCTCCACTTTGTGGTATCGCGATCGGGGCGTATTTGGCTGGAAAACTGGCCAAATACGCGGGCCTCTACCACGGGGCGCTGGTGGGGGCGGGCTACGTGCTGATCGAAGCTTTCGGCTTTGCACCCGCGCCGCTCGAGCCGCTCGAGGGCGGGATCGCGGAGGGCCTCTGGATCATCGCGGGCGACGCATCGCTGCTCCTGGTGGCAGCGCTGTTTGGCTGGATCGCAGCGCCGCGGGCAACACCTTTGTCTTCTTCGGATAAGGACAGAGGTCGTTGACCGGACAGATGGGACAGAGCGGCGTCGGCCGGCAGATGCGACGGCCGTGCAGCACGAGGCACCACGTCGCCCTGATCCAGTCCTTCTTCGGGTAGAGCGCTCGGAGGCTTTCCTCGATCGAGCCGGCCGCTTTGGAGAGCCGCAAGCGATCGGCGACCCGCTCGACATGGCGGTCTACGGCGACCGCGGGGACCCCGAAAGCGGCTCCGAGGACGATCGACGCCGTCTTGCGACCAACGCCATGGAGCCGGGTTAGGCCCTCCATGTCGGAGGGGACCTCTCCTCCGAACTCCTCGAGGAGCCCGCGCGACATCGCGCGGAGCGACTTGGCCTTCTGGTTGAAGAAGCCGGTCGCCTTGATGTCCCGCTCGAGAACACCCGCCGGGGCCGAGGCGTAGTCCGCCGGAGTCCGGTATTTCTGGAAGAGGGTGCGGGTGACCTGGTTGATCCGCTCGTCCTGGGCCTGCGCGGCGAGGATCGTGGCAACCAGCAGCTCGAGAGGGCTCGAGAACAGCAGAGTTGGACCCCAGTCCGGGTTCGCCTTCGCCAGCCGGGCGAGGATCCGCCGCGCCCGCGCGCGTAACGCGGGATCGGGCGGTTTCGGCGGGCGGGGTTTGCCTTTCCTTCGTGCAGACACGGGCCGACGCTAGCTGAGGTCGGCCCAGGTGATCAGCACGCGGAACGCGCGGCACCACACGACGACGCTCCCGTAGCTCGCGACATCGACCGCCGCCGGGAGCTCGTAGTTAAAGGAGCCGTTCGTCGCCTTGAGCGCACCCAGATAGAGGCTCGTCGCCTCGGCCCACTTTCCGCCGGTCTCGCGCGAGAGATAGACGTGAATGTCCGGCGCATTCGTGATGGCGACGTCCTCGAAGCGGACGAATCGCTGGCCGCCGACCTCGACGATCCGCACCGGCCCTTTGCCGTTGTGGACCGAGTCGACGTAGCCGAGCTCCCCCATGACGAGTACGCGCGGGCCGGCTGGGGTGGACGTAATGGTGGCAGCGGTCGGCTGGGGTGTCGCGACGGTGGTCGCGGGCGCCGGGAGCGCTTCGTTGGTGTACGTGCGTACGAAGAGCGGCGACCCGAGGTACCAGCCGAGCGCCGCGATCAGGACGAGCAGCGCGGCGGCTCCCCCGATCCGGACCGGGTGCCCGGCGAAGAACGCCGCGACGGGGACCATCTCCCCCATGATGGCGCAGGCGCAGGTGATCGAGTTCCGCGACGTCCACAAGCACTTCGGTCCGCTGCACGTGCTGCGCGGCATTAGCCTGTCCGTCCGCGAACGTGAGGTGCTCGTGATCATCGGGCCTTCGGGGTCGGGAAAGAGCACTCTCCTCCGCACGATCAATCGCCTCGAGCCGATCGAGAGCGGGACCCTGATCGTCGATGGGATCCCCGTCCACGCGATCGACACCGACGTGAACCGGCTCCGCAAGCGTGTGGGGATGGTCTTCCAGTCGTTCAACCTGTTCCCTCACCTCACCGCCGCCGAGAACGTGATGCTCGCGCCAACGAAGGTGCACGGCATCTCCACCAAGGAGGCCCGCGAGCGTGCCCTCGCGCTCCTGGCGAAGGTCGGGATCCCCGAGAAGGCGGATGTCCACCCCGCGCGCCTCTCCGGCGGTCAGCAGCAGCGCGTCGCGATCGCCCGGGCCCTCGCCATGGAACCGAAGGTCATGCTCTTCGACGAGCCCACGAGCGCGCTCGACGCCGAGATGATCCGCGAGGTGCTCGACGTCATGCGGCAGCTCGCGCGGGAGGGCATGACCATGCTGGTGGTGAGCCACGAGCTAGGCTTCGCGCGCGAGGCGTCCGACCGGGTGGTCTTCATGGACGAAGGACGCATCATTGAGGACACGCCGACAGCGGATTTCTTCGTGTCGCCAAAGGAAGAACGCGCGAGGCAGTTCCTCAGCAAGGTCATTCGGCACTAGGGCAAGGAGGGAGCGTGTCGATGAGAGGCATCGGGCGAGCATTCGCGTTCGGTCTTGCCGTCGCGTTCGTCGCGGGCGCCTGTGGGGGCGCGGGCACGGGCGGCGGGACGGCCGCGACGTCGACCCTGCAGACATCGGCGGGGGCGAAGCCGAAGTTCGAGGTCCAGACTTTCATGTACTCGATCCAGGTCAAGGGAAAGCTCCGGGTCGGCACGCAGGAGGACAACCCGCCCTTCAGCGTGAAGAACCCCACGAACAGCAAGTGGGAAGGCTTCGACACCGACATCGCGCGGGAGATCGCGAAGGCCATCTTCGGGACGCAGGGCGACCCTGACAGCTTCATCGAGTGGGTTCCGGTCACGTCGGCGACGCGCATCCCATCGCTGACGGACAACAAAGCCGACGCGATCATCAAGACGTTCACCATCAACGAGGACCGCAAGAAGCAGATCGACTTCTCGGATGTCTACTTCTCCACCGGCCAGCGGATCCTGGTGAAGAAGACCAACGATCAGATCAAGGAGGTCGCCGACCTCGGCGGCAAGACTTTCTGCGCGCAGCGCGGCTCGACCAGCGAGCAGAACGTGACGAAAGCGCAGCCGACCGCCAAGGCGCTCCTCCTGGACAGCTATCCGGCGTGCCTGCTGGCGCTCCAGCAGGGCCAGGCCGACGCCGTCTCGACCGACGAAACGATCCTCTTCGGTCTCGTGAAGCAGGACCCGAACACCAAGATCGTTGGCAAGTACTTTTCCGACGAGCCCTATGGCGTCGGGGTCAAGAAGAACACCACCGGCGACCGGAACGGCTTCGTCGCCTTCCTCAACACCTGGCTCGCCGCGGCGATCAAGGATGGGACCTGGGGCAAGCTCTACGAGAAACACATCACGCCGGTCTCGGGCGACAAGAAGCAGGCACCGAAGGGCTAGCGCTGCCGGCGTGACGCTAAGCGGGAGCGGGGGTCGGCCGACGGCCGGCCCCCGCTCTTGGTGTATCGCCTGATGCCGGGGGCGATCGCCTTCGAGTTCCCGGACCTCTTCTTCGGTGGGCTCTGGCTGACCATCCAGCTCTCGGTCCTCGGCCTTCTTGGGGCGCTCGTCCTCGGGACCGCGGTCGCGCTCCTGCGAGTCTCGCCAGTCGCTCCGCTGCGCTGGGCGGGCGCGGCCTATGTCGAGTTCTTTCGGAACACACCTCTGGTGGTCCAGCTCTTCTTCCTCTTCCTCGGGCTCCCGCTCCTCGGGCTCCGCTTCGCCACGGACACCTTCGACAACATCTTCCGCGCGGCCTTCGTGGGGATGGCGCTCTACCACGGCGCCTACGTCGCCGAGGTGGTGCGGGGCGGACTTCTCGGCGTGGATCGCGGGCAGATCGAAGCAGCCCGCTCGCTCGGGCTCTCGTACGTGCAAACGCTTCGTGAGGTGCAGCTCCCGCAGACCTTTCGCGCGGTGATCCCGCCGCTCGGCAACATCGCCATCGCCCTGGTCAAGAACACCTCGCTCGCCTCGACGATCGGCGTGACCGAGCTTCTCTTCGGCGCGGAGATCGTGGAGTCGCGCACGTTCCGGGCGGAGGAGGCCTTCCTGACCGCCACGCTTCTCTATCTGGCGCTCACGATCCCGCTTGGTGTCGTGATGAACGGGCTCGAGCGCCGGCTGCTTGTGGTGCGCTAAGTGAGGCCGGACACGTGGGCGATGTTCACCGATCCGGCCATCTGGCGATTCTTCGGCGAGGGTCTCGTGCAGACGCTCGGGCTTTCGGTCGTCTCGGTGATCGTGTCCTTTGTCGTCGGCCTGGCCTTCGCGCTCGGGCGGCTCTCGTCGCGCCGGTGGATCCGCTGGCCGTCGACCGCGTACGTCGAGGCCGTGCGGGCCCTCCCGGTCCTGCTGCTCATCGTGTATTTCGGGATCAAAGGCTCGAGCTTCTTCCGGCCGATCTTCGGCGCGGACTTTGAGCTCCCGCGCTTCTGGGCCGGAGTGTTGGGTCTCTCGCTGTACACGAGCGCCGTCCTCGCGGAGATCATCCGGGCGGGGGTCCTGACCCTGCCTCGGGGGCAGACCGAAGCGTCGCGTGCGCTGGGACTCTCGTATCCGCAAACGATGCGTTTCGTTGTCCTACCGCAGGCCCTCCGGCTGATGGTTCCAGCGATGATGGGTCAGCTCACGACGGTCATCAAAGACACCTCGCTCGTCGGGACGATCGGCGTCTTCGACCTCTTACGACAGGGGCGCACGATCTACACACAGTTCTTCAACCCGATCGAGGTGCTGCTCATTGTCGCGAGCATTTACTTCGTCATCTGCTTCGTGCTCTCGCAGCTCTCGCGCCGGCTCGAGCTCGGCAGGATCACGCGCGAGGCGAAGATCCGAATGACCGAGCTCGAGCTTCGCGACCAGGCCGCCTAACGCCCTCGTCGGGCAGCAGGGGCGGCGGTCGTGGGGGCGGTCGGCTGCGCGCGCGAGTGCTCTTAATTGACGCCTGCTCGGCCGCCTCCTACGCTCCTCGGTCAAACGCGGGTCGCTCGCGCATGGAATGCACGAGGGCAGGAGACCCAAAATGAAGTGGGAGGACGGAATGCAGAGACGCTGGCTTGCAGCGAGCGCAATCCTCGTCGGCCTCGCGCTCGTCGTCAGCGCTTGCGGTGCAGGCGGCACCGGCGGCGGTGCGACGGGTGGCGCTGGCGACAAGGGCGAGATCATCATCGCGAGCAACTTCCCGACATCGGGCGCCGACCGCGCGAGCGGCCGCGGTCCCGAGGCGGGAGTCGCGTACGCGGTCCAGCTCAACCCGACCATCAAGGGCTTCAAGATCACGCACAAGCCGTACGACGACGCGGTGAACGGCGTGCACGATCCTCAGAAAGGCGCCCAGAACTTCGCTGACATGGTGAGCAACACGAAGATCCTCGGCGTCGTCGGGCCGTTCAACTCCAACGTCGCGCGCGCGACCATCCCGGTCGCCAACCGCGCGAGCCTCGTGATGATCAGCCCCTCGAACACGAACGAATGCCTCACGCAGACGTTCTCGTACTGCGACCCGCAGCCGTCGGCACTCCGACCCACAGGCAAGAACAACTACTTCCGCATCGCGGCGCCTGACACCGTTCAGGGTCCGGCGATGGCGGACTTCGCGATCGACACCCTCAAGGCCACCAAGATCGCGATCTGGTCGGACAACGAGACCTTCGGCAAGGGCGTCGCCGACAACTTCGGCAAGCGCGTCACGGCAAAGGGCGGCACGGTCGTCGTCCGTCAGGACTTCGACTGGAAGAGCACCAATGACTTCCGCCCGTTCCTTCAGCGGGCCAAGGACGGCGGCGCGCAGGCGATCTACGCGGGCGCTACCTCGGCGACCAAGGGCTGCATCCCGCGTGCGCAGATGAAGAGCATCTTCACCACCGACATCCCGTACATGGGTCCGGACGGCATCGGCGACACGCAGTGCATCAAGGACGCGGCGGACAACGCAAACTCGAACCTGTACTTCACGAACGCGGCGGCCGAGGCCGCGCAGGACACATCGAACAAGGACCTCATCGATAACTTCAAGAAGTCGTTCACCCAGAAGGAAGACCTCGGGGCCTACACCTTCCCGGGCTACGACTGCGCGAAGATCCTTCTCGACGCGATCGGCCGCGCGATCGACACAGCCGGCGGAAAGATGCCGACCCGTGAGCAGGTCGTCCAGGCGGTGCAGGACACGAAGAACCTCAAGCTTTCCACAGGAACGTATAGCTTCGACAAGAACGGCGACCCAACATCCGCGACCATGGCTTTCTACCAGTACAAGGGCACCGACTGGTCGTTCGTGAAACAGTTCTCCGTCGGCCAGTGATCGAGCCCTAAGGAGCGTTAGCGGAGGGGGCGCGCGAGCGCCCCCTCCTCTTTTGCGAGGCGGGGAATGGGGACGATTGGCGAGACTGTCAGACGGCGCCGCAGCGGTCTTCGGACGGGCCTGACGGGCCGCGTGCTCGATGTCGGCCTCGTGGTGGTCGTCGCGGTCTTCATATTCTTTCTCGGGCAGAGGGTGGTCGCCCAGGGTCCCTCATTCTTCCTGCAGATCCTCACCTTCGCGCTAGCGAACGGCGGCATCTACGCTCTGATCGCACTCGGGTACACGATGGTCTACGGGATCATCGAGCTCATCAATTTCGCGCACGGCGACGTCTTCGCGTTCGGCGCATTTCTGTCCGGTTCGCTCATCCCGGTGTTTGGACTGAGCAGCGCGACGTTCGGGCTCGGCACGGCGGTCGGGCTCCTGGTGGTCTTCTTCATCACGATGGCGACGTGCGGTGTCCTGAATGTGTCCATCGAGCGCATCGCCTACCGCCCGCTGCGTAACGCACCGCGCCTTGCTCCGCTCATCACGGCCGTCGGCATGTCGTTCTTCCTGGAGGGTGTGCTCTTCCTGTGGAAGGGTCCCTCGAACGTCGCGTATCCAGCCGTCCTACCCAGCGTCTCGTTCGAGATCTTCGGCGCGACCGTGGGGATCAAAGAGCTCATCGTCATCGTCACGTCGGTCATCCTCATGATCTCCCTCGCGCTGTTCGTCGACCGAACCTGGCTCGGCAAGGCCATGCGCGCGACTGCGCAGGACCGGGATGCGGCGCTCCTCATGGGGATCGACATCGACAGGACGATCGCCGCGACCTTCTTTATCGGCGCGCTCCTGGCGGGCGCGGGCGGGACGATGTACGGCCTGTACTACAACACGTCGGTCTTCGACCTGGGCTTCTCGGCGGGGCTCTTCGCGTTCACGGCTGCCGTGTTCGGCGGCATCGGGAACATTTACGGCGCGGCCATCGGCGGCATGCTGATCGGACTGATCCGCTCGTTCTGGGACGGCTACTTCGAGTCGGCCTGGACCGACGTCGTGATCTTCACGATCCTGATCCTCACGCTTGTCTTCCGTCCGACCGGGATCCTCGGGATGCGGGTACCCGAGAAATGAGCCTCCTCCGCCAATTCTGGGAGCGCGGACCGCGCCGCGATGCAAATACGATCGCGTACGTCGTCTTGCTCGTGGGGGCGATCTTCTTTCCCATCCTCGCGCAGGTTGCCACCGGCGGGAACTCGTCATTCATCGTGACGGTCGCCGCCGACGCGGGCGTGTATGTGCTCCTCGCGATCGGTCTGAACGTCGTTGTCGGCTTCGCCGGCCTGCTGGACCTGGGGTACGCGGCATTCTTCGCGATCGGCGCCTACACCTACGCCTTCCTCGCGTCGGACCACGGGCGGGTGACACCCTTGGGGGAACCCATACACATGCCGTTCTGGATCGTGCTGCTGATCGCGATGTTCGTCGCCGCCTCGTTCGGGGTGCTCCTGGGCGCACCGACCCTGCGGTTGCGCGGGGACTACCTCGCGATCGTGACGCTGGGATTCGGCGAGATCGTGCCGCGCGTCTTCAAGAACGCGGCGACGTGGACCAGCGGCGTGAACGGAATCTCGGCGCTGGACATACCCGCGCTTCCGGTGTGGCTACAGGGTCCGTGGTCGGGCGACCCCTTCCAATTCGTGACCGACTTCAAGATCCTTTCGTCGCTCGCCTACTACGTGATCATGGTGATCCTCCTCATCATTTCGGTGATTCTGGTGCGCAATCTCCACCGGTCGCGGCTCGGCCGCGCCTGGATGGCCGTCCGCGAGGACGAGGTCGCCGCAGCGGCGATGGGCGTGAACACCACGGCGATCAAGCTGCTGGCGTTCTCGATCGGCGCGGCGTTCAGCGGATTCGCCGGGACCTTTTACGCGGCCAAGTTGTCGCTCGTGTCGCCAGAGAACTTCGGCTTCTCGGTCTCGATCACGATCCTGGTGATGGTCGTGCTCGGGGGTATGGGGAACATCCCCGGCGTGATCCTCGGGTCGCTCGCGATCTACGGCGTGATCTTCATCTTCCTGCCGCAGCTTCCTGAATACGCAACGAGCTTCGTAAACCAGATCGGGCTCTCCGGACTCAGCCAATCGAGCGGCGACTACCCCGGGATCGGCGAGTTCATCTCGCGGCTCAAGTTCCTCGTGTTCGGGCTCATCCTCGTGGTCGTCATGCTCGTGCGACCGCAAGGCCTGTTGCCCAGCCGGCAGCGCGAGCAGGAGCTGCAGAAGGGCATCGCGCACGAAGAGACGGTCATCGAGGACGTCACCGCCGAGGTCGGTGGATGAGCCTTCAGACGGACGCCAAACCGATCCTGCGGATCGATCATGTGACGAAGCGCTTCGGTGGCCTCGTCGCGGTCGATGACGTGACATTCGACGTCAAGCGGGGCGAGATCTTCGCGCTCATCGGCCCGAACGGCGCAGGCAAGACGACGCTCTTCAACGGGATCACCGGCATCTTCCCGCCCACCAACGGCCATGTCATCTTCCAGGATCGCGAGATCACCGGCGCCAAACCACATCAGGTGGCCACGCTCGGCATCGCGCGCACCTTCCAGAACATCCGACTCTTCGAGTACATGTCGGCGCTGGACAACGTGCGCCTCGGGCAGCATTGCCGTATGCACGCCAAGCTCTGGGATTCGCTGTTCAAGACGCCGGCCGAGCGCGCCGAAGAGCGACGCGTCACCGACCGCGCAATCGAGCTGCTCAACTTCGTCGGCATCGAGCGCTACACCCACACGTACGCGCGAAACCTCCCTTATGGCTCGCAGCGCCGACTCGAGATCGCAAGGGCGCTCGCGACGAGCCCGGCCTTGCTGCTGCTCGACGAGCCGGCGGCCGGCTTCACGCCGCAGGAGAAGGTCGAACTCATGGGCCTCGTGCGCAAGATCATCGAGAACGGCGTCACGGTCTTCCTCATCGAGCACGACATGAAGGTGGTCATGGGTGTCTCACGCCGCATCGTCGTACTCGACCACGGCGAGAAGATCGCCGAGGGCACGCCGGAGCAGGTCCGCAACGATCAGCGCGTAATCGAGGCGTACCTCGGGAAGCAGCATTAGGCGATGGCGCTCCTCGAGATCTCCGAGATCGACGTGTTCTATGGCCGCGTGCAGGCGCTCCGCGCCGTCTCACTGACGGTCGATGGCGGCGAGATCGTCGCGCTGATCGGCTCCAACGGGGCTGGCAAGACGACGACGCTGCGCACGATCTCGGGCCTGATGCACCCCACCGGGGGGAAGATCGTCTTCGACGGCCGAGACCTGACCCAGACGAAGGCGCATGAGGTGGTCCGTTCAGGCATCTGCCAGTCGCCCGAGGGCCGGCGGCTCTTTTCGCGAATGATCGTGTACGACAACTTGATGATGGGGACCTACGCGCGCAAGAGCCGCACCGGCATCGAGGACGACATCGCTCGGGTCTACGACCTCTTCCCCCGTCTCAAGGAGCGCACGAAGCAGCTCGCGGGCACGCTGTCCGGCGGCGAGCAGCAGATGCTCGCGATCGGTCGGGCCCTCATGGCCCATCCGAAGCTGCTCATGCTGGACGAGCCGTCGCTCGGACTCGCCCCGATCCTCGTGGAGACCATCTTCCGCGTATGCACCGAGATCAACGCTCAGGGCATGCCGATCCTGCTCGTCGAGCAGAACGCCAGCCAGGCGCTTGAGATCGCGCATCGGGCGTACGTTCTCGAGACGGGAAACATCGTCCAGACAGGCACGGGCAAGGAGCTTCTGTCATCGCCCGATGTCCAGCGCGCGTACCTCGGGATGTGATCCTCGGGCCTAGCGGCCCTGCGGTTCGCTGCTCCGCGCCTGCGCTATCGCGCAGTGCTGCTCGCAGTAAACGCGCTGCTCCCTAGACTCGCTCGGTGACCAGCACAGTGCCTCACATCCGCGTGCCCGCCGACGTCGAGCGGGTGGTCGCGCGTCTTGTCGCCGCCGGGCACGAGGCCTTTGTCGTGGGCGGCTGCGTTCGCGACGCACTGCGCGGCGTCGATCCGCACGACTGGGACGTGGCCACGAGCGCGACGCCGGAGGCGATCCAGAAGGTCTTCCGCCACGCGCTCTACCTGAACCGTTTCGGCACCGTGGTGGTGCGTCAGGGCGAGCACGACATCGAGGTGACCACCTACCGCGTCGAGGCGGATTATGCCGATCATCGGCACCCCACGGAGGTCGCGTTCACCGACTCGCTGCACGAGGATCTGGCGCGGCGCGATTTCACGATGAACGCCATGGCCTGGCGCCCGGGGATCGAGAGCAGGCCGGGCGAGCTCGTCGACCCCTTTGGCGGGCAGCGGGATCTGGACGCGAAGATCGTGCGCGCGGTCGGCGAGCCCCGCGAGCGCTTCCAGGAGGACGCCCTGCGGATGGTGCGCGCGGTGCGTTTCGCGACGCGGCTCGGCTTCACGATCGATCCGCGTACCGCTGAGGCGATTCGCGAGTGCGCGGGCCTCGCGAAGACCCTGTCGGGCGAGCGCATCCAGCAGGAGATCACCAAGATGCTCGACGCGGAACGACCGTCGGTCGCGTTTCGGATGCTTTCGGACCTGGGTCTCCTCGCGGTCATCTGCCCCGAGCTCGAAGTCGCGAAGGACACGCCGCAGGACAAAGCGGTCGCGCAGAACGTGTTCGACCACTCGCTCGCGACGATGGACGCGAGCCCTCTGGACGAGCGCGATCCCAAGCAGCGTTACGTCCTACGCCTTGCGGGGCTGTTCCACGACATCGGAAAGCCGGCGACCTTCTCAGACGGGCATTTCCACCAGCACGAGTTCGTCGGCGAGGCGAAGGCTCGCGAGATCCTGCGGCGGTGGCGCTTCGACAGAGAGACGGTCACCCAGGTGACGCATCTCATCCGCAATCACATGTTCTGGTACCAGACCGAGTGGAGCGGGTCGGCGGTACGCCGTTTCGTGCGCAAGGTCGGGCTGGAGAACATCCCGGCGCTCTTCGCGCTACGCAAGGCGGACAACATCGGAAGCGGCGCGCGCTCCCCGCGGATGTACGCGCTCGAGTCGCTTTGGGAGCGAGTGCAGGAGGAAATCCGCGCGGCCTCCGCGTTCTCGCTGCGCGATCTCGCGATCGATGGGAACGACGTCATGCAGGAGCTGGGCATCCCGCCCGGCCGAGAGGTCGGGCGCGTTCTCAACGAGCTCTTCGAGCATGTGCTCGATGACCCCTCGTTGAACACGCGTGAGAAGCTTCTCGCGCTTGCGCGCGAGATCGGCGGCGCGAAGCGCTAGTTCGCTCTAGCTCGCGACGTGCGGGGTCGAGCCGACCGCAGCCGGACGCGGCGAGCCGTTGGTCATCGCAGGCTCGGTCGCCCGCACCTTCTCAACCTGCTCGCTGATCTTGCGGCGCGTCTCGTCGCCCGAGAACGGGGTGAAGAGGAACGCGAGCGCGGCGCCCACGATCGCGCCGAGCACGATCCCCAGCCCGAACATGCCGAGGAGTGTCGCATCCGAATGACCGCCGATCGCGCGCCGCACCTCGGTCTTTCCCTCGCCCAGGAGATCCGCCGCGCGCTTGCTCGCCTGCCCTTTGAGCTCGTCCACGACGTCCTGAAGATCCTTCACGCTAACCAATCCAGCCTCCTTCGCCACGGCCCGTGTTTAGTGCGTTCAGCGACACTATGCAGGCGAGGTGCCAGCTTCGCCGCTCGCCGCTACCGGCTGCGAGAGGGCGGCTTCGATGAAGCGATCGATGTCGCCATCGAGCACTCGCGTCGCGTCGCCCACTTCGACGCCGGTGCGGAGGTCCTTCACGAGCGTGTACGGGTGGAGGACGTAGGAGCGGATCTGACTGCCCCAGTCCGCTGAGCGGAGCTCGCCGCGCTCCTTGGCCCGCGCCTCCTCTTGCTCGCGCACCTTGCGCTCGAGCAAGCGCGCGCGAAGGATCTTCATCGCGGTCTCCTTGTTCTGGAGCTGTGACCGTTCGTTCTGGCAGGCGACCACGATCCCGGTCGGCAGATGGGTGATCCGGACCGCGGTCTCGGTCTTGTTCACGTTCTGCCCGCCCGCTCCCGTAGCTCGATACGTGTCGATGCGCAGGTCCTCAGGCCGAACCTCGACTTCCGTGTCGCTTTCGACCTCCGGCGTCGGATCGACCAGGGCGAACGAGGTCTGCCGGCGCTTCTGGAAGTCAAAAGGTGAGATGCGTACGAGCCGATGCGTCCCACGCTCGGTCTTGAGGTACCCGTACGCATAGTCGCCCTCGACGGTCAGCGTGGCGCTCCGGAATCCGGCTTCGTCACCCGGCGTCGCTTCGAGGAGCTCCGCCCTGAAACCACGGCGCTCCGCCCAGCGCAGATACATCCGCACGAGCATCTCGGCCCAGTCCGCCGCGTCTGTACCCCCGACGCCGGCCGAGATCGCGACCACCGCACTCCGCTCGTCGTACGGCCCCGAGAGCTGTGCCTCGAGGCTGGCGTGCGCGACCTCCTCGGCGAGCTCGGCGACCTGCGCGGCTACCTCGGTTTCGAGCTTGGGGTCCTCGCCCGCGAGCGCCGCGAGCTCCGCCAGATCCTTTGCCCGCGCGCGGTAGCGCTCCCACTTCTCCAGGCGCGCGCGCACCTGTCCGAGGCGCTTGAGGATCTGCTGAGCGCGCTGGCGGTCCTGCCAGAGGTCCGGCTTGGAAGCGCCGGCCTCTAGGGTCGCGACCTCGCGCGAGAGCGACGGCAGGTCAAAGGAACACCGCCATGCGCTCGATGCGGTCGCGCAGCGCCGCGATCGCTGCCTGGTCGAGTGTCACGAGCGTTCTACCGCTTGCGCGGACGCTCGAAGGTGGTCGCCACCGGCTGGAGAACCGGGGCGAGCTTGCCTGCGGCGAACGAGACGAAGGTCACGCACGGGCAGTAGGTGTTGCGCGGGCAGCGCGGGCAATCGCCGTCGCAGTCCAAAGTCGCTCCATAGGAGCACTTGAGGCAGTTGTCCTCGCAGACGATCCATTCCTTCATTAGCGGTGGTTCCTCTCTAGAGCGCGCGGGGTTCCCCGATGCCCGACCACGCACTCCCCACTGCACATACGTATCGGTTCCTGAACGAAATTCTATAAGGGGGGCTCTTCCTTGAATAGAGGGGAAAACCGCAAGATACGGCCAGAAAATCTGTTCTTTTTCGATTTCGGGCCCTCATCCGGGACAGTGCGATCAAAAGACCCACCGCTCGCTGCACGCGTCGGCGATCCGGAGGCGCCAGCCTCGCCTTCCTCACGCGCGACGGCGCAGGTAGTCGAGCGCACCGCGAAACGGCCGAGGCCGGACGCCGAAGACAGGCTCGAGCGCGTTCTGGCGGGGCGTGTTGTCGAGCGCGAGAAGGTCGAGCTGATCGACGGTCACCGGCGGGTCCGGCATGACGAGGCCCATGACCAAGGCCGGCGGCTTCATGAGCAGAACCGGGAGATGCACCGTCGGCCGGCGCTTGCCTGTGCCGCGCATGGTCTCCGCGAGTAGCTCGTCGTAGGTCACGGATTCCGCTCCGCCGATCTCGTGCACGCCCGCGGTTTCCGCACGCTCGACCGCCGCGACGAGCGCCTGCGCGATGTCGTCCACGTGGACCGGCTGGAAGCGCGACTTCCCGTCGCCCGGCACGGGCACGACCGGGAACATCAGGCTGAACGCGAGCCGCGGAAAGAAATCGTCACCCTCGCCGAATAGCAACGACGGCCGCAGCACGACGCATGGGATGCCCGAACCGGTGACCAGCACTTGGCCCTCGCCCTTGCTCCGCAGATATGGGTACGGAGACGCCGGATCCGCGCCCAGCGCCGACATGTGCACGATCCGCCGCACCCCGGCCCGGCGCGCCTCGGCCACGACGTGCGCGACCCCCGCGACATTCACCTGGGCGAAGCGCTGCTTTCGCTCCGTGGGGATCGCGACCGTGTGCACGACCGCGTCGTGGCCATCGAAAGCGCCGCGGAGCGTCTCCGGGTTGCGGACATCGGCGCGGCGCACGTCCATCCCCACGCCCCCGCCCGGAAGCTCCTTCTCCGCGCCGAGCCGCTCGCTGATCAGGGCGCGGACTTCGTGCCGTCCGAGTAGGAGTCGCGCGACCAGGTGCCGCCCGACGAAGCCGTTCGCGCCCGTCACCGCAACGCGCATGCGAATCTCCTTTTTCCTAACTACTACATGGACGTAGTACCATGGGCGGTTCCCGAGTCAAGCCGGCCGCGCGCGGCGAGCACCGGCAGCATCACCGCGCCGGCCACCGCATAGATGAAGCCGAGGAGCTGGGCCTCCTGCAGACCGTCGACGAAGAGCGGGTCTAGCCGCAGGAACGACGTGATGAACCGGAAGCCCCCGAAGAGCAGCAGGTATGCGAAGTACACGCGCCCCTCCGGCGGCCGCCCACGGACACGCCGCCAGTAAGCCAGGAGCACGACGAAGATCGCGAGCATGATCAGTCCGTCGTACGCGGCGACCGGATGCACGTACTCGCTCTGACCGAGGGTTGCGGGATGCGTGTAGCGCACGCACCAGGGAAGCCCCGCGCACGCCACAGCGTGATGCTCGCCGTTGATGATGTCGCCGATGCGGCCGATCGCCTCTCCGAGCGCGATGCCGATGACCGAGATGTCGAACATGAATCCAACGGGCAGCCGGAGCCGGCGCGCGGCGATGAGGCCGGCGATGCTCGAGCCGATCGGCGCGCCCGTCGTGCCGATGCCGCCGTTCCAGAACGCGAGCACGTCAGCGGGCCGCGCGGCGTAGAGGCTCCAGTTGTCGAGCACATGCGCGATCCGCGCGCCGATCAGCCCGCCGACCACGACCGCGATCGCGAAGGGGTAGATGCGCTCGTCGCGCACCAGGTAGCGCGCCGCTCGGATCGAGACGATGCTCCCCGCGATCATCCCGACGAGCGCGAATATCGAATGCCAGGCGAAGCCGAACGAGCCGAGGTGGAGATTCGGATCGAAGGGGAGGTCGATCAGACCGCGAGGGTACGCGTCTGGGCGCGCGGCCGCGTGGTGAGGCGGAGCAGAACGGTCGCCGCCGCCGCGAAGACGAGCAGTGCGATGGTCTGGTCCTGCCGCAGGCCGAACGCATAGGTGGGGTCGCCGATACGCAGGAAGCCGAGGACGAAGCGCCCGATCGCGTAGTGCATGGCCCAGATCCAGAAGATGACCCCGTCGGGCCAGCGGCCTACGAACCGGCGCAGCCACAGGGTAAGCGCGACGGCGAAGAGGTCCCAGAGCATGTCGTACGCGACCACGAGGTGGACCGGGCCCGCCTGCCCAAGCCCACCGAGCTCGGGAGGGAACGTATAGCCGACGCATATGCCTTCCGGCGGCGTGCAAGGCGTCGCGTGGTGCTCGCCGTTGATGATGTCCCCGATCCGCCCGATCGCGAACCCCAGCGCGAGGCCGGGCGCGGCGGCGTCGGCGCCGTAGCCGATCGGCACCCCGCGGCGGATGGCGGCGAGAAACCCGCCGAGCACACCCCCGATCGCCGCGCCCCAAATGGCGATCCCGCCCGTCCAGATGAAGAAGATCTGCTCGGGGTGCGCGATGTAGTAGGGGAGCTGGTCGATCACGTGGACGAGCCGCGCGCCGGCGATCCCGCCGATCACGCCCCAGGTCGCGACGGCCCAGCCGTCCTCTTCGCTGATGCGATCGCGTATGAGCCGGAGGGGCAGTGCGACGCCGAAGAAGATGCCGACCGCGGTGAAGATCCCGTGCCACGCGAGCGTGACCGGGCCGATGTGGATGTTGGGGTCGAACGGGATCTGGATCAACGAGGGTCTGGCCGGCCTCCTGCGGCGTGCGCGTAGCGCACACGCCAAGCAGCAGACCGGAGCGCCGCAGGCGCGAGGACTATCGTCCGTGACACTTCTTGAACTTCTTGCCCGAGCCGCACCAGCAGGGATCGTTGCGGCCGAGCTTGGCGTTCGGTCCCGAGGCGGGACGGCCGTTCCCGCTCCCGCGCGCGATCGTGCCGCCGCCCGGGCCGGTCTGCGTCCGGTGCTGCGTTTCGCCGGGCGGAGCCTGCTCGGCCTGCTCGGCCTGCTCCGCCGTTCGCACCGTGACTCGAAGAATGGTCTGCGCGACGCCGGTCGCGATGCGCGCGGACATCTCCTCATAGAAGGCGTGGGCCTCGCGCTTGTACGCGACGAGCGGGTCCTGCTGTCCGTACCCACGCAGGTAGATGCCCTCGCGCAGCTCTTCCATCGCCGTCAGGTGCTCGATCCAGTGCGTGTCGATCGTCCGCAGCAGCACCCACCGCTCAACGACGCGTGCAAGCTCTTCGCCGAGCTCCTTCTCACGCGCTTCGTAGGTCTCATCGATGATCTCGGCCACGCGCTCACGGAGCTCGTCCTGGTTGCGCACCTCGCTGAAGCTGGCAGCCGTTAGGTCCGGCCGGTTGAGCATCGGCGCGAGCGCCGCGACGAGCTTCTCCAGGTCCCACTCCTCGGGGTCCGGCGACGGCGCTTCCGCGTCGACCATGCTGGCGGCTTCCTGCTGGAGGAAATCGAGGATCGTCTCGCGGACGTTGCCCTTCTCGAGGATCTTGCGGCGGTCGTTGTAGATCTGGTTGCGCTGGTTGTTCAGGACATCGTCGAACTCGAGCGCGCGCTTGCGGATGTCGAAGTTGCGACCCTCGACCTTGATCTGCGCCTGCGTGATCGCGCCGGTGACCATGCCCGATTCGATCGGCGCGGAGTCGTCGAACCCGAGCCGCGCCATGAGACCCGCGACCCGCTCCGACGCGAAGATCCGGATGAGCTCGTCCTCGAGCGAGCTGTAGAACCGAGACGAGCCCGGGTCGCCCTGGCGGCCCGACCGGCCGCGTAGCTGGTTGTCGATGCGCCGCGCCTCGTGGCGCTCGGTCCCGACGACGTGCAGGCCGCCGAGCTCCACGACACCGTCGCCGAGCAGGATGTCCACGCCGCGGCCGGCCATGTTCGTGGAGAGGGTGATCGCGCCCTTCTGTCCGGCCTGGGCGATGATCAGCGCCTCGCGCTCATGGTTCTTCGCGTTCAGGACCTCGTGCCTCAGGCCATGCCGGCGGAGCTGCTCTGAGAGCCGTTCGCTCTTCTCGACGCTCGTCGTGCCGATGAGCACGGGCTGGCCCTTCTCGGTGCGCGCCTTGACCTCCTGCACCACCGCGTCCCACTTGCCCTGCTCGGTCTTGTAGACGAGATCCGGGTTGTCGAGGCGGACCATTGGCCGGTTCGTCGGGACCTGGGTGACCTCGAGCTTGTAGACCTTGAAGAGCTCCTCCGCCTCGGTCGCGGCGGTACCGGTCATGCCGGCCAGCTTCGAGTACATGCGGAAATAGTTCTGGATCGTGATCGTCGCGAAGGTGCGCGTCTCGCGCTGGATCTTGAGGCCTTCCTTGGCCTCGACGGCCTGGTGCAGGCCGTCGCTCCAGCGCCGCCCGGGCATGAGCCGGCCGGTGAACTCATCGACGATGATGACCTCGCCGTCCTTGACCACGTACTCCTTGTCCTTGTGGTACAGGGCCCGGGCCTTCACCGCGTTATCGAGGTAGTGGACGGCGGTGACGTCGCCCTCGTAGAGGTTCTTCACGCGCAGGAGCTTCTCCGCGCGGGCGATGCCGTCCTCGGTGAGGGCGACGGCGTGGTGCTTTTCCTCCACGACGTAGTCCTGTTCTGGCTGGAGCTGCGCGGCCACGCGCGCGAAGGTGTAGTAGGTCTCGCTGGCGTCCTCGGCGGGCGAGCTGATGATGAGCGGCGTCCTCGCCTCGTCGATCAGGATCGAGTCGGCCTCGTCGACGATCCCGTAGTAGAGGCCGCGCTGCACCTGTTCGGCGAGGTCCATGACCATGTTGTCGCGCAGGTAGTCGAAGCCGAACTCGCTGTTCTGGCCGTAGGTGATGTCGGCCTGGTAGGCCTCGCGTCGCGTGACGTCGCGCCAATGCCGGTGCCGCGGATCGACCGCCTCGAGCTCGACCGCCGGGTCGTATATCGCGCTCTTCTCGTGCGCGATATACGCGACGCTCATCCCGAGCGCCTGATAGATCGGCGCCATCCAACCGGCGCCGGTCTTGGCGAGGTAGTCGTTGGTGGTCACGAGGTGCGCGCCCTTGCCCGCGAGCGCGTTGGCGTATAGGGCGAGCGAGGCCACGAGGGTCTTTCCCTCCCCCGTCTTCATCTCCGCGATGTGCCCTTTGTGCAGCGCGAGCCCGCCCATGAGCTGCACGTCGAATTGGCGCTGCTTGAGCGTGCGCTTCGCCGCCTCACGGACCGACGCGAAGACCTCCGGCAGCAGGTCGTCGAGAGTTTCGCCTTTCGCGAGCCGCTCACGGAAGCGAGCCGTCATCCCGGCGAGCTCCGCCTCGGAGCACTTCTCCATTTCGGGCTCGAGCTCATTCACGCGCGCGACGATCTTGCGGAGCTTACGAAGCTCCCCTTCGTTGGAGTCGAAGAATCCGCCGATGAAGCTCACGGGACTGCGGGTCGCGATCGCTAGTTGACCTGCAGCGGCAGCTGCAACCCCGGTGGATTGAAGAGTGCGCCGACGGACTCGCCCTCGTGGATGCGGCGGATCGCCTCCGCGAAGAGGGGGGCCACGGTCATGACTTCAAACTTCTGGGTGTCGCGAGCCGACGGCCGCAAGGGGACCGTATCGGTCGTGATGAGCTTTTCGATTCCGCTGCCGGCGAGCTTCTCGGCGGCATCCCCGGAGAGGACGGCATGGGTGCAGCCGACGTAGATCTCGTTCACCCCGCGATCCTGAAGGATGCGAACCGTGTTCAAGATCGTCGTGCCGGTATCGATCTCGTCGTCGATGATGATCACGCGAGTCTTGTCGATGTCGCCGATGACGTTCACGACCTCGCTTCTGCCGGTGTTGTCGCGGTGCGTCTTCTGCATGAAGACGAGCGGGATCTGGAGCGCCTCGGCGATCCGGCGCGCGACGTTCGAGTAGCCCAGGTCGGGGACGACAAGAGCGACACCTTCCGGGTCCTTTTCGACGATCGAGCGGAAGGACTCGACGAGCAGGTTGCGCGCGGAGAGCTCGTCGCCCGGGATCGAGAAGAAGCCCTGGATCTGCATCTGGTGCATGTCCATGGTGAGGAACCGGTCCGCGCCGGCGACGCCGATCAGGTCGGCGAGGAGCCGTGCCGTGATCGGGACCCTCGGCTGGTCCTTCTTGTCGCTCCGGCCATAGGCGTAGTAAGGCATGACCGCGGTGATGCGGCCGGCCGAGGCGCGCTTGAACGCGTCGATCATGATCAGGAGCTCCATGATCGCGTCGCTGACCGAGGGCCCGACCAGCGATTGCACGATGAAGACGTCATGCTCGCGGGCGTTCTCCTTGATCTGCACGAAGATGTTGTCGTTCGCGAATTTGAATACATCGATTGCGCCGGGCTGGATCTCCAGGTGATTACAAATGTCTCGGGCGAACTTGGGGTGGGCGTTTCCGGTGTAGACAGAGAGTCCTCGGAACACGGCTCCCCTCCTGCCGCGGATCGCAGGTGGTCCTGCATCAAAAGTATACGGGCGGTAGCCTGCGTAATGTGAGCGTCGCGACCGGCCATCGCGTGCGCTGGATCGCTGTATGGGTGCTGGTTGTCGGTTGGTTCGTCGCCCAGGCGCTCAACCTCGGCGGGAACGCGGTGCATCTCATCCTGCTGGTTGCGATTGGGTTGCTGGTGTACGAGCTACTTGCCGAGGATGCTCCGCCGGCCTGACTGACGTCCGGGCTCGAGGCGCGCTCCCGCGAGAAAATGGTCTCGCCTGAGATCCGCCGCGGCGATCATCGCCTCGGTTTTGTCGAGGGGCTTGAGCTCGAAGTGCGTATCCGTTCCGACCGAGAAGAGCGCGCCCGCACGTGCGGCGCGAACGAGGAACTCGCGGTGTGGCACGCCGTAGCTCTCGTTGATCTCGATCGCGATCCCGCCCTCAACGCATAGAGCGATGAGCCGCTCCTGCCACTCCTCAGGGTAGATCCGCTCCGGATCGCCGAGCGCCTGCAGCGCCGAGAAGGTTGGGTGGCCGAGGATATCGATGCGATCGCGCTCGATGCCTTCAGCGACCACCTCGAGCGTCCGCGCGAGGATCCTTCGTTGGAGCTCGGGGTCGCTGAAGCGCTCGCGCTCCTTGAACGACTTCGTCCGGCCCTTCACGAACGCGCCGGCGTCGTCGTAGTGGACCCACTTACCGTCTATCTGAACCTGGTGGATCGCGCCGATAACGTAGTGCAGCGCCTCGCGCGTCGCCGCGGAGAGCGGCGGCGCGACGCCCAGGTCGTACTCGATCCCCACGCGTAGGCCGAGGCTTGTGGCGTCCTCGAGATACCGCCTGACGTCGTTTTCGTTCCGCAGCTTGTCCTTCCAGGGGTAGTGGTCCGATATGCCGTGCGGTCGGATCGCGACGCTCTTCGCCCGGCCCTGGAGCGACACCGTGCCGTCGGAGCGGTCGCTGTGAACGTGATGATCGAAGAGCGCGCTCACAGACTAGCGAGGGCGGGCAGCGGCAGCCGCGGTTGACGCTGACGCACGAGCGACGCCTGCATTGGCGAAGCCACTACATCTCCGGATGCCCTGCCCATGCGGCCTCGACCATCGTCCAGAACGCGCCTGAGACGAGCGTGTGTCCGCCGAGGAGCAGCGGGAACGGCGCGTCGCGCGCCGCTTCGGTGAATTCACGCAGGGGCTTCGTGGCGATGCGTTCGGCCCTGAAGAGATACGACGCAAAGCGCTCCTCGGCCCCTGGCCGCCAGCCGAGATGAGCGAAGAGCACCAGCATGTCAAAGAGCATGCCGTCGCCGAGCTCTCCCATTTTCGCGAAGAACTCGCGCGGCCCGACCAGCTCGTACAAGAAGCCCAGAGCGCTCCGGGCCTCGCCTGATGTGTCGCGCCCGGCCGCCTGCATTCCCCGCTCCTCCGCGAGCATGCGCACGCGGCACGCGGTCTGGGTCTCGATGAACGTCCACACCGGCGCACCGACGCGTCCGGCGACGATGAGCTCCTTGTCGGGCGTCGTCACGATCCGCATGAGCGCGTCGATGCGGCCCCCGAGCTCGTCCTGCCATGCCGGGAGATCGCGCAGCTCGGGGGGACAGCGCGGATGTCGCGCCAAGAGCGCCGCGTCGGTGGGCGTGTCGACGTCCAGGAGGCTCGCCGCCGACTTCTCCATCTGGCGCGACGACAGCCCGCCTTGCTGGTGCAGGCGCCGCGGGAGCGGGTTGTCGGTCGCCGGGAGATCGATCGCGTCGAGCGCGGATGCCGGCGTGAACGCGACCAGATCGGCCGAGAACGAGTTGTTCGAGAGCACGAGCGCCTCGCTCGATTCGAGATCCTCGCGCAGCGCGGAGAGGTCCTGCGCCGAGAGGAGCGCCCCCGCGCCCGCTCCGATCGTGCACACGCGGTCGAGCTTCTTCTCGTGAACGATCCGGGAAAGCTCCTGACCGAAGTGGAACGGGTCCGTCCGCGCGGGAAGGATCGCCGCACCCTGCGCGCGGAACGCCGCGGCGGCCTCGCCGTCGTTGGTCACGCCGTACAGGCGCGAGAAGCCCGCCTCGCCGGCGCGCCTCAGCACGAGGCCGCCGATCGCGATCTTGACGGAGTCGAGCTGTCGCTCGATGTCGCTCGATCCGCCGCGCCCGAAGAAGAGGATGAACGCGGTCACACCTAGGACGCTAGCTCACTCCTGCGCGCCGCACGTAGCTCGAGGCGTATGAAAAGCGTGAGCACGAGCATGGTCAGGATCGCGCCGGCGATGGCCCGCTCGTCGTTCACGGCGGACGGGACGGATCGAAGGACGGCCAGCCACTGCGGATCGCTCCAGTTGAAGAGCTTGGAGGGATCGTCGTTCACGTTCACCGGAAGCGTGTCCCAGGACTTGTCGTAGAGGAAAGCGGCCGCCTGGAAGATGACGACCGACCAGAGCGCCATGATCCCGAACACGACGCGCTCGACGAGCGTCCGCATGAGCCCGACGCCGATCCCCCAGGCGAGGGCGGCGAAAAGGACCGGGGCGAGGTCATCGAGGAAGCGCGAGCCGAAGACGCGCCCGCCCCACCACTCGGCGTACGTCGCGTAGAGGACAAGCGCCGCGATCCAAACGAGCGAAAGCCACCGTAGGCGCGTCGCGACCTCCCCCGGCCAGCGCCATGCGCGAAGGAGCGCTGCAAACGCGAAGATGACATACGGCGTGTAGACGAGGAGGCCGCGGGAAGGCGAGAGCAGAAGGCCATATAGCCCGAGCGATACTGGCGTGTCGAAGGGCTTGGTGCCGTAGCCCTGCTCGAGCGGCGAGCCGAAGGCGAAGTAGTTGTAGACGAGCAGCGGCGCGACCCCGATCCCGGCGCCGATCAGCGAGACCACGAGCCGCGCGGGCCGCATCCCATGGAGGCCGAGTGCGACGAGGCCCGTGGTCTGGCGCACCACCGCGCCGAGCCCGAGGAAGACGCCCGCGAAGAGCTCGCGGCCGAGCGAAACCGGCTCCTCGCGCAGCGCCAGCCACAAGGCCACGGCCACCGCGAGATGCACACCGGAGTGCTGCCACAGCGCCTGGCTCGCGACCGTGCGTACGCTCGTGGCCAGGAAATAGAGAAGCACGAGCACCAGCGACCAGCGCGGGCCGACGAAGCGTCTCATCAGGGACCAAAGAAGCAGCGTCGCGAGGACCTCGACGAACGCGGCAACGACGTGGCCGCCGTGGACGAGGAGCCCGAGATCGAACGGGCTGAACCCGGCGAAGACGAATGGGGCGAAGAACGGCAGCGCGAGTACGGCGATCCCGGGCGGGAAAACCGAGCAGACGTGGTCGTTCGGCCCGGGCGCCGGCGGGCCACCGACGCTGCGCTTGGCCTTGGGCGGCGCGGTCGCGCTGGAGACGCCGCACGCGCGGAAGAAGTACGCCTCGCGGTCGAGCTTGCCGGCGGCCGCGGCGCCCGCGGGCGCCGTGAATTCGTCATAGTCCACGTCGTGCTCCTTGATCACGGTCCAAGCGAAGAGCGCGTTCGGCAGAACGTCCGGAGACCAGAGACCCGGGGCTTCCGCGCTGGGCGGGCCGCTGCGGATGTCGTTCAGGTTGGCGAACGCGAGGACGAAGAGCAGCAGCCCGCGCACGAACCAGCCCGAGCGCGTCACTCGTCCACCGCCACAACATAGGCACGGACCGATCGCGCGCCGGCCGCGCGTGCGGCGGACGCGGCGTCGGCGATGGTGGCCCCGGTGGTCGCGACGTCGTCGACGAGGGCCACCGCGAGGCGGCGCAGCGACGACGCCTCCGAAACGAACGCGCCGCGCACGTTGGCTGCGCGCGCCGCCCGATCCAGCTCGACCTGCGGCCGGCCCTGCCGCACGCGCCGAAGCGCAAGGCGGAGCGGCAGGCCGGCGCGCGACGCAACCGCCGCGGCGAGGAGCGCCGCCTGGTCGTAGCCGCGCGACGCGGCGCGCGTCTGATGCAGCGGTACGGGGAGAACCGCGTCGATCGCCACGCCGCGGGCGAGATCGCGCGCGAGCTCGAACGCGACGAGTGCGCCGAGGTCGTCCGCCAGGCCGCGCTCGCCGCCGTACTTGAGACGATGGATCGCCGTGCGGAGCGGTCCCTCGTACGGCCCGGCGCCGTGCACGGGTACGGCGCCCGAGAGCGTGACCGGATCGCAGAGGTCACGGCAGGCGATGCAGAACCAGGCACCCGGCTCGCCGCAACCGGTGCAGCGCGGCGCGATAAGCACGTCGCGGACCGCGTGCGCGATCTCGATCACCGCTCTGCCCCCGCGTACGTGAGTTCGTCACCGGCTTGCGTGCGCGTGCGGGCGGCCGTCCCGGCGGGGAGCTCGAGGACGCTGTCCGCGCCACGCGCCGCGAATGCCGGCCGCCACGGCCGGAGATGTTCGGCGACCCTCACGACGCGCAGAGAGCGGTCGAGGAAGAGTGCATCGATCGGAAAGCGCATGAAGAACATGGTGATCGAGCCGGTCTTGGTGATGAGCAGCGCCTCGCCATCAGCGAGACCGGAGCGCGGGATCAGGCCAAAGCCCCGTGTCAGGAAGCTGTTCGCGATGTCGCAGCGTGTCGCGACCACGGTGCCGCGGGTGCGGTTCGTGACGGTGACAGGGCCGCGGGGCGTTCTAGACCGTTCCGCAGGACTTCATCGCGGAGAGCGCGGCGGGCGCGAGGATCACGATGAAGAGCGAGGGGAAGATGCATCCCACGGTCGGCAGCATGATCAGGATCGGGGCGCGTGCGGCCTTCTCCTCGGCGCGCTGGCGGCGCTCGGTGCGGAGCGTCTCTGATTGGATCCGCAGCACCTTGGACATCGAGACACCGAGCTGATCGGCCTGGATGATCGCGGAGATGAAGCTCTGCAGCTCCTTGACGTCGACCCGCTCGCTGATCCCGCGCAGCGATTCCTGACGGGACTTGCCGACGCGCTGCTCGGCCGCGGCGCGCTTGAACTCCTCGCTCAAGGCGCCCTTCATCTTCTCGGTGACCTTGATCACGGCGGCGTCGAAGCCGAGGCCGGCCTCGACCGAGATCGTGAGCAGGTCGAGCGCGTCGGGGAGCTGTTCCAGGATCGAGTTGCCGCGTCCGCTGGCGCGGCTGGTGAGGTAGAAGTCCGGGGCGAGGAACCCGACGATCAGTCCACCGACCAGTCCGCCGAGGGTCGCGAGCGAATCGCCTGTGATGAGGTTCAGGAGCGAGGAGCCCGCGACCGCGCCGAGGATGCCGACGAAGGCCTTGACGCCGAGGAAGAACTCGACGCTCGTGGTCTCCATGGCCGCCCGCTTCAGACGGATCTGGAGCGTGCGCGCGGTGTTCGCCGGGTAGAAGCGCGACATGAGCGCGGCGAGTCCCGAGACAATCGGCTTCAGGGTCCGCTCGGCGATCGGCCGCTGCAGCTCGAGCTCTTCGAGGGTTCGCGGCCGCACCGAGATCTGCTGCAGCCGGGCCTGCACGGGGTCGAGCTGGCGCCCGACGAGGAACGAGGCGAACACCATGAAGACCCCGATCCCGGCGAGGATGGCGAGGATGAGGAGTTCCACCGTCTAGACCTTGATGTCCGTGATCTTGCGGATCGCGTAGAAGCCGATGGCCATCATGACCGCGCCGATGATGAGGAGGACTCGGCCGATGGTCTCGGTGAAGAGCGGCTGCATGAACTCGGGGTTGATGAAGTTCAGCGTGATCATGATGCCGATGGGCAGGAACGCTACGAGGTAGCCCGAGTAGCGGCCCTGTGCCGTGAGCGTCCGGATCTCGCCCTTGATGCGCACGCGCTCGCGGATGGTGAAGGCGATGGTGTCGAGGATCTCGGCGAGGTTGCCACCTACCTGCTGCTGGACGCCGATCGCGGTGACCATGAGGTCGAGGTCATCGCTCTTGATGCGGCGCACCATGTTCGCGAGCGCTTCCTCCATGCCCAGACCGAGGTTCACCTCGCGCACGACGCGGCCCATCTCGGGGCCCATCGGCGCGGGCGACTCGCGCGACACGAGCTCGACCGACTGCAGGAAGCTCGAGCCCGCGCGCAGCGAGTTGGAGAGCAAGGTGATCGTGTCGGGGAGCTGCTTGTTGAACGCGTTGAGGCGGCCACCGATCCGCCGGCCGACCCAGATGCGGGGCACGAAGTAACCGAGGATCGCTCCCACCACGGCGGAGAGCGGATCGCGAAGCACAAAGAGGATCGCCGCCAGGCCAAGCGCAAGACCGATGCGGATGTAGTAGTACTCGGCGGCCCGGAGGCGAAGGTCGGCGCGCGCGAGGTCACGCTGCACCCGCGAGATGAACCGCCGGTCGGCGACGTCGCCGGAGAGCGTGGCGAACGGATCGACGTCGCGGCGCTCCTTCTTCTGTGCCTGCTTCTTCTCCTGGGCTTGCACCTGTGGGCCGCCCGCGTAGCGCTGCATGCGCGACTCGAGCGTCTCGGCGCCCGCGCCGCCCATCATCGACGAGATGCCCCAGAAGAACAGGAGCACGCCAATGAAGGCCGTGGCCGTGAGGACGTACTCGAGCGGGATCAACGCAGTGCCGCGGACATGTCCCCGAACGTGTTCTGCGGCAGCTTGATGCCTGCGGCTTCGAACTTCTCGGAGAACTTCGGACGGATGCCCGTGGGCCGCAGGCGGCCCTGGACCTTGCCGTCGACGTAGCCGGTCTGCTCGAAGACGAACACGTCCTGCAGGACGATCGTCTCGCCCTCCATGCCCTGGACTTCGGTGATGTTGGTGATCTTGCGCGAGCCGTCCTTGAGCCGGGAGATCTGGATGATGAGGTCAAGCGCGCTCGCGATCTGCTCGCGGATCGCGCGCGCCGGAAGCTCGACGCCCGCCATGAGGCACATCGTCTCGAGACGGGCGAGGATGTCGCGCGGGGAGTTGGCGTGACCGGTGGACAGCGAGCCGTCGTGGCCGGTGTTCATCGCCTGGAGCATGGAGAGGGCCTCGCCACCACGCGTCTCACCGACGACGATGCGCTCCGGGCGCATACGCAGGGAGTTCTTCACGAGGTCCATGATCGAGACCTGGCCCTTGCCCTCGATGTTCGCGGCGCGCGACTCGAGGCGCACCACGTGGTCCTGCACGAGCTTCAGCTCGGCGGCGTCCTCGATGGTGATGATCCGCTCGTCCTCGGGGATGAAGCCCGAGAGGATGTTGAGGAGCGTCGTCTTTCCTGAGCCGGTGCCGCCCGAGATATACATGTTGAGGCGCGCTTCGACGCACGCCCGCAGGAACTCCATCATCTCGGCCGTCGCGGTGCCGAACTTGATGTAGTCCTCGACGGTGATGCGGTATTTGGGGAACTTTCGGATGGTGACGACCGGGCCGTTCAGCGCGAGCGGCGGGATGATGATGTTCACGCGCGAGCCGTCCGGAAGGCGCGCGTCCTCATAAGGCTTCGCTTCGTCTACGCGCCGGCCGATCGGGGCGATGATCCGCTCGATCACGCGCATGACGTGCTCGTCGTTCACGAACGTGACGTCCGAGAGCTGCAGCTTGCCCTTGCGCTCCACGTATGTGCGGAACGGGCCGTTGACCATGACCTCGGTGATGGTGTCGTCGTTGAGGAGCGGCTGGATCGGGCCGAAGCCGAGGATCTCGTCGAGGATCTGCTCGAGCATCCGCTGCCGCTCGACGCGCGTGACGACGATGCCTTCCTCGTCGATGTACTTGTTGAACATCTCCTCGATCGAGGAGCGGACCGCTTTAGCGTCGGAGAGATCGAGACGCGGGTCGAGGTTGTTGATGATCTTGGTCTGCAGCTTCACGCGGGCGTCGCGCTGCGAGTCGCGACCGGGCGCCGCGGTCTGCGAGAGCGGCCCTTCGGCGGGTGGCCGGGGCGGCTGCTGGCCGCCGGGCTGACCCGGCTGCTGCGGCTGCTCGGGCTGGGGGCGGCCTTCGATGCGTCTTAGAAGCGACATGTGTGGTTGTTTAACCCTGCCTTTCGCCGCCCGTTATCCGGGCGCCTGCTCCCTCGCCGCCCGAGTGTACGGTCGAGAGACGTATGTTTTGGGATTCAGACGGGGATCAGCGGTGTCTGGCCGGCTAGCGAGCGAAGAGGCGCATACCGCTCGGGCGGGCAGGAGCCTTGGCCCCAGTGGCGGCCGCCTCGGGCGCACCGGCGGTGAGGCGCTGCGCGAGGGTGAAGATGTCCTTCGCAACCTGGCTTTCGCGGTGGCTGATCACGAACGGCACGCCGCGGTTCACGGCTAGTACCAATGTGCGGCCGTCCGAGACGATGGTGTGCGGGATCTTGCGGCCGAGGCTCGCCTCGACGTCGGATGCCTTGATACCACCCGAGCTGTCGTTACGGTTCGCGACGAGCTGCAGCTTCTCGTCGCCGTAGCCGAGCTTCTCCGCGATCTCCATGAAGACGCGCACGTTCTTGAGGCTCGTGGACGATGTAGGCGTAGCGCTCGCGCAGGAGCTCGAGCACGTGTTTCACGTTCGCGCCGGTGATGAGCTCTGCTGACTCGGGCGTGGGCGGCGCGAGGAGCACCTTGATCCCGGTGGAGTGCGAGACGAGGACCGACTCGAGGACGTCGGAGTCGGTGTTGTCGAAGCTGCCCACGAGGTCCGCGATGGTCTTGGCCTTGGGGCTCATGTTGAGGATGACAGCGATGTCGCCGAACGGCAGGCTGCCGTCGACGAGCACCACCGGCTTCTGCGTCGACTGGTGGAGCGCGACCGCGAGGTTGGTCGCGATCGTGGTCCGGCCGACGCCGCCCTTGGGCGAGAAGAATGTGATGATCCGGCCGGTGTCGCGCGCGGCCGGTGCGGCCGCGAGGGGATTAGCCGGGCTCGCCGCCGCGGGCACGGCCGCCGCGTAGCGGGCGCGCTTCACCTTCTCGAGCTCGTGGACGTGACGGATCGCGTTGATCAGCTCGTCCGCGGAGAAGGGCTTCACTAAGAACTCGCGCGCGCCGGCGAGCATCGAGCGGCGCAGGTAATCCTGCTCGCCCTGGACGCTCATCATGATGATCGGCGACTCAGGGACGGTGTTGCTGATGATCTCGGTCGCCGTGATCCCGTCCATGTCGGGCATGTTGATGTCCATGAGGATCACGTGCGGCCGCTCTTTCTTGGCCATGTTCACCGCGGCCTGCCCACCGTCGGCCGTGCCGGCCACTTCCATGTCCGGCTCGAAGCCGATCAGCTTCGCGAGGTTGTCGCGAGTGTCGGCGATGTCGTCGACGATGAGGATGCGGATCTTCTCGCCGTCGGCCATTACTCCCCTAACGCTCCCTTGATGAGTCGCGTTGTCCGCTCGTCCCGCCCCGTCAGGCAATATACAGGCAAGTCGTCCGCCGACCAGACAGGTGTCGCAATGCCGATCACGCGCCCGCTCCGGGCAGGCGTCCGGAGACCTCCAACGCGAGCGCGAGGAGGGTGCCGATCCCGAGCGCCACGCCGTACGGGATCCACGTCTTCATGAGCCCGCCCATGGAGGCCTCGGCGCTGCCAGCGGCGCGCATGCGCCGCACGGCGATGACGCCGAGCGCGATGACGCCGCCGATGAGCGCGCCATAGACGGCGCCGTAGAGGAGCAGACCGAGTCCGCGCATCGCGCCGACGGCCATGAGGTACTTCCCGTCGCCGGCCTTGAGCCCGCCCGCCGCGTAGAAGGGGTACGCGACGAGAAAGCCGACGATCAGCCCCGCGACGTGATCGGCCAGGCCGCGCACGAAGAAATCGCCGGGGACCGCCTCGAACGCGCCGAGCACGAGCCCGGCGACCATGACCGGATAGGTGAATGCGTTGGGGATGCGACGCCAGCGCCAATCGGTGTACACAACGGCGGCCACGAACGCCACCAGGATCACGTTCTCGACCGCTCGCACCCCGTCGATCTCAATTTCCCCCTGGAAGACGGACCGGGCGGCGTCGAAGCGCCGCCCGGCCGTTTCTTTCAGCTAGTTGCGCGCGCTAGGTGAGGTTGTTGCCGATGTTGCTGAAGATGTTCTGGATCTGGCCACGAAGGAAGATCATCGCGACGATCACGGCGATGGCAATGACTGCGATGATGAGTGCGTATTCGACCAGGCCCTGGCCTTCGTCGTCGCGCAGGAACGCCAGCATTCGGGTACCCCCTCTCTGTCGTTCTAGGACGCCAGCCTGCCCGCCTGGCGGTGGCCGGACAAGTAGGAAGGTCGTACCTCCGCCATTCGGGCTAGGCCCAATTCTGCCTAACGCAACAAGACCCGGCCGCGTTTTGTCTACTTCTTGACACCGATTAGCCAACCAGCGACAGCAGCGGTGGTCCGAGAAACACGCAAAGCAGGGCTGGCAGGACACAAAAAGCGAGCGGGAAAAGCATGAGGATCGGCAACCGCCGCGCCTGCGCTTCGGCGTGCCGGCGGTCGCTGGTGCGAAGCACATCGGCCTGTGTGACCAAGAGCTCAGCGAGAGGAGAGCCGAATCGCGTTGCGGCACGGACCAGCGCGGCGACCCGCGCTTCGGTCGGCCCGGCGGCGCCGAACGAGCTGAACGACTCGTCTGCACCGCGTCCGAGCGCGAGATCGGCGAGAAGCCGTCGCGCCTCCGGCAATCGTGCGACGGCGGGCGCACGCGCGACCAGAGAGGCCAGTGCAAGCTCGAATGTCATTCCGGCGTCGAGCCCGACCACAACGGCATCGAGCAGCGAGGCAAAGTCGGCCTGTGGTGAGCTCAGCCGCAGAATGCGCCAGAGCCAGAGCGCGCCCGCGATCTCGAGGGCCACGGCCACCGCGACGAGCCAGCGGCCCCGATCAACGAGGACGGCAACGTACTCGGGCGTCATCACCGCGAAGAACAGTCCACCAAGTGGTGCGAGCGCGATTAGCACGATCGCCGACGCTCGGCCCTGCGCGGTGAGCGCGTTCCGTTCATCGTCCAGCGCGATGCGGCCGCGAAGCAGTACCCCGACGCGTCCGAGACTCCGTCCGATCCTTCCTCCGCTCCTCGTGAATGCACCAAGCACGATCCCGAACGGGGCGAGATCCTCGTCGGCGATGACGCCGGAATAGGCCCGCAGCGCGTCGTCGACCGGCGCGCCGAGGGCGAGCGCCGCCGCGGCCCGCGCGGTTGGCTTGGCGAGTGAATGAGGCAGGGTCGGCGCAACCTCAGCGAACGCGAGCTGCACCGACAGGCCGCTGGCCAGCGCCGACGCCACCGCGTCGATGAGCCCAGGTAGAGCAAGGCGACGGTCCCTCGACGCGGCGCGCTCGCGGGGATCGAGTCGCCGCAGAAATGCCGAGACCGTCCGAGCGCGCCTGCCATCAAGGAACGCGACTCCCATCGCTGCGACCGCCGCGATAAGGAAAAGCGCCGTCACGGCCCGATCCGCGTGAGCACGTATGGATCGCCCCGGTCAGGAGAGAGTTCGATGATCTCCGTCACCCGCCGCACGCCGCTCGCATCGCGCTCCTGATGGACAACGATCTCGATCCCACGACGGATCTGCTCACGGATCGCTTCGAGAGGCAGGTCCACACCTCCCATGAGCGCCATCGTCTCGATCCGCATCAGCGCGTGTCCGGCGCTGTTGGCATGCGCGGTGGTGAGCGAGCCACGATGTCCGGTGTTCATCGCCTGCAGCATGTCGAGCGCTTCCCCGCCGCGAACCTCGCCCACCACGATTCGATCCGGTCGCATGCGAAGAGCCGCACGCAGGAGCGCCCGAACGTCGATCGTCCCGGTCCCCTCGACGCTCGGAGGGCGCGTCTCAAGCGCAACGACGTTCGACTGCGGGAGGCGAAGCTCGGCCGCGTCTTCGATGGTGACGACGCGTTCGTTCTCCCCCACGGCGAACGCGAGGGCGTTGAGGGTGGTGGTCTTCCCGCTGGACGTTCCGCCTGAGACGAGGATGCTGCGCCGCTCCGTGACCGCGCGGATCAGGTAATCCATCGTGTCGCGCGAAAGTGTTCCGTTTCGGACAAGGTCGTCGGGGCCGAGCGGTCGCGCGCCGAATCGGCGGATGGTGAGGACCGGACCGACGAGCGAGATCGGCGGAATGACCGCATGCACGCGGGACCCGTCTGGAAGTCGCGCGTCGACCAGCGGACTGGCGAGGTCGATGCGCCGGCCGAGCGGCGCCACGAGCCTCTCAATGATGACCATGATCTCGTCGGCATCGGAGAAGCGGATGCCGGTCTCCTCGAGGCGGCCGCTCCGCTCGACCCAGACTCCGCGCAATCCGTTGACCATGACCTCGGTGACCCGCTCGTCACGCAACAGCGGTGCGAGCTCGCTGAGGCCGAACAGACGATCGTCGAGCCAGCGCTCGAGCACGCGCAGCTCTCCCGCGGGTACGACGAGCCGCTCCTCGATGAGCGTCTCACGCAGCGCCGCCGCAAGGTGCTCACGCCGCGGCCGTCCATCGGGTGCTTCGCGCAAGCGGGCAACGATCCCTCGCTCAATCCGGGCCCGTGCGGCGATGGTCATGTCGAGTCGATCGCCACGATCTCGGCGAGCTCGTCGTAGGCCCGGCCAAGCGCGCCGCCGACAGCGCTCGGGCGCGATGCCGCTGCCGCGATCGCAGCCTCCGCACGAGGGAAGGCTCGGAAGACATCGCGTCCATTGAGCGAGGCAGCCGTGGATTGCGACGCGATGAGCCAGGCCTTGTCCGGCATGTCCGCCGCGGCAAGAGCCGCGATCGAGACCGGGTCGTCGTAGCTCAGAACAAGCACGCGATCGACGGCACCGAGCAGCTGTCGGGTGTGCTCGTCGGCGAGGGTCGGGGCATCCACGATGACGATGTCGCAGAGCTCGAGCGCAGCCCGGAGGGCAGACCGAGCGAGACCTCCGCTTGGCGCCGATGGCGGACCACCGACGACACGCAGACCGGGCGCAGCTTCCGTCGCCACGACCGCGAGGTGCTCCGCGCTGAGCTCGTCGGCGAGCCCCTCGAGGTCCGCCCAGCTCGGTGCGCTCGAGCCCAGCCACCATGAGAGCGCTCCACCGCCGGTCACATCGAGCGCGAGCGCGGAGCGCGTCGGTGCGAGACGCCGTGCGAGGTTCGCCGCGAGCAACGACCTCCCGACGCCGCCGCGGACCGATGTGACCATCACCGACCGGGTGGCCCGCCGGCGCATCGCCGGAACGGTCGCGGCGATGAGCGGACCGAGCTCGGCTGGCTCGCACGACCTCGCGACCGAGCGCTTCGGCATCCCTAGCGCTTCAGCCAACTCGATCTGCGCTTCATCCCCGACGACGACCCGCGGCAGATCGGCTGCGAGCGCGGCTGCCTGGGCAACCGAGCCCGCTGCTCGCAGATCGATGAGCGCCAAAGCAGCGTTTCCGGGATCGGCTGGGATCAGCCCAAGGGCGTCGGCCGCCGAGGCGAGCTCAGGACCGCCGCAGAGCGCGACCCGGACCCTCAGCGAGCGGATCTCAACAGCGGGACGATGAGCAAGCCTGACGCGCGCGCCGTCGCGATAGCGGTCGCGCTCTCCTCGTCGACTTCGAACACGACCGACCGCTCATCCGTCGCCATGATGTGCAGATCGGCAGCGATCGGTAGCGCGAGCGGGCGGTCCCCCTGACGCACGGCGATGAGATCGACGCTGTCACCCACGCGGACTTCGGGTAGGGGTGCCGCGAGCCAAGCGGTGGGAACGGCCAGCGCCCAGGTCGATGCGGCGAGACGCTGCGTAAGCGGCCGGCTGGATGAGGCGGGGTCACTTGTCGTCGACGGCGATGCGAGCAGCATGGTGACCATGGCCGCGATGACAAGCGCGACCGCGCTCCCGGCAGCGATGAGTTGGCGCGCCGGGATCCGGCGCCGTGTGAAGGTCAGGGCCGGAAGCATTCGGGCGCCGTAAAGCCCGCACGGTGGGAATAGGCCGCGAGCGTGAGGCGTGCCTCGACGCGGCCACGGTCACAGCTCACGTCGATCGCCTCGATCCGGCCGGCGCCGTTTAGCCGTGCAAGCTCGTCGGCCGCGATGCGCGCGGCTTCGATCGTTCGCGGATCAGCGATGAGCGCGACCACGTTCGGTGTAGGCCGCGGCTTCTCCTGCGAGCGCGACCGTACCGCGGCGAGATGAGCGACGTACGCGTCGGCGAGCGCGGCGCTCGCGGCCTCCACCGCGGCTTCGCCCGCACGGTGGGAACGCGCGGTCGCGAAGAAGCGCTCCTGTCCGGCGCGGAGACCGACCACCACCACCGCGGCGATGCCGAGCAGGAGCACGACAATGACAAGCGTCTGGCCGGACTCGTCGGTCAAGGCGTCCATTCGATCCGGCGCGCGGCATCTCCCTCGACGACGAATCGCGGGAGACCGACGAACCCGAGCGGTATCGGGATGGCATATTGAAGCCGGACCCGCAGAAGGGTTCCCCTAGGCGTGCTCGAACGCGGGGGCTCGCCGACGGTGGGCTCGATGGTGACGCGGACCCGCGATGGGTCGAGTGGAGCGACCGTCGCCGCTGCCGTGCCACGCACGAGATCGTCGTCATTCGTCAGCGCGCCAGTGCGGGCGGCCTCCGCGGCACCATGCTCGAGCGCGAGGCGCGCGACCCCCACCTCACCGACGAGCACCACGGCGATGATGAGTACCAGGATGAGCGGAAGGACGAGAGCGAACTCGACGATCGCCTGACCGTGATCCCTCTTCACCGGCCGATCGATCGGAGAATCACACCGCCGAGGGCGTCGGCCCTGTCGATGAGTTCCCGCCACCCCGGAATGAATCGGGCGAGCCACAGTGCGATCGCGCCGACAACGGTCACGAGCAAGATGAATCGCCATACGGAGGTGGACCGATCCCACAACAGCGGCGCGACGACTCGCGTGATCCCATCGCGACGGTCGGGCGGCAGCCGATGCTCGCGAATGGTTTCGACGACAACCTCGCCGATCTCCCGATTCGTCAGGCTCCCTCCGTGACCGTCGAGAAACTCGCCAGGCGATGCCGGAAGAAATACGCGCTGGTCGACACCCGGATCGATGGCGTCGTAACGATTGACGAATCCGTCGGTGGAAAGACTTAGGTCAAGCCTCACGACACCTTGTGGCGGCGCGATCGGCCGAGCGGTGGCGAGGTCACGCGCCGCGGCGCTGTCGGGATCGCGCGCCACCAGCGCCGCTCCCGCGCGCACGATGTCCCTGACCGGCCCGATCAGCGGTAGCACAGCGCTCGGAACGCGTGCGAAGTCGGCCCCGCTGTGCGGTCCGGCGATCGAGACATAAGTTCGGACGCCGTCCTTGGCCGAGAGGCCGTCGCCAAAGGCGCGATCGACAACCGCGCCGCCCATCGAGTGCGAGACGATGTTCACGCCGGTGTACCGAGGAGCCAGCGCTCGGATCTCATCGGTGAGCGCCGAGGCGCTTGCGTCGAGGGGCCCGTACGTGTCGTACGGAAACCGTTGATCGTCACCGAGGCGCCGGACGTCGTATCGATCGGCCGGGAATCGAGCACTCAGCGCGGTGAAGGCACCATCGTCGGCCTGTGACCCGTAGCCCCCGACGAAGAGCACGAGCTCCTTCCGGCTATTGACCGCGCGCGGGAGGTCGCGCACGTCGGTCGTGCCCGGAGGGCTGCTCGGCGTTGGGAACGCATGCGTCTCGATCTCCGACGGTCGAAGCCCGCTGATCGGAACTGGAACTGAGGTCGGAGGATGGCCGACCTCCTCCGGACCTGGAGGCCGGCCATCGTCCGCGAGTGCGGCGGCTGCTCCGCCGGCCGGAAGGAGAGCCAGCGCGAGGAGCCACGCGCGGAGGAGAGCTCGTCCCGGCACGCCGGGTACTCAACTCGCAAGCCGCATCTCGACGAACAGGACCTTCGGGCGGTACCGCGGTACCGCCACTGGCTACGGTCGGGTGCGGGCAACCTCGGTCGCTTGATCGCGTGCCGACTTTTCCTCGGAGTCATCGAGCGGCGCGAGTCTCACCGCATCATGCCGGCGCGCGAGTGCCGAGCCCAGAAGGCGGTCCGCGAGCCAGGGGTTTTTCGGCAGACACGAGCCGTGCAGATAGCAGCCGATGACCTTGCCCTGCACCGCGCCCTCCGTCTTGTCCTCGCCGTTATTGCCGTTCCCGACGACCACCGTCCCAAGCGGCTTCGCGCCCGAACCGAGATACGTCATGCCGGAGTGGTTCTCGAACCCGATGAGGTAGCCGTCGGGAGCGTTGACGAGGAGATTCCCCACAAAGCGTGTCTTTCCGGCCCGCGTCGTCACGTCGAGGATGCCGACGCCGGGGATCGCCGGCCCGGTCTCGGGCACGTACTGGTGACCGAGAAGCTGGTAGCCGCCGCACACCGAGAAGATCGCCGCCCCGCCTTCCACGGACTTCTTGAGTGCGGCCCCGTTCTTCCCGGCGAGGTCCGCGCCGACGATGTCCTGACCTTGGTCCTGCCCGCCGCCGAAGAACCAGACATCGGGCCAGTCCGGGTCGGCCCACGCGCCGACCGAGTAGGACCGCACCGCGACGTCGATGCCGCGCCACTTCGCGCGCTGGCCGAGCGCGATCACGTTCCCGCGGTCGCCGTAGATGTTCATGAGGTCGGGATAGAGGTGGGCGATGCGCAGGTCCACTCGCTCAATCCTCCCAGAACGGCGCGACCACGCCGATGCGCGCGAGCACTTCGCGGAGGTCTTGCATCGCCGTGTAGGTCGCGAGGACGACGACCTCGCCGCCCTTCGGCGCGAGCGAGGCCGCACGCTCGATCGCCGCGCGCGGGTCATCGACCACCTCGGCGCGCTCCTTCTGAAGGCCGGCGTACTTGAAGCGGAGCGCGAGGTCGCGGCCGCGTAAGCCGGTGATGACCGCGTGCGCCACCGCCGGCGCGAGCGTCTCGAAGTCCGCGTCCCAGATCCATGACACATCGCGCCCGTCGGCGTCGCGATCGTTGAGCGCGGCGAGCAGACGCGGCTTACGGCCTGTCTCGAGCAGCGCGCCGATCGCCGCGTTGAAGCCGGCGGGGTTCTTCACGAGCACGAGCCGCAGCGTCCGGCCTTCGAGCTCGACGGTCTCGAGGCGGCCGAACGCGGGGCGGAAGTTCGCGAGCGCGCGCGTCCCCTCGGCGAGGCCGATGTCGAGCGCGCGCGCCGCGGCGAGCGCGGCGAGCGCGTTGTACGCGTTATAGAGCCCGGGGATCGGGACCCGGACCGGCGCGAAGATGCTGCCGATCGTGCCGGCGAGGGAGATCTCGGACCAGCTCTCACCGAGCACGACTTTCGTCGCGGCGACGTCCCGCGCCGGTCGCGCCAGCCCGCACGAGGAGCACGACCAATCGCCGACGTGCGCGAGCACCACCCGCTTGTAGGTGAGCGGCGCCTTGCAGCGCGGGCAGCGCGTCGCGTCGCTGATCGCCTGAGGGATCGTCCCGCCGACGGAGTCGTCGTCGACGCCGAAGAAGATCGTCTTCGCGTCACGCCCGAGTGCGAGATTCGCGACGAGCGGGTCGTCGGCGTTGAGGACGAGCGTGGCGTCCGCCGGCAGGGTTGCGAGCGCGTCGCCGATGCGCTTCGCGAGCGCGTCGAGCTCGAAGTAACGGTCCATTTGGTCGCGGAAGAGATTGGTGATGACGACGACGCGGGGCTTGAGGCGACCGACGACTCCCGGAAGAGAGGCCTCGTCGATCTCGAAGAGGCCCACGTCGCCGCTCGTCTCCCCATACCAGTTCGCGTCGGCGAGGAGCGCGGCCGCGACGCCGCGGTCGAGGTTCGATCCCGACCGGTTGTGGATCGGCCCCCACCCCGCGGCGCGCGTGATGTCGGCGAGCATGCGCGCGGTCGTGGTCTTGCCGTTCGTGCCGGAGACGCAGATCACGCCGTGGCTCAGGCCGGACGACAGCGCGGTGATGAAGTTGGGATCGACGGTGAGGGCGACGAGGCCGGGAAGCGCCGTGGCGCCGCGGCCGGTCGCGCGAAGACCTTCGCGGGTCAGCTTGCCGGCGGCGTTGGCGATGAGCGTGAGCGTGTCGGGCACGTTCGAAGCGTACCGGCGCTACACGCTCGCGGGCTGGACCTCGCGAAGCAGCAGTTCGAGCTCGTCGATGGCGCGCCCAAGGCGCAGCGCGACCGCTTTCGCCGTGTCGCCGTTGGCCTGGGAGTTCTCGAGCGCCCCCTGCGCGTCCAGGCGCGCCAGGACCGCGACGGCCTTCCGCAGCCGGGCGATGGTCAACGAAGCCGGGAGGGCCCGGCGGAGCTCGCCGATCCGCGATTCGAGGCGCTCAAGACGCGTCCGAAGCTCGTCCTCGAGGGCGTCCGGCGTCATCTCGTCGAGCCTGCGGGCCTCGGCCTGGAGCGCACCCATCTCACGCTGGACAACCTGCGCCGCCTTCTCCAGCGAGTGCCCCTTCTCGAGCGCCTGCCGGATGCGGATGACCTTCTCCATCGCATAGACGTCGTAGTCGTGCTCGCCGTCAGACGAGGGCTTGACCAAGCCCTTCTTCGTCCAGTAGATGAGCTGGCGCGGGGTGACGTTACAGACGCGCGCAGCCTCGGCCGCGGAGAGGCGCAGGCGCCCCAGCACCTCGCCGTCGTTCGCGATCAGGACCTGTGCAAGCGCGTCGCGCGTCTCGGGCTCCGCCACCGCCCTACAAACTCCCCTGACGCCAGATTCAGCGATCGAGTGTTGTAGGCGGACGATTCACGTGTCAATGACCCGAACAGATATCGAGACTTGGCTGCTAGCGAGTTCTCCGAACGGTCGAGCGCTGGCTCTGCCGGTACGCGACCTTGACCGAGGCGTGATACCGCGAGAGGCGGGAGCCCTCGAGCTCGGCCCAAAGTCGCCCGACCTCGACGCCGAGTGGATCTTTGACGTTCGCCGCCTTCACCGCCGCGAGCACCGCTGCGTCCCAGCTCTTGGTCGAGTCGCCCGAGGCTTCGACGAGCCGCACGACCGCGGGTCCGGCGGCGAAAGTACTACGACGACGTGCGGGCATTCGAGCCGCGTGTGCCTCCCGCGCGACGAGCGGGCGGCGCGTCGCCGCCGTTCTGCCCCGCCTGCTTCGGCTCGATCGGAGGCAGCGCCGCGATCTCGAGGAGTTGATTCGCCATGATCGTGAGCTTCTCGCCGAGCATCTTCCGCGTCTCGGCGCCAGACCGCGGCGCGAAGAGCGTCCCGACGACGAACCCGATGACAAAAAAGCGCAGCGACGCGCGAGCGACGGCGAGCATCAGGCGGCCCTCCCCTTGGGCGGATAGCCCTCGAGCCCGTACTCCTTGATCTTCGCGTACAGCAGACGACGGTAAATCCCCAGCATTTCCGCGGCTTTCGAGCGGTTCCCGTTCGCGTCGCGGAGCGCCTTCATGATGAGGTCCTTCTCGAATTGCGAGACCGATTTCTTGAAGAAGCTCTTCTCCGTTGAGACGTCCTCGCCCTCTTCCTCGTGCTCTCCCGCCTCGTGATCGCCGAACGGGAGCTCGCGGCTCGTGATGATCTGTCCGCGCGAGAGCACGACGGCGCGCTCGATCACGTTCTCGAGCTCGCGGACGTTGCCCGGCCAGTCGTATTCCATGAGGCGTTTGAGGGCCTCTTCGCTGATCGCCGCGGGCTGCGCGGTGGCGCTGTAGCGGTGCTTGGCGAGGAAATGCTCGACGAGCGCCGGGATGTCCTCCTTGCGATCGCGGAGCGGCGGCATGTGGATGGCGATGACGTTGAGCCGGTAGAAGAGGTCGTCGCGGAACTTCTGCTGCTCGACCTGTCTTTGCAGGTCTTTGTTGGTCGCGCAGATGATCCGGATGTCGACCTTGATCGGGAGCGACGAGCCCACCCGCTCGATCTTCTTCTCCTGCAGAACACGGAGAAGCTTCGTCTGCATCGGCAGGCTCATCTCGCCGATCTCGTCGAGGAAGATCGTGCCCTTGTCGGCGAGCTCGAAGCGCCCGCGCCGCTGCGTCATCGCGCCGGTGAACGAGCCCTTCTCGTGGCCGAAAAGCTCGGCCTCAAGGAGCGTCTCGGGGAGCGCGGCGCAGGAGACCTTCACGATCGGGCCCGACCGGCGGTTCGAGTTGTAGTGGAGCGCCTCGGCCACGAGCTCCTTGCCGGTGCCACTCTCGCCGGTGATGAGGACGGTCGCGTCGGCCTTCGCGACTTTGCCGACGGTCTTGTAGACCTCCTGCATCGGCGGCGAGTTCCCGACGATGCGCTCGGTCTGCACGAGCGAGCTGATCTCGTCGCGCAGCACCTGAACCTCGCTCGTGAGGTCGCGGTACTCGATGACCCGCCTCACGGTGTGGCTGATCTTGTCGAGCTCGAACGGCTTGGTGATGTAGTCGAACGCGCCGAGCTCCATCGCGCGGATCGCGTTATTGGAGCTGCCGAACGCGGTCATGATCAGGACGCTCGTCTTGGGCGAGCTCACCTTCAGCTTGCTGAGCGCCTCGATGCCGTCGAGCTCCGGCATCCGGACGTCCATGATCACGAGGTCGGGGTTGACGTCCTTTACCTTTTCGACAACTTCGGTCCCCGTCGTGGCCTCGACGACGTTGTAGCCCTCGTCGGAGAGGAGCTGCTTCAGCAGCGAGCGGATCGAGGCGTCGTCGTCGGCGACAAGGATGGTGCGCTGGGCCACTTTCCGTACGCTTCCTTCTCACGTGGGCCAGGCTGGAGCCATTCAGGGGCTCTCCCGCGTGCGACCTGATGATTTTCTGTGGCGATCACCGTACATGTCAAACCGGCTGACTGCGGTCTGCCCGCGTACGGTGGGCGGTCACGCGACCTCGTACACCGCCCGGACTCGCGTACCGACAAGGGCTGTCGCGAGCGTCACGGCGCCAGCGATCCCGATGAGGAGCGCCGGGCCGAAGACATCGGCGAGCGCGCCGCTCACGAAGATCAATGGCAGCCAGCTCAAGTTGACGAGCGCGATGCGCGCGCCGAACACGCTGGCCCGCGTCTCGGGTGCGGTCTTCTCCTGAAGGATCGTGACGTTTGGGACGTAGAAGGCCACGTTCGCGATCCCGAGCATCCCGAACAGCACCACGGCGATCGGAAACGACGGCGCCAGGGCGATCAGTAGGATCACTGCCCCGGTCGCGGCGAAGCCAATGATCAGCAGGCGGCCTTTCCTGACGTTCGCGACGAACCGCGGCAGCACCGCGCTTCCCAGGACCGCGCCCGACGCGATGGCCGCCTCGGAGATCCCAAACTGGACGGCGCCGACGGCCGGATCGTTACCGGCGAACCGCTGGATGACGAAGGCCGGAGTCAGCCCGTTGAAGATCGGCGTCGAGACCTGCGCCGCAAGCGAGAACACCGTGTTGGACCACAGCACGGCCGAGCGACGGAGGAGCCGCAGCCCCTCCTGTGCATCGGCGAAGAGTCGCGACAACGTCATCCCATAACGGTTCGATTCGCCGACGACCACGCGCGAGAGCAGCAGCGCCGAAAGCGCGAACGTGATCGCATCCACGTAGAACGCGCTGCTTCCGATCGTCGCGACAAGGAGACCGCCGGCGAGTCCGCCCGCGATCTCCACGGCCCGATCTGTGGCGTACACGACGGAATTCCCGCGCGCGAGCTGGCTGTCGTCGAGGAGCGTCGGCACCAGGGCAATACGCGCGGGGTTGAAGACGGCGGCGCACAGCCCCGAGGCAAGCACGACGCCGAACACGACCGCGAGCGGGACGTTGATCGCGATCAAGAGCGGAACCAATGCCAGAAGGATCGCGCGTAGGATGTCGCACCAGAGCATCACTCTCCGATGCCCAACGGCGTCGGCGACCGCACCACCGAAGAAGCCGAAAAGGGCGTTCGGGATCGTCGCGGTCAGGACCGCTAGGGCCGTCAAAAGAGCCGACTGCGTCGCGCGGTAGGTCACGTAGGTCAGGGCGATAAGCGTGATCGGGTCGCCGAAGCGGCTGATCGCCTGACCCATCCAGAAGAACGCGAAATTCGGCGATCGGAGCTCATGTCCCTTGCTCGCCGCGGCGGCCGGCTGAAGCCACATGAAGGGGATCAAGAAGCCGCCGAGGCCGACGAGGAAGTCGCCGAGGCTAAAGACCGAGCTGATTACGGCGACCGGGATCACATCCGAGAGGAACTCGAGCTTCGTCGTCGGCCCCAGGGGGATATGGAGCCCATCGTTCGGCGGCGGCGCTCCGACCGCAGCGACCGTCGCGGCGTCGTAGGGCATCCCCGAGTTCACGACCGCGACCAGGAGATTCAGGAACGTGCCGAAGGCCAGAAGGATCGCGCCTGGCACACGCCAGTTCCACGCCGCAACCACGGCGACGCCAAGTAGCGAGACGAGGTACAGCCCCAGGGGGGAGGAGGGGATGACAGTTCCGATGACACGAAGCCCGAGCGCTATCACAAGTACCGGCCAGAGCTTCAGGGTGAAGGTCGAGAGGCGACGCCAATCTCCGCCGAATGCGATGCCCGCGAAGATCCCTGCCGCTACTCCGCTAGCCAGCATGAGCGTCGTGCACGAGAGGTTCGCTGGCGAGTCGGCGCCTCAGCTCGGCGAGCGTTTCGTAGTTGATTGGCGGCAGGTCGCTCACCTCGAAGGCTGTAGGGCCGCGCTTCTGAACAAGCTTCTGAAGCGCGCGGACGATCACTGGGTCGAACTGAACTCCTTTGTAGCGATTGAGCTGATCCATCGCTCTCTCGTGGCCGATCGCCTTTCGATAGATGCGGTCCGAGGTCATCGCCTCGTAAGCGTCCGCAATGATGATTATTCGCGAACCTAGCGGAATGTCTTCACCCTTCAGGCCATCCGGATAGCCAGACCCATCAAAGTTCTCGTGGTGGTGTAGGACAAGTTGAACCAAAGGCTTAAGCGACGCGGACGGCTCAAGAATCGAAGCACCATAGATCGGATGCCGGCGCATCAGCTCTTGTTCGTCGGCGTCCAGTCGAGCGGGCTTCATGAGTATTCGATCTTCGACGCCAATTTTCCCGATGTCGTGCAATAGGCCAGCCAACTCAATCTCTTCGATTTGCCGCTCGGCAAGTCCCATATCGCGCGCTATTGCTCCAGCAATGCGAGAGACGCGATCGGCGTGGCCGCGTGTGAATCCGTCTTTTGCGTCGATAGCTTGGGAGAGCGCGCTCACGGTCCCGAAGAACAGTTCACGCGTCTCCGCGTACTTGGTGAATGCAAACCGCGCAAGGTAGAGCGGCATCAGGAAGAGGAATGAAGCCCAGAGCCCAACCTTGACAGCGATTTCAGCCATTAGCCAGCCGATTGGCACCAGCGCTACCAGACCGGTGAGCACATTGCTTACGCTCACGGCCCACACCCGACCGAAAGGACTGCCGGTCCGGAGGCTCGCAAGGCTTACACCAAGCAGGAGATTGACGAGGCTAAAGGCGATTCCCGCAAAGAAGATTTGAGCAAGGATTCCAAGTGGGTCGTCAGGAGGGACTGCAGCGTCCGTCGCACGCAAGGCGAGCCATGCCGCAAAAGCCGACAGCACATAGTCGAATCGGTTGTAGAGGATTCCCCAGAGTGGTAACTCGCGACGCAGATCCCGGATTTCGAGCGTGCCAATAAATGCGATCCAGCAGAGCGCGAACGGGTTTGGTAGACCCGTGTCGAACAGAGCCGCGATCAGTGGTGCCGTAGTTGTGTGTGCGACCATGCCTCCCGGTAGGCGGACAGGCAGAGCAGCAAGGGCGAAGGTAATTAAGGTCCAGTAGAAGATCCGACCCAGTAGCAGTCCGTCTGGCATCGGGATGGAGACACGGACAAGAACGACCGCGCCGGCAAGCAGAACCGCGAAAACAAGGACGCGAGCGCGAGGGGGGATAGCAAAGGCGTCCGGCACGGCCGGAAGAATAAGCGCTAGTCCTTCACCTGCCCGTGACACGCGGGATACGAAAAGAGAGCCGCTAGGCTCCCTTCCCGCGCGCTTTCATGCGCCTCTAGAGGACGCGATTTGACTTTAGATGCCGGAGACGCCTGCCCCGCCGCCGAGCACCAGTGCTGCGAGGGCCGCAATAGCTGCAAGTACACGATTCATACGGTTCATTCGGTCTGCTTACGCCCTCCCTTCGCGAAGAGTCCATCGTTCAAATCGTCAGCCGCGAACGGTTGCTTAAGCGCCTTCCCCATAGGAAAAGCCAGCAGATACCGGACAGAAACGACAGAAACTCCCGAAAACGAGCCTAAACAGACCCAACGGGAGCTGACGCTGACTTCCACACCTATTTTCGACCTGCGACGGCGGGTTCTTAAGCCCGAAGGGCTCTCATTACGTGAGGTAATCGACTCGGCCTACGAAGCGCTCTAGATGCGCTCGTACCTCGCCACATCAAGAACGAACACCGTCGCGCCGCCGAAGGTCACCTCGACCGGGTACGGCATGTAGAACTCGCCGGGTTCCATGATCGGCGGCATCGGGTTGATGAACTGGCTGCGTGCATGGCAGGTCTCTCGGATGGTCGCGAGCACATCGTCGACCTGCGGTTCTTCGACGCCGGCGAGGATGGTGGCGTGCGATTGCTTCAAGAATCCGCCCTGTGAGTGAAGGCGCGTAACGCGGTAATCCTTGTCGGTGAGCGCGTCCACCAGCGCGCCGGCGTCCTCGGGATGAACGATCGCAATGACCAACTTCATCGGGCGGCGACTATACCCCGCGGCTCTGCACTCGCACGGGCAGCGGATGTCCGTGGCGATCTCGTGACGTGCCGACCGTCGGAGCTGCGATTCTCGGCTGGCCGAGG
>MNEO01000032.1 GCA_001917735.1 Chloroflexi bacterium 13_1_40CM_68_21
GAGCTGAAAAGGCCGATGGAGGTCGCGCTCGTTCTCGGCCACCACCCCGCCATGCTCATGGGGGCGGTGTCGAAGCTCGCGGGTATCGGCGGCGAGCTCGAGGTGATGGGCGGCCTCCTGGGCGAGTCGCTCGAGGTCACGAAGGCCAAGACCGTCGACCTCGACGTCCCTGCGCGGGCGGAGATCGTCATCGAAGGGATCGTCGACACGGACCCCGAGGCCCAGCGGAACGAGGGTCCCTTCGGCGAGTACCCGCGGTACTACACGAGGATCGGACCAATGCCCTGGGTGAAGGTCACGGCGATCACCATGCGCCACGACCCGATCTACGTCGATGTCTTCAACGCGCACGCGGAGCACAGCATGCTCGGCGGCCTACCGCGGATGGGGAGCATCCTTCGTCGCGTGAAGGAGGCGATGCCGACGGTGACCGCGATCAACTTGCCGCTCTCGGGGATGGCCCGTAGCCACTTGTACATGAGCATGAAGAAGCGCGTAGACGGCGAACCCAAGATCGCGGCATGCGCCGCGTTCGCGGTCGATCCCCTCCTCAAACACATCTTCGTGGTCGACGATGATGTCGATGTCTTCAACGAGGTCGACGTGCTCTGGATGCTCGCCACGCGATTCCAGGCCGACCGCGACCTCGTGATCATGCCGAACTTCCTCGGCGGGCACCTGAATCCGATCACGTATGGGTTCCACCGTGAGGAGAAGGGCCCGATGGAGACCAAGCTCATCTTCGATTGCACCAAGCCCGCGCCGCCGGCGACCTTCCCTCCGATCTGCCGCGTACCGCCGGATGTCGTGAAGCGCGTCGAGCCAGAGAATTTCCTGAAGGACTATGTACCCGGCACGCCGCTCGCGAGCGATGGCGCGAAGCCGCGCGTCAAGGCCGAGGCGCGGCAACGCGCATAGTTCGGGGCAAGGGGGAGCAATCGAGATGGGCGTCATCCAATCAGAAAAGCAACCGGTGACCAAAGAGGCGCGCCGCGCGCTCGCGTATCCGGCGCCGCGTTACCCCGACTACATCCGGCAGGCTCGCGCGACGACGGCCGACGAGCTCGTTCCTATCGCGCGGGTGCACATCGGGCGCCGATACTCATTCCCCGCCCTCGGCCCGGTCAACGAAGGCGACCACATCCTGATCATGACCTACACGAGTCAGGACCCGCCCGTCCTCGAGGCGGTGAGGAGGGCGATGCTGGAGGCCGGGGCCAAGCAAGTCGATCACCTGACGTGGTCGGACCTCGGCGTGCGCGATCCGAAGGAGCGATGGAGCGCGGCGGACGGTTGGCGCGAGATCACCGACCGGCTCGGCCCGATGGTGGACGATGGCGTCGAGTACAAGGTCGAGGCCACCGCCCTGCGCGGATTCCTCGAGAAACATCCCGAGTACACCGCGATCTACGCCGGCGAGGCCGGCGGCAACCACTGGCGCCGCACGACCTCGCAGCGCTATCGCGGAAGCTGGCTTTTCGCAACGTATGAGAACTTCATCCAGCGCTGCTCGGCCTATCCCGACGAGATCTGGCGGTTGATCGACCGGAAGCTCGTCGAGCAGTTCCGCCGCACCGCGGGCGTACGGATCCGTGACCCCCAGGGCACGGATATCTCGTGGGACGTCACGGAGGAAGAGGCGATTCGCTGGGCGAAGACCGCGACCGTCCCCGGTCACATGCTCGCCTCGACGATCCAAGGTGTCCGCCGGGCCACGCCGGTAAGCGAGCTCCTTCCCTTCCATGAGCGTCACTACCCCACGATGAACGGCGTCGTAGCGGGTACCGCGAACCATTCGGGCTACTACCCACATATCAAGGTCACGATCGAGCGCGGGATGGTCGCGAAGATCGAGGGTGGCGCGCGTTATGGCGAGCTCTTCCGCGACGTTGTCGAGCGATTCAAGGATGCGCAGTACCCCGGCTTCCCTTACAAAGGGTGGGCGTACCTGAACGACTGCACGATCGGAACGAATCCCAAGGGCATCCGCAATCGCGAAGGCCTGTGGAACTACGGCGACCGTCAGACGAACTTGAGCGAGCGCCTACGCGCCGGAGTCATTCACTGGGGTTGGGGCGCTGAGCATTGGGACAAGGTCTTCATCGACTACGCCCGCGAGAAACACCTTCCGATCATGCACTTCCCACACGTTCACAACTATTTCTCCGACTACGAGATCAAGCTGCGCGAGACGGGCGAGTGGGTGAAGCTCATAGACAAGGGTCGCCTCACCGTGCTCGACGACCCGGACGTGGTCCGTGTCGCCACGCTCTACGGCGAGCCGGCGCACCTTCTCGAGTACGACTGGATTCCCACGATCCCAGGCATCAACTATCAAGGCAGCTACGAGAGCCACTACGCGCCGGATCCCGTGAGCTGGATCCGCCGCGACGTCGACGGGGAGTTCGCAGGCAACCCGGATAGGTGGGGGGCCGCGGCTCGGTAGCCAGGGCGCAATAAGCGCGCTACAAGAGGAGGCGGGCGCGGCAATGACCGCGGTGCTATTTCGAAACGTCGGCACGGTCCTCAGCGGCGATCTCGCCGCGCCCGTTCTCGACGCCTCCAGCATCCTGGTCGACGACGGAGTGATCCGCGCGATCGGGGCGGATGGTCCGGCCGAGGTTGAGGTCGATGTCCGCGGCGCGACGGTCGCGCCGGGGCTGTGGGATTCGCACATTCACCCGTACTTCGGCGAGTACACCCCCCGGCAGGACGCGTTCGGCACGATCGGACGGATGGTGCGGAGTGGCGTCACCTCCGCGATCTCGGCAGGTGCCGGCCACCAGCCCGGCATGTACCTGCCGTCGCCGAAGCTCCCCAACGTGCAAGCGCAGTCGCATGCCACACATGGCCGGCCCGAACGCGCGCGCGACGCGGCCGGGACCAAAGCGCTCGCGATCGTGATGACCAAGGCCTGGCGCAACGAGCGGCCGAGCGGGCTGAAGCTCCACGCGGAAACGGTGTTCGCCGAGGATGGCATGACGGATGAGGATTTCGGGGAGCTGTCGGACGCCGGCATCCGACGCCTGAAGTTCCAACGACCGATCTCGCGCGCCGCGGATGTGGAGCGCTACCGGCAGTTGGCGCACGACCACGGGATGCTCGTGCTCGCGCACACCGGAAACCGAAGTCTGATTCGCGACGTCCAGGACATCGGCGAGTCGCTCCGCATGATCCGTCCTGACGTTGCGAGCCATGTCAACGGTGGCCCCACACCCGCGCCGTGGCCGGCGATCGAGTGGCTCGTGACTGATACACCTGCGACGCTCGAAATCGCGTTCATCGGCAACATGTCGCTCGCCCGCCGCTTGCTCCGCCTCGTGCTCGACCGCGGCGAGCTGCATCGCGTGACCGTCGGAAGCGATCTTCCGGGCGGGACGGGGGTCGTGCCGGGCGCGATCCTTCGCACGCTCCAGCTACTGAGCCACCTCCTCCCGGAGCTGCCGATGGAGCAGCTTGTCTGCCTCGCGACCGGCAACACCGCGCGCCGTTTCGGTCTTCCGGGCGGCGTCCTCGCGCCGGGAGAGCCCGCGGACATCGTCGTCTGGGATCCGGTGGAGGGCTCGGTGACCGAGACGTTTCTCGAGTGCGTCGCGTACGGGGACCGCGCATATCCGGGCCTGGTGATGATCGACGGCGCGATCGTCGAACACGGCAATCCCCTCCTTCTTGACCCGAAGCGTCCCCCGCTCGTGACGCGGCGGCCACCGACGGCCGAGGCTCGCGCAACGGCGAGCGCATGACCCGGATCTGGAAAAAGAAGGTCATCGACGTGCCGGCGGGGCGCCTGCCCCAGCCGCGCATCCGCAGCACCGCGCCGGCCGTCCGCGCGGGACCACTTCTTTTCGTGACCGGGCAGTCCGGGCGACATCTCGGCGGCCAGGACGCGTACTCGGCCGACCCCGCGGAGCAGGCGCGTCAGACGATGGAGAACATACGCGTGATACTCGAAGAGGCGGGCACGAGCTTCGAGAACGTGGTCAAGCGAACGATCTTCGTAAAGGATCCGGCGCTCTACGACGCGATGCGTCCCGTCGTCGACGGGTATTTTCCATCGCCCGTCGCGAGCACCACCGTGCAAACGGGATTCCTCCGCGACAAGATGATCGAGGTCGAAGTGATCGCCATCGTCCCCGACGATGAAGGCGGCGCGTGACCGACACACTCCTTCGGAACGTCGCCAGGGTCGCGACCGGCGACGTTCAACGGCCTCTCATCGACGGGCCGACCGACATCCGGATCGTGGAGGGCGTGATCGCCTCGGTCGGTCCGTCAGCCGCGGACAGCGCGGACACTGTCATCGACGCGTCGCACTTGCTGGTGATGCCGGGACTGTGGGATGCGCATCACCACCCGTATTTTGGGGACCACACGCCTCAGTTCGACGCTCGCGGTTACCTCGCTGAGACGGTCCGCGCGGGCACCACGACCATCGTCTCCGCGGGGACGATCGACTTCCCGGGTCGTCCCCGTGACGCCGCGGGCGAGCGCGAGCTCGCGATCCTCGCGCAGCGTTCTTGGATCCACGATCGACCCCTCGAGATCAACGTCCTGTCCAACACCGTGACCGCCACGACCGGCCTCGAGGAGCGTGACTTCGCGGTGCTCGCGCGGGCCGGCATCCGCCGCATGGTCGTGCAGACGCCGCTCCCGACGGCGGCGGAGACGCGCCGCCAGGTCGCCTGGGCACGGGCAAACGGCATGAGGATCATGGCTCACGCCGACGGGCCGACGCCGCTGGTGCGCGACGCGGGGTCGGTGGGAGAGGCACTTGCGGTCATCGACCCGGACATCGTTCTCGCGGTGAACGGCGGAGATGTCGCGCTGCCTGACGCGGTCATCGACGAGCTCGTGAGGCGGAGCCGCTCGGTCTTGGAGGTCTCACTCACCGGGAACCTCAAGGTCGCGCGGCGCGTCGTCGCGGCGCTGGTCGCCGGTGGCGAGCCCGAACGGGTGATCCTCGGCACCGACACTCCCTCGGCCCGCGGGGTCGTCGCCCCTGGTGTCCAGCGCTTGATCCAGCACATGATCGGAGCAGCCCCGTCCGTCTCGTCTGCGATGGCCATCGCTTTCGCCACGGGGAACACCGCCCGCGCATATGTCGCTCCGGGTGGCCGCGTGGCGGTTGGCGAGCCGGCCGACGTCATCCTCTGCCGGGCGCCGCCCGGCTCGTCGTTCGAGGACGCCCTCGATGCGTTCGAGCACGGCGATTGGCTCGACATCGACTCGGTGTTCATCGCCGGCGCGCCGCAGGTGGCTGGGCAGCGGCTGGTCGCGGCGCAGAGTCACCCGCTTCTTGCGATCCGATGAGGACGACACCGCGCGCGGCAACTAGCCGCCGCGTTGACTGACCGCATGCTATGGCATACCGTCGACGGGTTCGGAGGGTCGGTCGTGGCGATCGCGGTCCGTGACGGATGCAGCATCGCCGTTCGGAACGTCCACAAGACGTACCGGTCGTCGTCGCTCGATCCTGTGCCGGCGCTCGCCGGGGTGTCCTTCGACGTGGAGGCGCGCGAGTTCGTCTCCATCGTCGGCGCGAGCGGCTGCGGAAAGAGCACGATGCTGCGGATCATCGGCGGCCTCGACAGCGCGACCGACAGCGGCGAGGTCGTCATCGACGGCTCCGGGGTCAACGGGCCCAGGAGGGACGTCGGCATCGTGTTCCAGGACGCGACCCTCCTACCGTGGAGGAACGTGCTGCAGAACGCCATGATCGGCATCGAGATCCTCGGCATGGACCAGAACGCGTATCGCGAGCGGGCGATGGACCTCATTCACCTGGTTCGGCTCGATGGGTTCGAGCACCGGTACCCCTACGAGCTGTCCGGGGGGATGCAGCAGCGGGCCGCGCTCGTGCGCGCGCTGCTCCACGAACCCAAGCTGCTCCTGCTCGACGAGCCGTTCGGAGCGCTCGACGCGCTCACGCGGGAGACCATGGGGCTCGAGCTCCTCAGGGTGTGGCAGGCGAACCGTACCAGCATCGTCTTCGTGACCCACAGCGTGCTCGAGGCACTGTTCCTCTCCGATCGCGTGGTCGTCTTCTCTGCGCGACCGGGCCGCGTGCTCGACATCGTGACGGTCGGGCTGCCGCGGCCCCGGCGCCTCGACATGCTCGGCAGCCCTGAGGTGGGCGCGATGGCGAACCACATTCGCGGGCTGCTTGGCGCGCAGGTGGTCTCGTGAGCTCGGACGCCCTCGCTCCGACTCGTCCTCTCGGCCCGCCCCGAGCGCGCGCCGGCCGCACGTTCGGCACGTACAGGCGCGTCGTGCTGCTCCTCGCGGTCATCGCGGTCTTCTTCTTCGTCTGGGAGATGGGCGTGACCCTGACCGGCACGCTCGAGATCATCCTGCCGAAGCCGACGAGCATCTATCGCGCGCTCGTCTCCGGCTTCTTCGACCAGCCGGTCACCAGCCGCGCGAGCTACATCTTTCACATGCAGCAGAGCCTCAGCCAGATCCTGGCCGGCTACGTCGTCGGCTCCTCGCTCGGGCTGCTGCTCGCGATGGTGAGCGTCCGCTTCGCGGTCGTCGAGTTCGTGCTCCGCCCCTTCGTCGTGGCCCTCCAGAGCATGCCGAAGATCGCCCTCGCGCCGGTCCTGATCGTGTGGTTCGGGCTGGGCTTCAACTCGAAGTTCGTGCTCGTGGTGCTCGCGACGTTCTTCCCGCTGTTCGTCAACGGGGTCACGGGATTCACGTCGGTCGAGGAGGGCCCGCTGCGCATGATGCGGTCTTTCGGCGCGAGCCCGCGGCAGATCTTCACCAAGCTGACCTTCCCGACGGCCCTGCCGTTCGTTTTCGCGGGGCTCGAGATCGCCATGGTCCACGCGATCACCAGCGGGATCGCCGCCGAGTTCCTTGGGGGTCAGCGCGGCCTCGGCACGATGATGCTGATCATGCAGCAGATCGTCGATGTGCCCGGGATGTTCTCGGTCCTCATCATCCTGGCGTTCATCGGGTGGCTCTTGAGCATGCTCCTCGCATTCGTGCGTCGGCGGATCGTTTACTGGGCACCGGCAGAGCGTGCCAGGGGGGAGGCGAAGCAATCATGACCGTCTCGCTGCACCAAAGATTGCACGGCGAAAAAGAGAGAGGGGGTTGGGGAGACCAGACATGAAACGAGTCGGCGAGCGCGCACACACGCTTACGAGGCGGGAGGTGCTAGCGGGTGCACTCGCGGTGTCCGTCGCGGCGGCCTGCGGACCCGCGGCGGCCCCCGGACCATCGGCGGTCCCTGGAACGCCGGCCCCCGCAACACCGGCGCCGAAAACGAAGATCAGCGTCGGCTTCGGCATCGCGCTGGGCAACCCGTCCAACCCGTTCGCGTGGATCGGCAAGGAGCTCGGGTACTTCGACGAGGAGAATATCGACCCGGACATCATCAGCACCTCCGGGAACACCGCTCAGGCCGACGCGATGCTCGCGTCGAACCAGCTCGACGTCGGGATCTTCGGCCTCGACCCGATTCTTCGGGCGGTCATCGCGGGGAGCCCATTCCCGGCCCAATCGGTCTTCAACGTCCAATCCAAAGTCCAGTACGAGCTCTTCACCGTCGGTACCAACCCCAAGGTGAAGACCTACGCCGATTTCAAAGGGAAGAAAGTGGCGGTCGCCGAGATCGGAGGCACAGCCGACCCGTACCTGACCGAGGCGTTGAAGATCGCGGGTCTCACTCTGAAAGACGTAACAGAAGTGGCCACTGGCATCGGTGTTCCGATGGGTGAGGCCCTCAGGCGCGGCGACGCGGACGTCGGCATCTCGACACGCGGCCAGATCGGCCCGGTGGAGACCACTGGGACATACAACCTGACGTTCCTACCTCGTCCGCCGTTCTTCGATTCGATCATCAGCGGCAACATGGTCGCCCGGTCGGACCTGAACCCCGCGAAGGAGGCCGCGCTCAAGGGCTACATGCGCGCCTACGCGAAGGCGATCGTGTTCACCAAGACGAACCCGGAGGCCGCCATCAGGGCGAACTGGAAGATGTTCCCGGAGGCCAAGCCGAAGGGCGTCGCCGACGACGTCGCGCTGAAAGCCGCGGTCACGACGAACACCAACTACATGTCGTACATCGACAAGCTCGAGGGAAAGTGGGGATTCATGCCGACCGAAAAGATGACCGCCTACGTGAAATTCCTCGGTCTGGACTCCCCCAAGCTCGGGGACATCTCCAAGTACTGGACGAACAAATACATCGACTTCGCGAACAACTTCGATGAAAACAAGGTCAAGGAGCAGGCCCGGAACTACAAGCCGTAAGAGGTGCGTTGGAGAGCGCGAAGCGCGATCCTGGCGCTTCGCGCCCTCCATGCGAGCTGAGGAGGAGCTGACGTGGGCGAGCGATCGGAGCGGGCGGTAGCGCAACTCGAGGCCGAGCGCGGCGAGACCTTGCGGACGCTGCTCGGCATCGATGAGGCCGCTTGCCGCACGCCTATGGAGTGGTACGGCCGCAGGCAGAGCGTCGGCCACATGCTGCGGCAGTTCACCAGCCACTCGCTGGACCACTTCCAGCACCTGCACCGGCTGCTTCAGGCGCGAGGGCGCACGATCACCGAAGCGCAGCTGCTGCTCATGAAAGCGGAAGCGGCACAGGCAGAGTTCACCGCGCTTGTGCGGAGCCTGTCCGACGCCGAGTTCGCCGCCGGCGGTCCGAACGACGGCGACTGGTCGGCCGAGCAGATCATCGAGCACGTGATCGACAGGGAGCGACGCTACCGCGACGCCATCCGCGACGTGCTCGCCCAGCCGCGGCAGGAGGGCGTGCCGGCCAGCAGCGAACGCTAGAAGGCGATTCGCGCCTCATCGTCGAGTTCGGCCTCGTCACGGCGCAGCTGCGGCACTTTCGCGAGGATGCCGCCGAGGCCGAGAAGGACGAAACCTGCGGCGGCCGCGACGGCGGCAGGCGCGCCGAACAGGTAGGCCGCACCGCCAAGGAGCGGGCCGTTGACCACGCGAAGACCCTGCGTCCCAAACGAGTACGCGCCCATGACCCTGCCGCGGAGCCGGTCGGGTGCCGCCAGCTGGAGCGTCGTGTTCGTGAGCGCCTGGGTCAGCACCGCGGCCGCGCCAACGACGAACATGAGCCCGAGCGAAATCGGATAGCTCCGCGAGAACGCGAAGACGAAGATCGCCACCGTTTCGATCGCCGCCGTCGCGACGATGAACCGAGCGGCGTTCCTCGGCTCGCGGGCATAGGCGAGGTACAGGGCGGCGGCAACCGCGCCGACGCCACTCGCAACCAGCAAGAAGGCGTAGCCGAGCTCGCCCGAAGCCAGAACAACGGTCGCGAAGATCGGAACGAGCGAGTTGAACGTGTGACCGAGGAAGATGACTGGCAGCATCTCGACAGAGATCAATGCCGCGAGACGCGGGCGGTCGCGAACGAACGCGATTCCTTCGCGGAGCGCCTCGATGACCGGTTGTCCCGACCACTCGTGGAGGCGCGGAACCCGAATCACCGTTAGGAGCACGAGGAGCGGAAGGAAGGTGACCGCGTTGACGAGAAATCCCCAGCCGGCCCCGAACGCGAGGTAGATGAACCCGGCGATCGCGGGCCCGAGCACTTGTGAGAACTGACGCGCCGTCGAGTTGAGGCTGACAGCCGAGAGAAGCTTGTCTCGCCCGACGATCGCGTGAATGAGCGTCTGCTGCGCCGGATTGCCGATCGCACCGGCGAAGCCGTGAAGGAGGAGCAGGCCGAACAGCCACCAGACGGTCACGAAACCGCCGAGCGTCGCCACTGCGGTGCCCGTGGCGGCCGCCATGAGGAGGAGCTGCGTGACGATCTGGATCTTTCGATTGTCGTAGCGGTCCGCGAGGGTGCCGCCATAGAGCGAGAAAGCGGTGAAGGGCACCCAGTGAGCGAAGACCATCATCCCCAACCAGAACGCGGCGGCATCCTTCCCCACCAGCTGAAGGATGAGGAGATTCCGGATGACGTTCTCCATTCCGTCTCCCGTGCTCGAGATCCAGCTCGTGATCCAGTACCAGCGGTAGGTCGGCACGGAGAGGGCAGCGAAACGCAGCCTGCCGCCGACCGGAACGGCGGCGTACAGCGCGGCGGGGGCCAGGTCCTCACTGTGTTCGTCGATGCGTGCGAGCCTACGGGGTCATAAAGAGCTGGGTGACCATTCGCCCGTACGCGCCGGCGCTGATTACGCCGATCCCTATCCGCGTGAACTCCGGCCGGAGGATGTTCTCGCGATGGCCTGGCGAGTCCATCAAGGCGCGGTGCGCGATCGCGACGGACTGGGCGTATGCCAGGTTTTCGCCGGCACGCGTGTATGTGATACCCGCGGCCTTGAGCCGATCGAAGGGTGAACCCGCGACCGGGGATTCGTGACTGAAATATTTGAGCCTGAACATCTCCTGTGAGTGCGCCCGGGCCACGGGGACGAGGCGGTCATCCCAGATCAGCGTCGTGAGTCCGATCTTGGCGCGTTCCTCGTTCACCAGGTCAAAGAGCTGCCGCTCCGCGACCGCATCCGGCTCCAGCGCAAGGCCATCGGGGAGGTCGAGCCGTTCGGTCTCGTCCTCGCCGATCTTCGTGACGAGGAGCGGGGAGCCGCCGAGCTGGCTCGTAAGCGCCGCGATCTGCGGCTGGATGGCGGTGACCTGCTCGCCGACGATGCGTCCGCTGCGGCTGGTCTCGACCGCAGCCTTGAACTCACTTGCGACCGGCAGCGCCTCGATCGCCAGGATGGCGACCGCGACGATGAAGAGCGACCGCGCGACCGCGGGGATGACGCCGAGCGCGCGATCCGCGCCGCTGATCGGGCTCCTGCGGATGCGAGCCACGATCGGCCTGATCGCGAGGTACCCGGTGATCGAGAAGAGCGCTTCGACGATCACGATCATTCCGACGAAGCCGACGCTCGTGGCGACCGGTTTCGGCAGGCGCGCGAACGACTGGACGATCGTGCTCGCCGGCCCGGCGAAGGCGATGGCCGCGGCGGTCGCAAGGATCCACGAGGCGAGGCTGTAGATGGTCGCGACCAGCCCGGCGCGGAATCCCATCCAGGCTGCGATGCCGATAA
>MNEO01000045.1 GCA_001917735.1 Chloroflexi bacterium 13_1_40CM_68_21
CACCGCGGAAGGGGCGTCGGCAAGCAGCTCGTGGACGCGGTGATGTCGCATCCCGACCTGCTCGGGCTGCGCAACGTGTTGCTCGCCACGCGTGACGCGCACCGGCTCTACGCGCGCTACGGCTTCACTCCCCTCGCCGAGCCCAAGCGCTGGATGGCGATCCGGAGGCCGTATCGCTAGGTCCTGTAGGTCGCATCGATCGGAGACCGCCACCAGCAGCCGCCGCCCTGCCCGCGCGGGAGGTCCATCGTGCCAAGGACGGCGATGTATCTCCAGACGCGATGGTCGAATCGGACGCCGAATTGGTGTTCGTAGCTCTCGCGTTTTGACGCGTCATCGAGGTCGATGAAGCGGAGTGAGGTCAGCGTTCCCGAGACAGCAATGTTGTCCTCGTCGACGTAGTTGTCGACCCCGATAAATGGATAGGGTCCGTCCTTTGGTTTCCAACCGCTTGCCCGCGCCGCCGCGAAGAACGCTGACCGGAACGACTGCGGGTCGTTCGTGACGAGGACGCGGTCGAGCACCGCGCAGCGCGGCGAGGCAGGCGCGCACATCAGCATGCAGAACCCCGCGCCCTGCCACCACGTAGGTGTGTACCGGACGACTACCTCGGCGCTACCAGCGGGCCGCAACACGCCAAGCGTTGTGCCGAGAAGTGCCTCCGCGCTTCGGCCTCCGACAGGCGGATTCATCTCGATCGCGATGGCGCTCACCGCGAACGACACAGCAACCAGGAACGCGCCGACGACGACCGCGATGCAGCTCAGAGCAGCGCGCATCGCTGCTCATACCGCAAGACCACCAGATAGCGCGCGACACCTGCTTCCGCCCAGTCAAACCCAGCGCTCTTGGCGAGGCTCGGGTCTCCAAGGTCCGCAGTGACCTGATAGGCACGCCCCGGAGCCCACGCCCCGAGCTCCACGCCGAAGTAGCTCGGAGACCCGTATCTCGCCTCCTGATCGAGTCTGAAACCCACATCGCCCTTGAAGTAGACGTCGTAGGAGCGTGAGACCAGCAAGAACCGGAACGCCCCCACGAGCGTCGCGGGATCGTCCGTTCCGAAGGCGACGTCGTATCGCGGACATTGAAGTCCGGCATCCGGCGGGCGGAACGGGATGAAGCGTGAGGAGATCGGCGCCGGGACCGAAGGGAGCGCGCCGGAAAACGGCGCCGTCAGATCCGCGTGGATCTTGGCCGCGATCGCCTCTGTCCACGGCGCCGGTAAGGATCCGGCCGGGTGTGTCGGCCGGGGAGCCATGCCGTCGACGGATCCGACAGGCAGAGGGCTCGCCACGCGGACAGTCGTCGGGCTCGGCTGCGACCCGACAGGCACGCTGTGGCAGGCGGCCATCGCCAGGCCGATCAAGAGAAGATGAAGGACGTGGCGCACTTCGCGATGGTCCGACGAGACGAGCTAGCGCAATGTGATCCTGACCGAACGCGGAACGTGTTGGAGGGCACACTCAGCGATCGGAATGGTCTCGGCTCAGCTGGCCGTGGTCCGGAGCGCACGCAGCGCCGAGCGGACGAACGACTCCAGTCGGTCCTGCGCGAGATCGTTGGTCAGCTCGCCCCTGTCGACCTCGTGGTACCCCGACACCCAGTCGGAGAGCCAGCGAAACGCCGGCAGGATCCCCACGAGATCCCAGAAGGCCATGTCGGTTAGCTCGCCGCGCCGCGCCTCGTAGCGATCGCGTAGTCGCGCCGCAGCGTCTCGGCCGAGCACGAAATGAACGTCAGCGCGGGCATAGGCGACGTCGAACGCGGGATCATCGATCCCGGCCTCGTCCCAGTCGACGATGCCGGTCAGATGCTCGCCCGTCCAGAGCGTGTTGCCGAACCAGAAGTCGTGATGGGTCAGGACCGCGCCGTTCGAGCGCACCCTGGGAGCGGCCGAGCGTAGCGCGGCGGCGGTCTCTCGCCAGAGCGCTTCGTGCGTCTTGGGCGTGGACTTCTCGAGGCGGGCCTCGACGACCGCCGCGGGGTCCGGCGCGCGCGGGTAATCCACTGGAAGCCCGGTCGCCTGCACCGAGTGGATCGCTGCGAGCGCCGCGGCAAGCTCGTCGATCCAGCGGCCCTCGTTCACCGGTCGAGCGAGTGGCGCACCGGGCAACCGCGTCATCACCAGGCACGGCAGCCCGACGAGCGTGCCTTCCGCATCCAGCAGGACCGGACGTGGAACGGGTAGCTGCGCGGACTCGGGGATCCCACTGATCGCTCGCCAATACCGTCGCGCGGCTTGGCCATCGCGGTGCTCCTCGAGCGTGTGGATCCTGACCACGAGCTCCCGCCGCTCTCCGGCGACGTCGAGGTCAACCGCGTAAGTCGCGGCATCGAGCCCACCGAGTATCGGCACGCAATGCACGGCACGCGCGCGGGGATCGATCGCGGTCGCGATGCGCGTGAGCTCGTCATCGCGCAAGAGACGGCGTCGCTCATCTGTCATCGGCACACAACATAGACTCGGAGCCCCGTGGACTTCGACCTGACCTCCGAGCAGCAGTCGATCCGCAAGCTCGCGAAGGACTTCGCGGACAAGGAGATCGCGCCCGGCGCGCGCGAGCGCGACCGGAACGAGACCTTCCCCGAGGACGTGCTCCGCAAGATGGCGCCGCTCGGCCTTCTCGGCGGCCCTGTTCCCGAGAAGTACGGGGGCATCGGCATCGACTACGTCTCCCACGCGCTCGTCACCGAGGAGGTCGGACGCGCCGACTCTTCCGTGCGTACCACGCTTTCGGTCCAGATCTCGCTCGTCGAGATGACGATCCTCAAATTTGGGACGGAAGAGCAGAAGCGGCGTTGGCTCCCGCGCCTCTGCAAGGGTGAGGTACTCGGATGCTTCGGCCTGACCGAGCCCGAGGTCGGAAGCGACGCGACGCAGATCCGCACCAGCGCGAAACGCGACGGGGACTCGTGGGTCCTGCGCGGCCGCAAGACGTGGATCTCGAACGGCTCGGTCTCGGGCCTCGCGCTGGTGTTCGCGCAGGGCGATCCGTCCAAGGAGCACAAGGGCATCACCGCGTTCGTCCTCGAGCGGGATCGGCAGCCGTACGGGAGCCAGGCGATTCACGGAAAGCTTGGCCTGCGCTCCTCCGATTCGAGCGAGCTGATCCTCGAGGACGTCCGCGTGCCGGATACGAATCGGCTCGGCGAGATCGGCGAGGGCTTCAAAGTCGCCATGAGCTCGCTCGACTCAGGCCGGTACTCCGTCGCCGCGGGTGCGGTCGGCGTCGCGCAGGCGTGCATCGACGCGTCGGTGACCTACGCAACCACGCGCAAGACGTTCGGCAAACCGATCGCCGGGCACCAGCTCGTGCAGGAGCTGATCGCCGACATGGTCGTCGAGACCGAGGCGGCGCGCCTCTTGGTGTGGCGCGCCGGCGATCTCAAGGACAAGGGGAGACCCAACACGCGCGAGACGAGCATCGCCAAGCTCTACGCCTCGGAGGCTGCGCAGCGTNCGACGCAGATCCAGAAGCTCATCATCGGCCGCTTCGCGACGGGCATCGACGCGATCGCCTGATGCAGTGGGATGACGCGGCCGAGGGGGTGCTCGCGACGCTCTGCCGCATGGTGCCAGAGACGATCCGCGAGCTCGCGCGGGCCTCGGCCCATGACGAGAGCGAGGCCGTCACGAGCGAGCGCGGCGCGGCGAGCGTGACCGTCGATGACGTCGTGCGTGGTTGGATCCGGACGACGCCGCCGGAGCAGCGTGACGGGCTCGTCGCGGTCATCGAGAGCCTCGACCTGGAGCCCGAGCGTTACGTCGATGAGCTCGAGTCAGGCGAAGGCTGGGAAGAAGAGCCCGAAGACTCCGGGATGTGATGTTCCGGCTCGACGGCAAGGTGGCGGTCATCACCGGAGCGGCACGCGGCATCGGTGCCGAGACCGCGCGCGTGTTCCGCGAGGCCGGGGCGATCGTCGTGACCTGGGACGTGGCCGAAGGCGCCGGTGCCCGCGTCGACGTGACGGACCCCGTCGCAGTCGCGAAGGCGGTCGCCGACTCGGTGACGACGCATGGCCGCATCGATGTGCTGGTGAACAACGCCGGGATCCTTCGCGACGCCCAGCTCGTGAAGGTCAAGGATGGCGAGGTCCAGGGTGGTGGAATGAGCGAGGCTGACTTCGACGCGGTCATCTCGGTCAACCTGCGCGGCGTTTTCGTCTGCACCCAGGCTGTCGCCCCGACGATGATCCGCCAGCGGTCGGGGCGCATCCTGAACGCCTCTTCGGTCGTCGGCCTCTACGGCAACTTCGGTCAGACGAACTACGTCGCGTCGAAGGCGGCGATCATCGGTATGACCAAGGTCTGGGCGCGCGAGCTTGGGCCGCGCGGGATCACGGTGAACGCGGTCGCGCCCGGTTTCATCGGCACGGAGATGGTCCGCCAGATGCCCGAGAAGATCCTCGCCACGATGGTCGAACGGACTCCGGTACGACGTCTTGGCGAGCCGAAGGACGTTGCATACGCGTATCTCTTCCTGGCATCGGATGAGGCCTCGTTCATCAACGGCGCCGTCCTCTCGGTCGATGGCGGTGTCGTCGTCGGTACGTAGCCGACTTCACCGAATCATCACCCTATCGGCACCTCGCCTCACCCAAGCGCGGCGGCTATTCCGGCACTATTTGGATGTGGGAGCACAACTTCGCGTCGCTCTGATCGCGCACGACGCGCCCAAGACAGACATGCTCGAGTGGGCGCGGTGGAATCGCGACCTGCTCTCGCGGGCGAAGCTGTACGCGACGAAGCACACCGGCGAGCTCGTAGCGGCGGAGACCGGACTCCCCATCGAGCTGCTCCTGAGCGGACCACAGGGTGGCGATGCTCAGGTCGCCGCGATGATCGCGCGCCGCGAGATCGACATCGTCGTGTTCTTCTGGGACCCTCTCGCGACGCAACCGCACGAGACCGACGTGCGCTCGCTCATCAGGCTCGCTGTGCTTCACGATGTGGCGATCGCCTGCAATCGACGTTCGGCCGATCTGATGATCAGCTCGCCGCTGCTCAGCGCGACACCGATCCGGTCTTAGCTACTCGCGCCTTCTTCGAGGGTGATGAGCCGGATCTGCTCCGCGATCCAGCTGTCGCCGCCACCCGAATCGCCCGGGGGTTCGTCGCGCTCATCGGTCGCCATGGCTGCGTCGTCCTGCAGCGTGCTCATACCGCCTTCTCCGCCAACTCTCCTTGGAACTTGCCGAGGCGCGACGCGCCCATCGACTCGCCGAGCACCTGGTGGTACGGCACCCCGGTGAAGAGGTGGTGGCTCTTCGTGGGGATGTCGTCGCCCTTCGCCCACTCCTTGCGCTGGAGCTCGATGTAGGCGCGCTCGTGCTCGCCCTGCAGGCCTTGCAGGAGCTTGCTGAACGCGTAGCCCATCGCATGCTGCGCGGCGAGCGTGATGAAGAGGAACTTGTAGCCGAGCTCGCCGAGCTCCGCGAATGAGATCGGGTCGGGATCGTTGAACCACTTGAAGGAGCTCGACCAGTTGAACGCGAAACGCGCGCGCGGGAAACGGCGCCGCACCTGGTCGGCGAAGCGCTCGGTAGGCCCGCGGTCCGAATTCGGGAACTCGCACCAGACGAGGTCCGGCGCGCCGCTGTCGAGGTAGCGAAGCGCGCGCTCGATCGCGAGGTCGAGGCCACGCGTCGTCTCGGGCGCATCAACCGCCGAGACGGCGTCGGTGCGCGCGATGACCACGAAGTCGTCACGCCCCAGATCGTCCGCCACTGCGCGCGCCATCCGGAGCTTGCCCACCATCTCGTCGGCCGAGATGAGCGCCTTGCCGGCGATGTGCCCGCAGCGCTTCGGGAGCACCTGATCCTCGATGTGCGCGCCCGCCACGCCGGCGTTCACGTACAGCTCGGCAACGCGCTGCACGTTGAAGAGGTTGCCGTAGCCGCCGTCCATGTCGGCGACGACCGGCGGGATCTCGAGGTGCGTCGGGGCGACGCCTGTCTCGGGATCGCCGGTGGCCATCGTGAGCTGGAACTTCCGCAGCGCCGAGACCGTACGGCGCGCGCCGTCCGCGATCTCGGGGCCCGAGTAGAGGTCCATGTCGGTCGTGCCAAGGTGACCGATGGCGAACGAGTAGCCCGAGAAGTACACCATCCAGGAGCCCGCGCAGCCGCGTCGCCGGATCCGACCAGCGCGATGCCGGCACGGTGAAGCCGGGCGGCAGTAGCGGCGTTTGCGCGAGCTTAGTTGTCATGGTCGATCTGGCAGAGCTCCGGGCACGCGCACTCCATCTCCTGCGACCGCACTGGAGCCTCCTCGGTCTCGCGGGCGCGCAGGATCGGACGGTATTCGTGATTGGCGCCGGTGTTGTCGAGGCTGTTCATGGGATCCCTGAGCGGGCACTTTGCGTGCCGAGGTGGCTATAAATCAAATCGTTTGTTTAGATATGACCGATCAAGACTGCTTATGATGGCAAATATGCAATTACCTCAGTTGGAGGCATTCGCGGAGACGGCGCGGCTCGGCAACGTCAGCCGGGCGGCCGAGATCCTGAACCTCACCCAGCCCGCGCTCACGGCCCGGCTGCAGGGCCTCGAGCGCGATCTCGAGGTCGAACTGTTCGTGCGCGGCGCGCGCGGGATGACCCTCACCGATGCCGGCCGCGCGCTCCTCCCCTACGCACAGCGCGTGCTGGCGCAGGTGTCCGAGGGGCGCAAGGCGATCCAGGAGCTCCGCACCGGCAAGGTCGGCGAGCTGCTCATCGGCGCGGCGCCCGCGGTCAGCACGTACTTCCTTCCCGGCGTCCTCAAGACCTATCTGACGACGCATCGCGACGTACGGCTCGGCGTGCGCACCGGACACACCGAGGAGGTCCTCGAAATGGTCCTGCGGCGCGAGGTCGACGTGGGCGTGGGCCGCCCGATCCGCCATCCGGACATCGAGCTCATCCCGGTCTTCGACGACGAGCTCGTGCTCGTCGCGAGCCGCGCGCACCCCTTCGCGCGGCGCGGGAAGGTCCGCCTGCAGGAGCTCGCCGCGGACCGATTGATCCTGTTCGACCGCGCCTCGAGCTACTACGAGCTCACGAGCTCGCTGCTCCGACAGGCGGGCGTGGTCCCCGAAAGCGTCATCGAGCTCGATAACGTCGAGGCCGCCAAGAAGATGGTGATCGAAGGCCTCGGGGTCGCGCTCCTCCCGCGGATGGCGCTCCTCGCCGAGCTTCGTGCGAGATCGCTCCGGCCGGTCCGGCTCAGCGGCGCGCCGCCGGTCCGGCGTCCCATCGTCGCGATCCGTCGCGCGGACGCCGGGCCGGCGATGGGTCCGGTCGCCGACTTCCTCGCGATGCTCGGCACGCGCGCTTAACGCGCGGCGAGGTTGGCCCGCTCGCGTCGCGCGAGCGCGGCACCGATCGATTCCGGATCCGACTCCATCGCCTGCGCGAACGTCGCGAGCGCGTCGCCGGAAAGCCCCGCCTCGCGCAGGGCGACCCCGCCGAGGTAGCCCAGGAACGCGCGATCCGCGGGGCGAAGCCTGCCCGCATCGCGCTCGGCATCGCGCAGCCTCGCACGGGCAGCGTCGCGATCATCGGGCGCCGCGGCGATGGCCTCGAGCGCCAGGTGCATCGCCACGCGTTCGCGCGAGCGCGCGAGCTCGGGATCCGGCGCGAGCTCGCGGACCAGGATCCGCCCGCGTTCGCGGTCTCCGCCAATCGCGACCAGCTCGCTCCACGCCAGCGCGAGGCGGACGTCGACCTGCTCGGGGAGAAGCGCGGCGCACCGGCGCGCGTCGCCCGCGCGGTTCAGCGCCGCGTAGGACGCCACCAGTCCCACGACGACGGCGCGATCGTGCCGGAGCTTCTTCGCGACCTGCTCGAAGAGCGTCGCCGCCGAGAGCGGATCGCCCGACGCGTAGAGCACCTCGGCGGCGACCTTCCGCACGAGCGTGACACCGCCGAAGCGGTCGAGGAGCGGGCGGACGAGGGCTCGAGCAGCAGCCAGATCATCCCTGTCGAGCGCCCGGCGGGCCCGCCAGACGTCGCGCGGGACGCGCCAGATATCGGAAATGGACGCTCCGGGAACAGGCGGCTTGTCCACAGGAAGTGGTTCGTTACGGCCTCCAGAGGGTGGTTTATCCACCGTTTTTAGGTGGTTATCCACACGCAGGCAGGCGGCGCTTGCTTGCTAGGTGTCCGCAAGCAGCCCCTGCGCAATGACCATGCGCTGGATCTCGCTCGTGCCCTCGTAAATCCGGTAGATACGGGCGTCGCGGTAGGCGCGCTCGATCCAGAGCTCGCGCATGTACCCCATACCGCCGTGGATCTGGAGTGTGGCGTCCGCGATGCGGCCGAGCGCCTCGGTCGCGAAGAGCTTCGCCATCGACGCGCGGTCGCTCACGCGCTCGCCGCGATCGGCGCGAGCTGCCGCGTCGTACACCATGAGCCGCGCCGCGTGGATCTCGGTCGCGGCATCCGCGAGCATCCACTGGATCGCCTGGTTCGCGCCGATCGGTCTTCCGAACTGCGTGCGCGTCTTCGCGTGCGCGACCGACGCCTCGAGGAGGTGCTGCGCCGCGCCGACCGCGTGTGCCGCCAGGCCCATGCGGCCGTAGTCGAGCGTCGCGAGCGCCACAGCGAAACCCTTGCCTTCGTCGCCGACGCGCTGCGCCGCGGGGACGCGCAACTCGTGGAAGTAGAGCTGCGCGGTGGTCGAGCCGTGGAGGCCCATTTTCGGATCGTTCGCTCCGACCTCGAGACCCTTGGTCCCGCGCTCGACGACGAATGCGGTGATCGCCTTCGAGCCCATCTTGGGGTCGAGCGTGGCGAAGATGACGAAGACGTCCGCGATCGGCGCGTTGGTGATGAAGGTCTTCGCGCCGTCGATCACGTACCACGCACCATCGCGCCGCGCCGTCGTCCTGAGACTCGCGGCGTCGCTTCCGGCGCCCGGCTCGGAGAGCCCGTACGCGCCGATCTTCCGCGCGGCGAGCAGATCCGGCAGATAACGCGTGCGGACCGCGTCAGGGCCACCGATGTCGATCGCGGTGCCGCAGAGGCCGGCGGATCCACCGATCACGTTCCAGAGCGACGCGTTCGTTCGCGCGAGCTGCTCCACCGCGACGCAGTAGCCAAGCTTGCCGAAACCCTGACCACCCGCCTCCTCGCGAAAGCCGAGTCCAAAGAGGCCCATGCCGGCCATCGCATCGATCACCGCGCGCGGGATCTCGTCCTTCTCCTCGATCTCGCGCTCGATCGGAGCCAGTCGCTCGTCCACGAACTGCCGCACCGAGCGCTGGAGCAGCTGGAGCTCCTCGGGTAGGGCGGTGTTCAACCTTTCATCGCGGGGGGCTGGCCCCCGTCCCCCCTCGCGGCCGCCAATGTTTCCCGCATCGCTTTGGGAATCCGCGTGACCCGCCCCGTCGATCGGTCGAGCATCACCTGGATGGTCGAGGCGTCCGCGCAATGCGTGCCATCGGCGCGATCGATCGCGTACTCGAAAGCCCAGGACGAGTGGCGGATCTCACCGACGCGCACCTTGATGTCGTATTCGTCGTCGAAGCGCAGCGGCGCGTGATAGCGGACGCGCGCCTCGCCGATCGTGAAGTCCACGCCGTGCGCCACGAGATCGCGCTCGTAGACGACACCGAGCTCGCGCAGATACGCGACGCGTCCGACCTCGGCGAACACGAGGTAATTCGCGTAGTACACGACACCTTGCAGATCCGTTTCGCCGAAGCGCACCCGCTGGCGATGCGCGAATGGGAAATCCACGGCCGCTTGGCAGGGTAACGATTTGGCATGCCACCTGCTGCCCTGCTGGAGCATGGCTACATCGGCACCACACGACCACGACTCCACCGAGCGCGTAGAACGGAACGAGCGCGAGCGCATCATCGAACGGCCCGCAGCCGCTTCGAACGTGAACGTGGGTCCGACGACCGTCGCGACCACAAGCACGGTCTGGACCGTGACGCGCGTCGTCACCCTCGTGTTCACGGTGCTCGAGGTCTTACTGCTGATCCGCTTCATCCTCAAGCTCACGGGCGCGAACGCGAATCAGCCCCTGGTCTCGGGCCTTTACGGGGTCACGGAGCCCCTCGTGCGGCCCTTCCAGGGCATCTTCCCCGAACCTGCGGGGCCCCCGGTGCTCGATCTCGCGGCGCTCCTCGCGGTCGTGTTCTTCGTCCTCATCGCGGCGCTGGTCGTCGCGCTCGTCCGCGCGATCACGTCCGCGCGAGCCTCCTGACGGCACGCGCGGGCAGCACGGCGAGGCTTCGCCACAGGCCGCGACGGAAGCCGAGGACGATCGCGATGAGGATCGCGCCGGTGACCGCGTCCGAGGCCTCGGTCACGCTCGAGAGCTGGTCGCGCAGGAAGAGGACGATCGCGGCCCCGAGCAGGCTGCCCCAGAGGGTTCCCGTGCCGCCGAGGACGACCATGAGGACCACCGTACCGGAGGTCGTCCAATGGAGGAGATCGAGCGACGCGAAGCCGTGTCCGATCGCGTAGAGCGATCCGGCCAGCCCGGCGACGCCGGCCGAGAGGACGAAGGCGAGGAGCTTGTAGCGGGGCGTCGGATATCCGAGGGCCTGCGCACGCGCCTCGTTGTCGCGGATCGCGGCGAGGACGTGGCCGAACGGTGAGCGCGTGATGCGAAACACCGCGAAGTAGCCGAAGAGCACGAGCGGCAGGGCGGCGTAATAGAAATCCCCCGGACGGCTGACGCTGACACCCCAGAGCAGGCGTGGGACACCCTGAACGCCATTCTCTCCGCCGGTCACACCGCGCAGCTCGTTCACGAGGTAGAAGAGCATCTGGGCGAACGCGAGCGTCACCATCGCGAAGTAGATCCCTCGCCGCCGGATGGACAGATAGCCGACCGGGACCGCGAGCGCCATCGCCGCGGTGACCCCGGCGAGCGCGGCGAGCGGAAACGCGAGCCGGAGGTCGCGCGCGAGCAGCGAAGCGACGTAGGCAGCGCCTCCCCAGAACGCAGCGTGACCGAAGGAGAGCAGGCCGACGTAGCCGACGAGGAGGTCGACCGACATCGCGAAGAGGGCCCAGAGCAGGATGTCGAGCGCGAGCACCGAGTAGATGACGCGCGGCAGCGCGAGCGCGACGACCAACCCGGCGACCACCAGGGCGATACGCAGCGAGCGACGGCTCATCGCGCCTCGAGCGAGCCGAAGAGACCGGCGGGACGTACGAGGAGGACGACCGCCATCAACGCGAACACGAGGACGTTCTCGAGGGCGGGATTGACGATCGCTCCCAGGCTCGCGAGCACGCCGACGGCGAATCCAGCCACCACCGCGCCGGCGATCGACCCCATACCGCCGATGACGACGACCGCGAACGTGAGGATCACCGGCTCGGAACCCATCGTCGGCGACACGTTGCGCATCGGTGCGGCCAGCACGCCGGCGAGCCCCGCGAGGGCGATCCCGAACGCGAACGTCCCTGTGACCCAGCGATCCACGCTGATGCCGAGCGCCCGCGTCAGATCACGCCGCTCGATCGAGGCACGCACGACCATCCCGAGCCGGGTCCGCTCGATCGCGTACCACACCGCCACGCAGACCGCGAGGGAGAAGGCGATGACGAAGAGGCGGTACGCGGGATACGCGATCAGACCGAGGGAGAGCGACCCGCCGAGCTCCGCGGGGGTCGCGTACGGCTGACCCTGCAGGCCGAAACGGACGCGCATTCCGTCCTGGATGAGAAGGGTCAGGCCGAAGGTCAGGAGAAAGCCGTACAGCGGATCGAGACCGTAGAGCCGGTGCAGGAGCAGCCGTTCCACGATGATTCCAACGAGCGCGACGCCCGCCGGCGCGAGGACGAGCGCCGGCCAGAAGCCGACGCCCAGGTCGAGCTGCAAGAGGTACGCGGCGAACGCGCCGAGCATGTAGAAGGCCCCGTGCGCGAAGTTGACGACACGAAGCATGCCGAAGATGACCGCGAGGCCAAGCGAGAGCAGCGCGTAGAACGCCCCGTTGACGAGGCCATTGAAGACCTGAAGAGTCGCGTAGCCGAGATCCATCGACTTGATGATCGAGGTGCGGCGCAGCTCGCGCCGCACCTCTCACTCTGCGCTACTTAGGCATCTGGCAGCCGGTCTCGGACAGCGGGCGCGAGACCTGGTCTGCCTTGAGGGTGCCCAGGACCTTCGAGTAGTCGAACTTCTCCTTTACGTCGGCCGCCGGCTTCACCTGCGCGAGGAGGGCGTCGTGCTGCACCCAGTGGTCCTCGGGGCGGATGTAGCCGTTGCGGATGAAGAAGTCGTTGAACTTGTAGCCCTCGAGCTGCTTGATGACGGCATCCGGGTCGTCCGTGCCGGCTCTGCGGATGGCGTCCAGGTACTGCCACGCCGCCGAATAGTTCCCGGCGTGGGCGAAGGTCGGCCGGA
>MNEO01000088.1 GCA_001917735.1 Chloroflexi bacterium 13_1_40CM_68_21
GGATCCGGATGATCTCCTCGGCCTTTCCTGTGATCTCGTCGTCATCATCGTTCGCGATCGCAATCAGCACGCCGGCACGAGCGCGGACCTCCTCCATGTTCGAGCGCATCTTCTTGTAAACGCTATCCCGCAACGCGATCGCGACGACCGGTAGATCTTCGTCAATGAGCGCGTTCGTGCCGTGCTTCATCTCACCCGCGGCGGTCCCTTCGGCGTGGATGTACGACAGCTCCTTGAGCTTGAGCGCTCCCTCGAGCGCCGTCGGGTAGTTCGCACCACGGCCCAGGAAGAGGAAGTTCCGCGCGGCGTGGTAGCGATATGCGAGCGCGCGCACCTTAGGCTCCTCGCGCAGGACCGCGTCGACAAGGGTCGGCAGATGGAACGCCTCGGCGAGGAGGCGACGCGAGCGCTCGGGCTCAAGCGTGCCGCGGCGCTGCGCGAAGTGGATCGCGAGGAGGTAGAGGTCGACGAGCATCGCCGTGTAGGCCTTCGTCGACGCCACGCTGATCTCGGGGCCGGCGTGAAGGTAGATGACGTCGTCGGCGACCCGGCTGGCCTGGCTCCCCACCACGTTCACCACCGAGAGGAGGCGTGCTCCATGCTTCTTGGCTTCCTCCATGGCCGCGAGCGTGTCCACCGTCTCGCCGGACTGCGTGACGGCGATGACGAGCTGGCCCGGGGCCACGACCGGCTGGCGGTAGCGGTACTCGGATGCGATTTCGACGTCGCACGGGATGCGAGCGAGCCGCTCGATGAGGTACTTGCCCACGAGCGCCGCGTATGACGCGGTGCCGCATGCGACGAAGCTGATGCGCGGCAACGCGCGTACGAACGCGTCATCGAACTTGAGGTCGGCATCGAAAACGACGCGCCCGGTGGCGCGATCGACCCGTCCGAGGAGGGTGTCCGAGATCGCCCGGGGCTGCTCGTGGATCTCCTTCAGCAGGAAGTGCTTGAAACCGGACTTCGCCGCGGCGATCGGGTCCCAAGTGATGGTCTCGATCTTCTTCTCGATCGTCTCGCCGGAGATCTTTCTGAACCTCACGGCATCCCTGGTGACGATCGCTACTTCACCGTGGTCGAGGAAGCTGACCCTGCGTGTGTGCTCGAGCAGCGCAGGGGCATCCGACGCGATGAAGTTCTCGCCATCGCCGTACCCGATCAGCACGCCGCCGGCGTTCGAGATGCGCGCGGCGACGATCTTTCCGGGGTCGCGCGAAGAAATGAACGCGAGCGCCGCCGCGCCCTCGAGCCGCGGGAGCACCGCAAGTGCCGCATCCTCGAGCGAACCGCCCTTCGCGAGCTCGTCCTCGAGCATGTGGACCGCCACTTCGGTGTCGGTCTCGCTCGAGAAGCGGTGGCCCTTCGCGACGAGCGGGGCCTTCAGCGTCTCGAAGTTCTCGATGATCCCGTTGTGGATGACCGCGGTGACTCCGCCGCAATCGACGTGCGGATGCGCGTTCTGCTCGCTGGGACGGCCGTGGGTAGCCCAGCGCGTGTGCCCGATGCCGGTGTGCCCGGCGGTCGGGTGGGAACGAACGATCGCCGCGAGGTTATCGAGCTTTCCTTCGGCGCGCATGACCTCGAGTGACCCGTCCTGTTGGACGGCCACGCCCGCGGAGTCATAGCCGCGGTACTCGAGCCGCCGGAGTCCGGTCATGAGCAGCGGGAGCGCCTCGCGTGGACCGACGTACCCGACGATCCCGCACATTTCAGACGAGCTCCTTTTCGGCGACGCGCGCGAGCATCTCGGCCGTGCTCGAGGCGAGCGCCGCGTCGCGTGCCTCGACGGTGATCCGCAGGACGGGCTCGGTCCCGGAAGGCCGTACGAGCAAACGTCCGCTCGAACCGAGCGTCGTTTCGGCCTGCTTCTTGGCGGCTCTGAACGCGTCGTTCTGCTCCCATTCGCGCCGCCGCGCAGCCTTCACGTTGCGGGTGACCTGCGGCCAAAACTGCATGTCGTCGGCGAGCTCGGCCAGCGTACGGCCCTCGTTGCGCGCGAGATGCAGGACCTCGAGTGCCGTCAGGATGCCGTCGCCGGTCGCCGAGTATTCGCGGAAGATGACGTGCCCGGATGACTCGCCGCCGAACTGCGCGCCGCGGCGCTCCATCTCTTCCCACACATACCGGTCGCCGACCTGCGTACGCACGAGGGCGATGCCGTCCTTGGCGAGCGTCGATTCGAGACCGCCGTTGGTCATGACCGTGCCCACGACGAGCATCGGGTCGAGGCGGCCGTGTCGCGCGAAGTGTCGCGCGGCCAGCGCGAGCACGAAATCCCCGTTGTGGGCGCGACCGCGCTCGTCGACGACGATCACGCGGTCGCCATCGCCGTCGAACGCGAACCCCGCATCCGCCTTGTTGTCGACGACGAGCCGCTGCAGCGCCTCGGGCGCGGTCGCGCCCGAGCCGGCGTTGATGTTCTGGCCGTCGGGCGTGTCGAAGTACGCGAGCACTTCCGCGCCGGCATGGGCGAACACGGCCGGCGCGACGCGGTACGTCGAGCCGTTCGCGCAGTCGAGCGCGATGCGCATGCCGTCCAGGCGCGGCGCCATCGAGAGGAGGAAGTCCTCGTACTCCTTCACCAGACCGCGTGCGTCGCCGACCAGACCGATTCCGCCCTCGGTCGGGCGCGGAAGGGTGTCCTCACCTGTCATGAGCGCCTCGATCCGGTCCTCCGTCGCGTCGGGGAGCTTCTGAGCGCGGTGGTCGAAGAACTTGATGCCGTTGTCGGGCGCCGGATTGTGCGACGCGCTGATGACGGCGCCGGCCACGAAATCGTGGGCTTTCGCCAGATACGCGAGTCCCGGCGTCGGTATGTGGCCCACGAGACGGACCTCCATGCCGACCGAGCACAACCCCGCAGCGAGCGCGCTCTCGAGCATGCGGCCGCTGCGGCGGGTATCGCGACCGATCACGACGGAGTGGCCGGGACCGCCGAGCACATTCCCGGCAGCGCGGCCGAGCCGGAGCGCGAGCTCCGGCGTCAGATCGAGGTTGGCGACACCGCGGACACCGTCGGTGCCAAAAAGCCTGGTCAACCGCTCCTCGCTCGTATCGTGAGCATGACTCGGGTCGGTTGCACGCTCTGGGCCGTGAGGCCCGTGGGGACTCGAACGGTCAGGTCAACCGGGTAGGTGCCGGGCCCCCTGCCGGACGCGTCCACCACCGCGCCGACCTGCGCGAGCGTGATGGAACTCAGCGCCGGCAGAGGACCGGCCACGAGGACCCCGACGCTCGGAGGATCGAACTCCGCTGAGAGGCTGCTGCCGAGATTGGTAGCTTGGACGGCGACCACCGGAAACGCGCGGGTCCCCGTGAGCGCCGCGACGGACACCGTCACCGTCGCCTGGGCGGCCTTGATGAGTGTCGTGCCCTGGGCCGGTAGCAGGAGCCCGACCTGATAGGTCCTGTCCTCGGTGAGCCCGCTGATGTCGATCGTCGCGGTGGCGACCTGGTCGACCGCGCTCAGCACCGTTGCCTCGCCGCGCACGGTGGCCACCGCGGGATCGACGGTCACGCGCGAGATCCAGTACCCGCTCGCCACCGACCCGCGCACCGCGGGCACCACCGGGACGGTTCGCGTGGTAGCCGTCGGCAGCACTGGCACGGTGACCTGGACAACGGCGGGATCCACGGTGAGTCCCTCGATGCTCGTCCCGGCTGCGTCAACTGCGACCGGTTGCACGCTTTGGACAAGATCGGTGACCGCGTTCCCGAAACGCACTGTCGCGTAGAGCGCAGCGATCCTCGCGACCTGGCTCGCCGGACCGCTGACCTTCACCTCGGTGGGCGTGATCGCGGCGTCGCCCGCGAAGGTGCCGGCCGGCGGATCGTTGGCGAAGCGCGCCTGAACCGCCGCGGGCCGGGAGGTGATCGGCTCGATACGGACGTTCACGGTCGCGGGCGAGATGTCCACCACCCGGACGCCGGCGCTCGCGAGAAGGACACGCACGGGGAGGTCCTGCGGATCGGCGCGGTGGAGGTCGGCGGGCCCGAGATCAAGGGTCGCGTGCAGATCTGACGCGACGACGTTTGACAGCGCAGCCTCCGTCCCGCGGAGCGTCACGCCGACGTCGCCGAGCTGGCCCTGTAACACGTAGCCCGGCGGCACCCCCGGGCGCTCGACCGGCACGCGACCGCCGAATTCGCGGGCCACCTCGACGGGCGCCGCGTTCACAAGAGAGACCGCCCACAGGATCACCGCGACCAGGATCGCCGTGGCTTTCAGCGGAAAGTCGTTGGTGATCGCACGGCGAAGGTTGAGCCGGCGCCGCGGTAGCAACGGGCGCGTCGGGAGCGGGACGCGCGCCAAAGGCTAGGAGGCCTTGCTGCGGAAAGGTAGCGGCTGGATCCGGCTCCGGAGAAGCGACGAGAGGACCCGGCGGAGCCGCTCCTCGTCGAGCGCGCCGATGATCCGGCCGCCCGCGGCGATCGAGATCGCCTGCGTCTCTTCGGAGACCACGACGACGATCGCGTCGGTCTGTGCGCTGATGGAGAGCGCGGCGCGATGGCGCATGCCGTACCGATGGGCGCTCCGCTCAGCAGTCTCCTCGAGCGGCAGCAAGCACGCGGCCGCGAGGATCTGGCCGCCGCGCACGATTACCGCGCCATCGTGCAGGGGCGACCGCGTCATGAAGATCGACGCGAGGAGCTCGGCCGTGAGCTTCCCGTTGACCGGCACGCCCGTCTCGCTGTAGTCCTGCAGCCCCGTCGCGCGCTCCAAGACGATGAGCGCGCCGTGCTTGGCTTCGCTGATCAGGAGCGCCGCGCGCACGAGCTCGTCGACGATGCCCTCGATCTGCTCCTCCCCGCCCGGCAGGAGCAACCGGTTCAGCGGCCCGAGCTGTCCGATCTGGCCAAGCGCGCGACGCAGCTCCGGCTGGAAGACGACGACGAGCGCGATGAGGGCGACGGCGAAGAGGGCCTGCAGGAGAAGGGTCGTCAGCGTCAGCTGCAGCGAGCGCGCGATCCAGTAGATCAGCACGAGCACGAGGACGCCGATGAGAAGCTGGACCGCCTTCGTCCCGCGGATGAGGACCAGCACGTAGTAGATGAACACCGCCACGATGACGATGTCGAGGACGTTGTTCCAGCCGAGCGGCTGACCGTTGAGAAGACTGGAGAGGAGCTTGTCGAGCTGCTCGCGGATCTGCTCCATCTATTCGGCCTGAGCCAGGGCCTCGACCTCCGCGGCTAGGTCATTGCGGCCGTCGAGGAGCAGCGCCTGCACGAGCAGCTGGCATTTCGCTTTCGCGACCTCGCGCTTGCCGAGCGTGCGCGCGACCTCGACGAGCAGCCGCTGAGCGTCGTGGTCGGCGACGCCGGCCGCGATGAGCTGTAACAGCAGGTCGGATGCCGCGTCGGTCTGGCCGTCCTTGATATAGCGGCGCGCGGCCTCGAGCGCGAGCGGCGCCGCGCGCGGATCCCGGGTCGCGAGGTATCTGGCCGCTGCCTCCTCGACCGTTTGGGAGTCCGTCTCCGAAGGCACGAGCTCGTCGGCGGCGACGGATGCGGCGCTTTCGGGGTCGCTCGACGGCGCGGACGCGATCCATTTCTCGGCGGCGACTGCGATTTCCTCCAGCGGAGTTCGTGAAGCGGGTTCGTGCGCGGCCCACGGATCCGCGTTGCGCGTCGCCTTTGGCATAGGCTCAACCGGCGCGCGAGGGTCTGCCGCGGACGCCGGTCGCGAGACCCACGGCTCCGGGGCATGCGGACGCAGCGCGGTCGGGCCCAAAGCTGCCGAACGCGCGGCGTCGCGCGCACTCGCATCCGGGCGCGGCGGCGACTCGCCATCGCCGCTCGCGATGCGCTCGAGCGAAGCGACACCCGGTGCGTCGCTCAGCTGGCCCATCGCGTACGCGACTTCGATCTTGGCGCGTTCGACGTCGCCCGCTTCGCGGAGGTCACGGATGAATCGCGCGTACTCCTGGACCGCGGCCTCCTTGTCTCCCGCGAGCGCGAGCGCCGCGGCGAGACGCCGGTGGGTTGAGAGGTCGCGAGCGTCGAGGGCGACCGCCTCGCGCAAGAGACCGATGGCTGCCGACCGTTCGCCTGACTTGCTGAGCGCGAGCGCTCCATCCCGGAGCACCCGGAGTGCACCCGCGCGGTCCTCCTGCTCGAAGTGCACCTTCGCCAGGCCGCGGTAGCCACCCTCGGCGCCTGGGAATTTGTCGACGAGGTACTTGAAGCTCTGCTCCGCCTGGCGCAGCCGGCCCTGCTGAAGGTTGTTGAGACCTTCTTTGAGAGCGACCTGATAGTTGAAGTTAGTCCCGGCCACGCTCGTAGTCTGCGCTCGGCCCGCTCTTTTGGGCTACCGCTTGGTGAACTGAGGAGCCTTTCGCGCCCGTTTGAGACCTGGCTTCTTCCGCTCCTTGGCGCGGGGGTCCCTGGTCACCAGGCCTGCCTTGCGGAGCGGCGCGGCGTGCTCCTTGTCGGACTGGATCAAAGCGCGGGCGATGCCGTGCGCGATCGCCCCGATCTGGCCGCTCACCCCGCCGCCCTCGACCTTGACCATGGCGTTGAACCGCCGCGCGGTGTTGGTCACGGAGAACGGCAGGAGGGCCTGCTCGGTCGCGCCGTCGCGCGCGAAGTAGTCGTCGAGCGGCTTCCCGTTCACGACGACCGCGCCTTCGCCAGGCACGAGGCGGACGCGGGCGATGGAGGTCTTGCGGCGGCCGGTGCCCTGGAAGTACGGCGCGGTCTTCATGAAGCTGACTCCTTCGGGGTCGACTGTGTCTCCTTCGTGGAGCGGTGGGGTTCGGGCTTTTGCGCGGCGTGAGGGTGCTCGGCACCGGCGTAGACGTGGAGCTTGCGGATCATCTGCTCGCCCAGTCGGTTCCGGGGCAGCATGCCGCGCACCGCTCGGCGGATGACCTCTTCCGGGCGGCGCGAGAGGAGCCGCTCGAGCGTCTCCGAACGCAGACCCCCGGGGTATCCCGAGTGCCGGATGTAGCGCTTCGCTTGCAGCTTGTTGCCGGTGACCTTGATCTTCACCGCATTGATGACGATCACCGGGTCGCCGGTGTCGAGGTGCGGCGAGAACGTGGCCTTGTGCTTACCGCGCAGGAGCGTCGCCACTTCCGTGGCGAGACGGCCGAGCGTCGCACCGTCGGCGTCGACGACTTGCCAGCTCCGCGTGATCTCGCTGCTCTTCGTTGCGTATGTCTTCATTTGCTATTCATCTACCTCGCTGTCGGGGGGCTCCGCCCCTCGACCTCCGACTTCGTATTCAACGTCGACCAGGCACAGACCGTTCGCTGGCGCGCTCGGACCGGCCTTCGCGCGGTCGCGCGTATCGACGATCCGGGCGAACGCCGCTCCGTCGATCTTCCCGCGACCGACCCAGAGGAACGTTCCCACGATCGCGCGCACCATGCCACGCAGGAACGCATCCGCGGTGATCTCGAAACGCACGAGTGAGCCCTCTGAGCACCACTCCGCGCTCCGGATCGTGCGAACCCCTCCAGGGCCCGCCGCGAACGCCGAGAAGTCCTTGCGGCCGAGGAGCGACGCGCTGGCCTCCCGCATCGCCGGGACGTCGAGCGCTGCGTCGACGTGGTGTTCGCGAAGCCGCTCGAGCGGATCGCGCTCGGGCGCGTTTCGGATCCGATATTCGTATGTCCGTCCCGTCGCCGAGAACCGCGCGTGAAAGTCTTCCGCCGCGGGCCCCAGCCCCGAGACCGCGATGTCCTCCGGCAGGAGGGCGTTGACCCCCCGGCCGATCGTCGCTCCGTCCAGCGCGCTTGCCGTCCGGAAATCGATGACCTGTCCGCTCGCGTGCACCCCGGCATCGGTCCGCCCGGCGCCGGTGACCCGGACCGCCTCGTCGCAGACGATGCTCAGCGCTCGCTCGAGCTCCGCCTGCACGGTCGGTGCGTTCGGCTGCACCTGGAACCCGGCGTAGCGCGTTCCGTCGTACCGCGGCCTTGGCGTTGGTCTCGGCCTTCGTCTCGGCCTTCGTCTCGGCCTTCGTCTCGGCCTTCGTCTCGGCCTTCGTCTCGGCCTTCTTGTCCAATGCGCGCCTGCCGGGCAGCGCAAGGCGGCGGCGTGGCTTCGCCGCTTCCGCGGTGGCGACGCCCTTCTCGGCGGGCTTTTCGGGGGCGGGAACGAGCTCGAGCAGCATCTGGGGCGCGGCGTCGCCGACGCGGCGCGAGATCCGCGTCAGCCGGACGTAGCCGGAGCCGCGATCGGGCCAGCGCCCGGCGAGATCGTTGAAGACCTTCTCGACGATGACCGGCTCCGGAAGCCACGCCAGCGCGCGCCGACGGGCGACGAGGGATCCGTCCTTTCCCAGGTTGATCATCCGGTCGATGAAGAGACGCACCTCTTTGGCCTTCGCCTCGGTGGTCTTCACGCGCTCGTAGCGCAGGACCGAAAGCGACAGGTTGCGGAGCATCGACCGGCGGTGGCCGGTCCGGCGCCCGAACTTCCGCTGGTGGACCTGATGCGGCATTAGCTCTGGCTCTCCTCGCCCTCGCTGATGCTGGTCTCCTCTTCGGGCGGGGCTTCCTCGACGGCGGTCTCGTCGCGGACGGGCGGCTCGATCAGCCCCCGCGCCGCAAGACGCTCCTTGATCTCGTCGAGCGACTTCTTGCCGAAGTTCCGCATGCGCAGGAGCTCGTCGTCCGGCGTCTGCAGTAGCTGCCCGACTTTGGTGATGCCGTGCCGCTTCAGCGAGTTGAAGGCGCGCTGCGGCAGGTCGAGGTCCTCGATCGGCATGTCCGCGATCGCGGCCGGGAGAGCCGAGCCGTTCGTACGCTCCGGCTGGGCGAGCGCGGTCTGCGACCGCGTGAGGCCGGCGAAGAGCGAGAACTGCTGGACGAGGATCTGCGAGCCCTGGGCGACGGCGTCGTCCGGAGTGGTCGTGCCATCGGTCCACACCTCGAGGATCAGGCGGTCATAGTTCGTCACCTGACCGACGCGGGTGCTCTCGACGGCGAAGTTCACCTTGCGCACCGGGCTGTACAGGGCGTCGATCGGGATGACCCCGATCGGAAGGCCCTCGCGCCGGTCGGCCGAGTGGAATCCGCGCCCGGTCTCGACGGTGAGCTCGAGCCACAGCGAGGCGTCAGGTTCGAGCGTCGCGATCTTCGCGTCGGGGTTCACGATCTCGATCTCGCTCGTGGTCATGATGTCGGCCGCGGTCGCGTCGCCCGGTCCGGTCTTCTCGAGCGTGAGGGTGACCGGCTCGTTCGCGAATGAGCGGAGACGGATCTGCTTCAGGTTGAGGACGATCTGGACCACGTCCTCCTTCACGCCGGGGATCGTGGAGAACTCGTGAGCTACGCCGCGAACGCGGGCGGCGGTGATCGCCGCACCGGGGAGCGAGGACAGCAGCACGCGACGGAGCGAGTTCCCAAGCGTGGTGCCGTAGCCGGGCGGAAGCGGCTCGCACGCGAACTTCGCGTAGCGGTCGTCACCTTCGATGCGTTCGATCTTGGGGTAGTCAAGCTCGACAAGGGTCATGGGCTTCGGTTTCCTTCCTGCGCGGGGCTAGCGCGAATAGTGCTCAACGATGAGCTGGGTGTTGACCTGAGCTTCGATCTGCTCGCGACTCGGGAGTGCGAGCACCTTGGCGGTGTACGCGTCGGGATCGACCTCGAGCCAGCCGGGGCGGGTCTGCGTCTTCGCCCAGGCGGTCATCTCCTTGAAGTAGTTCGATGAGCGGCTCGACTCCCTAACGGCGAGCGCGTCGCCGGCCTGCACCGAGTAGCTCGGGGTCTTGGTCACGCGTCCGTTCACGGTGATGTGGCCGTGGCTGACAAGCTGCCGTGCCTGCGAACGCGACTTGGCGAAGCCGGATCGGTACACGGTGTTGTCGAGACGCCTCTCGAGATTGATGAGCAGGGTCTCGCCGGTGGCGCCGGTCACCTCGGCGGCGCGCTCGAACGTGTTCTTCATCTGGCGCTCGAGGACGCCGTACATCCGTCGCGCCTTCTGCTTCTCGCGAAGCTGCAGCGCGAAGTCGGAGACCTTGCGCCTGCGCTGCTGATGCATGCCCGGCGGAGAGGACCGCTTCTCGAAGGTGCACTTCGTGAAGCACTTCTCACCCTTGAGGAACAGCTTCATCCCCTCGCGGCGGCAGATGCGACACACAGGGCCGGTATATCTAGCCATCAGACGCGCCTCCGCTTCGGGGGCCGGCAGCCGTTGTGTGGGATCGGGGTGACGTCGGTGATGGCGGTCACCTCGAGGCCGGTCGCCTCGAGGGCGCGGATCGCAGCCTCGCGTCCGGCTCCCGGGCCGCGGACGAAGACCTCGACGGTCTTGAGCCCGAGGTCGAGCGCCTTGCGCGCCGCGTTCTCCGCGGCGACCTGCGCCGCGTACGGGGTGCTCTTGCGTGACCCCTTCCAGCCCGACGAGCCGGCCGACGACCACGCGATGACGTTCCCCGCGGGGTCGGTGAGCGAGATGATCGTGTTGTTGAACGAGGCCTTCACATGTGCGGCGCCGCGCGGGACGACACGCTTCTCGCGGCGACGGCGCGGCGCGGCCTTCGGCTCGGCGGCGGCCGCGCCCTGCGCTTCCGCCTCCGCCTTCTCCCCTTTGGGAGGACGCTCGGGCTTCTCTTGTTTCTCCTGCTTTTCCGGCTTGGTCTCGGCCATTAGGTCTTTGCCACCGCCTTCTTCCTTCCGGCCACCGTCTTGCGCTGGCCGCGCCGCGTACGCGCGTTCGTGCGCGTGCGCTGGCCACGGACCGGCAGGTTGCGCCGGTGTCGAAGACCGCGGTAGCTGCCGATCTCCTGGAGACGCTTGATGTTCAACGCGATCTCGCGTCGCAGATCGCCTTCCACCGTGTAACCGCGATCGATGACCTCACGGATCTTCGCGACCTGCGGCTCGGTGAGGTCGCGCACCCTCGTGCCAGCGTCGACGCGCGCCTGCTCGAGCACCTGGCGCGCGGTCGTCTCGCCGATGCCGAAGATGTAGCGCAGCGACACGTCGACGCGCTTTTCGCGCGGGATGTCGACGCCAGCGATCCGGGCCATACGCTGTTATCCCTGCCGCTGCTTGTGCTTCGGCTCGGAGCAGATCACGAGGATCTGCCGCTCGCGCCGAATGATCTTGCACTTGTCGCAACGCTTCTTGACCGATGCGCGGACCTTCACTAATACCTCACTCGCCTGGTAATGCGTCCTCGTTTCAAGTCGTACGGCGACAGCTCCACTAGAACCTTGTCGCCCGGCACGACCCGGATGAAGTTCATCCGCATCTTGCCGCTGATGTGCGCGAGCACCGCGTGGCCGTTCTGAAGCTCGACCTTGAACATCGCGTTCGGAAGGGCTTCGGAAACCGTCCCTTCCACTTCGATGACTTCTTTGTTGCTCGGCTTGCTCGCCAATTACGCTCCAGACACAGGCTTACCCGCGGCATCTGCCCACGGGAACCAAAAGTGTACCAAGACCGGCCACTCTCCGGCAAGACGCTTCATGCGGCGACCGCCGCGCCCTCTCCGGGCACCGTCAGGATGACCGGTCCGGCGGCCGTACAGGCAAGGGTGTGCTCGAAATGCGCCGAGAGGCTGCGATCGGCGGTTACGACCGTCCACTGGTCCTCGAGCGTCCGCGTCGCCGGGCCACCGATGTTGACCATCGGCTCGATCGCGATGCAGAGCCCCTCGCTGATCGGCGGGTTGGGGTGTCCGCGGGCCGGCTTGTAGTTGGGCACCTGCGGCTCTTCATGCATCGCCCGGCCGATCCCGTGGCCGACGTAGTTCTGCACGACGCTGTAGCCCTGGGCACGCACGAACTCCTCGATCGCGGCGCCGATGTCCCCGATCCGTCCGCCGACCTGGGCCTTGGCGATCCCGATGCGCAGCGCCTCCTCGGTCACGCGGATGAGGCGATCGGCCTCGGGCGACACCCTGCCGACCGGGAGAGTGATCGCGGCGTCCGCGTGCCAGCCGTCGATGATCGCCCCGGCGTCGATGCCCACGATGTCGCCTTCGCGCAGCTTCCGCTTCGGTGAGGGGATGCCGTGGACGATCTCCTCGTTGATCGAGGTGCAGATCGTCCGCGGGAATCCCGGCGGCACCTCACGCTTGATCGGGTGGCCGTAATAGCCGAAGAACGAGCTCGTCGCGTTCGCCTTCCGAAGTACCTCGGCGGCGATGCGATCGAGCTCCGCCGTCGTGATCCCCGGCCGTACGGCGGCGCGGCACGCGTCGAGCATCGCAGCGACGACCCGTCCGGCCTCGCGCATCTGCGCCAGCTGCGCGGGCGTCTTCAGCGTGATCAATCGACGGCCTCGCGGAGCCGCCGCGTCACCTCGTCAACCGTGCCGACGCCGTTGACGCGCTTCACGAGGCCGCGGTCGTCGTAATACGCGATGACCGGGCTCGTCTCACCGTGGTAGACGTCCAGCCGCCTCGCGATCACTTCGGGCGTGTCATCGGTGCGCGCTTCGGTGATGGCGCGACTGGACAGCCGCGCGAGGAGCTCCTCGCGCGGGGCGTCGAGCAGCAGCACCGCGTCGACCCGCCGGCCGAGCTCCTCCAGGAGACGGTCGAGCGCTTCGGCCTGCGCGACCGTGCGGGGGAAGCCGTCGAACAGGACTCGCGTCGCGGGCGAGATGGCGCCTAGCCGCTCGCGGACCACTCCGACGGTCACATCGTCCGGCACGTAGTGGCCCTGGTCGAGATAAGTCTTCACGCGCCGCCCGAGCTCGGTCTGGCGGCGAATGTGGTCACGGAAGAGCTCGCCGGTGGAGAGCTGTACCCAGCCGTTCTGCTGGGCGAGCGCCTTCGCCTGCGTGCCCTTCCCCACCCCGGGTGGACCCATGACGATGAGATCGCCCGCGCTCAACCGCGCGACTCCCGTGGCGGAGAGGGTCTCAAGGCTGGTTTCGTCGCTCGTCGCTCGGCCATCTGCCACTAACGGATGAACCCCTCGTAGCTCCGCTGGAGCAGCTGCGCCTCGAGTTGCTTCATGGTCTCGACCACCACGCCGACGACGATGAGGATGCTCGTCCCGCCCAGACGCAAGGTCTGGACGCCGGTGATGTCCCCGACGAGCGTTGGCATGACCGCGACGATCCCGAGGAAAAGCGCGCCGGCGATCGTGATCCGCGTCACCACCCGCGAGAGGAACTCGGCGGTCGGGCGGCCGGGCCGGATACCGGGAATGAAGCCGCCGTAGCGCTTGATGTTGTCGGCGACATCGTTCGGGATGAAGGTGAACGCCGTGTAGAAGAACGTGAAGGCGACGACGAGCACGAAGTAGGTGAAGTTATAGAAGATCGGGTTCTGGAAGAAGGCCACGATCCCCGTCGCCACGTCACGGATCAGCTGCGTTTCGCTCGTGGTGAAGTACTGCGCGATCTGGCTCGGCAGCAAGAGGATCGAGATCGCGAAGATGATCGGGATGACGCCCGCGCTGTTGACGCGCAGGGGAATGTGGGTGCTTCCACCCGAGTACATCCGGGTCCCGCGCACGCGCTTGGCGTACTGGACCGGGATCCGCCGCTGGCCCTCCTGGATGAAGATGATCGCCGCGATCACGAGCACCGAGATGACCGCGATCGAGGCGAGCGCGAGGAAGTTCTGCTGGACCTGGAGGGTCTGCTCGATGGTGTTCGGCAGCCGGCCGACGATGCCAGCGAAGATGATGAAGCTGATCCCGTTACCGATGCCGCGCTCGCTGATCAGCTCACCAAGCCACATGAGGATGATCGTGCCGGCGGTGAGCGACGCGAGGATCGACAGCGTTACCGTCACATTGGACGGCCCGAAGGCGTTCAGCACGCCCTGACGCTGCATGAAGACGGCGACGCCGATGCCCTGAAGGAGCGCGAGCGGCACGGTCAGGATCCGGGTGTACTGGTTGATGCGGTTGCGCCCGTATTCGCCCTCTTTCGAAAGCCGCTCGAGCGCCGGGATCGTCTGATTGAGCAGGGTCATGATGATCGAGGCGTTGATGTACGGGTTCACCCCGAGCGCGACGATCGAGAAGCGCGCCAGCCCACCGCCGGAGAAGAGGTCCAGTAAGTTGATGAGCTGGTTGTTCTGGAGGAGCGCGTTCAGCTGGTCCTGGTTCACACCGGGCAGCGGGACGTGCGCGAGGAACCTGAACACCAGGATCATCCCGAGCGTGAAGAGGATCTTGTTCCGCAGGTCGGGCGTGCGTAGCGAGTCGATGAGTGCGGTGAACATGCCCATCTGCGCTATTTCGTCGCGATGATCACGATGGAGCCGCCGGCGGACTCGATCTTCTGGCGTGCCGTGGCGGAGACCGAATGCGCATGCACCTCGAGCTTCGAGCTGATCGCACCGTCACCGAGCACTTTGATGCGAGCCTCCTTGTCGATGAGGCCTTTCGCGGCGAGCGTGTCGGGGGAGACCTTGCCCTCTGCCGCATAGTTCGCGAGCGTTCCGACGTTCACCGCGACGAAGCTCTTGCGGAAGCGGTTCTTGAATCCGCGCAGCTTGGGGACGCGCATGTGCAACGGCGTCTGCCCACCTTCGAACCACCCGGGGAGGCCCGGGCCGGTACGGGCGAGTTGACCCTTGGTCCCGCGTCCCGCGGTCTTGCCCTGACCCTGAGAGGTGCCCCGTCCCAAGCGACGGCGTGGCTTACGCGACCCGACAGGACGGCCGACCTGGTGCTCGCGCATCAGCGCTCCGCCTTCCGGTCGGTCACGATCACCAGATGGGCGACGCGCCGGAGCATCCCGCGCACCGTTGGCGAATCCTCGTGCGAGACGATCTGGCCGGTACGACGCAGCCCGAGCGCGGAGAGAGTGCGCCGCGCGCCTTCCTTCTCGCCGATCGAGCTTCGGTTCTGCCGGATCTCGAGCCGCGTCACGAGGGCGCTCCTGCGGGCTCGCGCTGCGGCAGGCCGCGCATCTGACGGACCGATTCCACCGAGCGCAGCTGCCCGAGCGCTTTCATGGTCGCTCTGACGACATTGACCGGGTTGGTGCTGCCGAGCGACTTCGAGAGGATGTCGCTGATGCCGGCGGACTCGACCACCGCGCGGACCGAACCGCCCGCGATGACACCTGTGCCCTTCGAGGCGGGCCGCAGGATCACCTTCGCCGCCCCGAAATCGGCTTCCACTCGGTGCGGGATGGTGCGGTCGACCAGGGGCACGAGCATGACGTGCTTCTTGGCGTCCTCGCGGCCCTTCGTGATCGCACCCGGAACCTCGTCGGCCTTGCCGAGCCCGGCGCCGACGTGACCGCGGCCATCGCCGACGACGACGATCGCGGAGAACGAGAAGCGCCGCCCACCCTTCACGACCTTGGACACGCGGTTGATCTGCACCACGCGCTCCGTCAGCTCCAAACGATTCGGGTCTATACGAGCCACCTAAAACCTCAACCCCGCGCTCCGAGCGGCGTCGCCGAGCGCCTTGATCCGCCCGTGGTAGTGGTACCCGCCGCGGTCGAAGACCGCCTCGCCGATGCCTTTGGCCTTGGCGCGCTCACCAAGCATGGCCCCGACGGCCTTCGCACGTTCCGTCTTGCTCTTGATGCCCGTGGCGTCCTTCGCGGCGATGCTCGTGGCCGCGACGAGCGTTCGGCCGGCATCGTCGTCGATCAGCTGGGCGGAGATGTGCGTGAGCGAGCGGAACACCGCGAGCCGCGGCCGTTCCGCGCTCCCGCGGACCTTCTCGCGCACACGCTCGTGGCGCCTGGTCCTGCTTTCGCGCCTGGTCTCTCTAGCCATCTCAGACCTTCCCCGCCGCGGCGCCCACCTTGCCGGCCTTGCCCGCCTTGCGGCGGATGTA
>MNEO01000081.1 GCA_001917735.1 Chloroflexi bacterium 13_1_40CM_68_21
CGACGGCGCTCAGGCGTTGGCCTTGACGCAGGGACTCGCTCCGACGCTGCAGCGGCTGGAGCTGGATCTCTACGAGCTTGCCGAGTCTGCGCGGCGCACGCCGGGCGTGGCCGAGGCGATCGGCAAAGGCGAACGCTCCATCGACGCGCTGCGCGGCCTTGCCGGTGGCGATGTCTTCGGTCGGACCGCCGACGCGTTCCTCATTGCGCACGGCGACGTAGGCCAGGAGGGGTTCGAGCTGGGCCAAGCGGCGTTCGTCGAGGATCCCGCGCTGTTGATCTCGTGCGTCGGTCAGCGTCTCCGCGCCTCCGGTGAGAGTCCGCGTGTGCGACACGCCCGTGTGCGGGCGCAGGCGGACGCGCTTGCCGAGCGCGTGCGCAGGCAGCTTGCGAATCGTCCCGCCGATCTCGAGCGGTTCGAAGAGGTGCTCGCCGCGGCAACGAGCGCGGGTCCGCTGTCCGAGGAGCACAACTACTGGATCGACCGCGTCGCGCAGGCGCACGTCAACCGTGTCGCGCGGGCGTTCGGGGCGCGCCTCGTCGACGAGCACGTGCTGCGCTCGCCGGACGAGATCTACCTGCTCTACGCGGCGGAGGTGGCGGGCGCGCTGCGGGAACCGCAGGATCTCGCCGGGCTGATCGCCGAGCGCGCCGCCCAGGTGCGTCGCTGGAGCACCCTGCGCCCACCGCGCACGCTCGGTGCGCCTGAGGCGGCTCCTTTCCCGGTCACGCCGGGCGTCTCGCTCGCCCGGATCGACCTCGATCACACCGTCGCCCAGGACGACCCGCACGTCCTGAAGGGCGTCGCGGCCTCACCTGGGACCGCGCGCGGGCCCGCACGGCTGCTCGCTGAAGGCGACTTCTCGAGGATGCAGCCGGGTGATGTCCTGGTCTGCCGCTCTTCGAACGCGTCATGGGTCCCCGTCTTCACGATCGCCGCGGCGGTCGTCACCGAGGTCGGGGGCTCCCTGTCTCACGCCGCGGTCGTCGCGCGGGAGTTCGGCGTGCCTTGCGTTGTCGCGACCGGCGTGGCGCTCTCGACGCTCAGCGACGGCGAGATGGTCGAGGTCGACGGCTCGGCGGGCGTAGTCCGGCGACTCTCCGCTTAGCCCGCAGCTTCCTCCACGATCGGCTCCGCGTGCGCCACGCCGTGCCCCGGGAGCGCGAGGCTCGGGATCGCCGCGGCGAACGCGGCGGCCGCGAATAGGGCGAACAGCGCCCGCAGAGAGTCCACCGAGGTTTTCGGTCCGAGCGCGATCGCGATGGCGATCGAGCCGAGCATTCCGCCGAAGTACCGGCTCGTCGAGAACACGCCGGAGGCGAGCGAGGCGTAGCGCTCGGGAACGGCCTCGACGGCAGCAAGGCGCATCGACGGGAAGGTGAAGGCGAGACCCACGCCGGCGATCGCGAGCGTCGCGATCAGGAGCTCGAGCGGAAGCTGCGCGGCTGTGAGCGCGAGGGGCAGCAGTCCTGCCGCGAGCAGCAGCGCCCCGGCGAGCGTCGGCCAGCGCGGACCGTAGCGATCGGCGGCGCGTCCACCGAGCGGCGCGAACACGATCGATCCGCCAGAGAAGGCCGCGAGCGCGATGCCGCTCCGCACGCTCGCCCCGGCGAGAGCGACCGGAAGCGCGAGCAGCGTCCCGTACATCGCGAGGTTCTGGAAGCTCACGGTCGCGCACGCTGCCGCGAAGGCGCGGACGCGGAACAGCGACGGCGGGAGCACGGGATCCGGTTGAGCGGACTCGTACCGCGCCAGCGCGAACGCCGCCGGAACGAGCGCGGCCCCGATCGCGATCGTGGTGAGATCGATCGTGCGGCCGAGCGAGGTGAGGACCCACGCGGCGGCGAGGAGCAGCGCGCCGAGCGCGACCGCACCCGTCAGATCGAAGCGGGCGGTGACGTGCGGAGGTCGCGAGGGAATGACCCGCCAGGCGAGCGCGAACGCCGCCACGCACACCGGCACGTTGACCAGGAAGATCCAGCGCCAGTCGACGGCCGCGAGGAACCCACCCACGAGTGGCCCGACCGTCGCCCCCAGGCCGGCCGCGGCGCTGACGATCCCGAACTCCGCGCCGCGACGACCGCTCGGCAGCGCCTCGCGAAGCAGGCCGAGCCCGTTTGGAACGAGCGCGGAGGCCGCGATCGCCTGTTGCAGGCGGAACACGGCGAGCAGCACGAGCGAGGTGGACACCGCCGCGGCGGCCGACGCGAGTGCGAAGTACACGAGCGCGCCGAGCATCACGCGCCGCCGGCCGAGGCGATCACCGACGCGACCGGCGATCGGCTGCAGCGAGGCCATCGCGATCAGGTAGGACGTGACGATCCACGATGTCGCCGCGACATCGACCCCCAGATCGCGCGCCACCTGGGGAAGCGCGACGACGATCATCGTGGAGTTGAGCGGAACGAGGAGATTGCCCATCGCGACCGAGATCGCCAGCCAGCGCGATGTCACGGGCGCGATCTTAGGTGGCGCGGCGACCCAGGAGCGGGACCAGCATCCCCACCTTGCGCGCATACGCGTCGTAGGCCGGACCCAGCTGCTCGCCCAGGAGCCGTTCCTCGGTGCGCGCGCGGATGTAGAGGATCGGCAGGACCACGAAGAACGTTCCCGCGACGAGCAGGAGATTGCCCGTCGCGAGGCACGCGCCGATCAGGTGGACGAGCAGCCCGGTGTAGATGGGGTGACGTACGAGGCGGTACGGACCGGTGCGCACGACCTCGTGATCGGCATGGACCTCGAGCTCGAGGTCGTAGTGCCGACCGATCGCGACGATCGCCCAGAGCGCGAACGCGATACCCCCGATGCCGAGCACGAGACCGAGCCACACGATCTGCTCGGACGGCTCGAGCGAGGGGCCCGGCCGGAACCAGATGACCGCGTACGGCACCCAAAAGAAGTACGGGGCCCACTGCGCGATGCCGCTCGCACGCTGCACGGACGGACCACGGCGTTCGCGGCCACGGGCTCGGGCCACCTGCGCCACGAGCATGAACACGGCGAACGAGCCGATGAGGATCGCGGAGACGGCCGCCTCACTGATGCCCGTCACGCCAAGAGACCGCGCAGCCGCTCCGCGGAAAGCGCGTTCGAGCCGTCGTCGTCGTGGCGGAAGTACGCGTACACGTCCGTGCCCGCCGCGACGAGCTCGCGTAGTCGCGCAGCCCATGCCTCGACCGCCTCGTCCGGGTAGCCGGATCTGTTGCGTAGCCGCACGTAGGCGAACGGCGCGGTCCCGCCGAGCGTCTCGACCGGCGAGGGCGCCCGCTCACCTTCGGCGTGCACGAGCGCGACGCCGACCGTCCGCAGGAGTTCGTAGACCTCGTCGACGTACCACGACGTATCGCGTACCTCGAGCGCGGAGCGAACGTCCCGCGGGAGCGAGGCGAGGAACCCCGCCAGGCGATCGTCGTCGCGCTTCAGCCACGGCGGCGTTTGGAAGAGGATCGGACCGAGCTGCTCGCCCAGCGGGCGCGCCCTGTCGAAGAAGAGCGGCAGGGTCTCCGCCGGATCGCGCAGCTGCCGGTAGTGCGTGATCTGCTGCGACGCTTTGAGCGCGAAGAGAAAGCCGGGCCTCGTCGCTTCCTTCCAGCCGGCGATGTTCTTCTCCGTGGGCAGGTGATTGAACGTGTAGTTCACCTCGAGCGTGCTGAAACGAGTCGCGTAGTAGCGCAGGAAGTCCGCGGACTTCGTTCCTTCGGGATAGAACTTCGGCTTCCAGCTCGCGTACGACCAACCCGATGTGCCAACGAAGGCTCGTCCCTCAGGCATCGTGCTGGCCGAGGACCGCATAGGCGATGCCGGTGATGAGCGAGTTCGCGCGCTTCAGCGAAGCAAGGAGATCGAGGTGGATGCTCGAGGTGTCGATCGATTCGCGCAGGCCCTCGTGCAGCCGCTGGATATGGGCCTGGCGGAGCTGGCGCTCCATCACGTTGACGACACTCTTGTGGCGGATCACCTTGTCGGCGACCTCGCGGTCGCCGGAGGCCAGCGCGCCCATCGCGAGCTCGAGGTTATCGACGACCTTGGCGTGCAGGTCGGCGATCTCGCGCCAGCCCTGCGCCGAGAAGACGTGGTTCCCCCGGATCTTCTTCTCGGCGAGCTCCATGAGGTTCTTGTCGATCACGTCGCCGATCTCTTCGAGGTTCACGATGACGAAGATGAGCGCGGTCTCGCGCTCGGCCTGCTCCTCGGTCAGCGCCTGCTCGCGGAGCTTCACGAGGTACTGCTTGATGTCCTCCTCCAGCCGGTCGATCAGATCGTCGCGCGCGATGACCTCGCGCATGAGGGCTTCGTCGTTGCGCTCGAGGACGAGCAGCGTCTCGCGCAACGACTGGAGGACGATGTCGCCCATGCGCAGCACCTCGCGGAGCGCCTGCCCGAGCGCGACCGCCGGGGTGTCCAGCACGGCCGGGTTGAGGTAGATCGCCCCGAATTCGGCCCGCCGTCCCTCCGGGATCAACCTCGTGATGACGTCGGCCGCGATGCCGGCGAATGGGAGAAAGAGGAGCGCGAGCGCGACGTTGAAGATCGTGTGCGCGTTCGCGATCTGCCGCTGCACGTCCGGCGCGGTCACGCGCACGAGATCCGCGAACGGGCCGATGAACGGAAAGAAGATCACGACGCCGATCACCTTGAAGGCCGCGTGCGCCGCGGCCACCCGCCGCGCTTCCGCGTTTTGGCCGACGGCGGCGAGGACCGCGGTCGCGGCGGTGCCGATGTTCGCGCCGAGGATGACCGGGATCGCGCCGACGAGCGGCATGAGTCCCGCCGACGCGAGCGATAGCGCAAGGCCGATCACGGCGGCGCTCGAGCGAACGAGCGCGGTGAAGATCGCCGAGAAGAGAGCCAGCACGAGCGGCTGGCCGGTGAGGGCACTCAACAGATCGGCGACGAGCGCGCTCGAGGCGAGCGGCGCGGTGCCGTCGTGAATGAGCTTCATGCCGAGGAAGAGGAAGCCGAAGCCGAGGATCGCCTGCCCGACGTAGCGCACGGTCCCCTTGCCCGAGACGTAGAGCAACCAGCCGCTGAACACCACGAGCGGCGAGAGCTCGAGGAGATCGAACGCCAGGAGCTGCACGGTGACCGTCGTGCCGACGTCCGCGCCGAGGATCACGCCGATGGTCTGTCGCAGCGTCAGCAGCCCGGCCGACGCGAACCCGACGAGCATCACCGTGGTCGCGCTCGAGGACTGCAGCACCGCGGTGACGCCCGCGCCAACGAGGAGCGACTTCACGCGGTTGCCGGTTAGGGTGGAGAGGACGTGTCGCAGACGCGTGCCGGCGGCACGCTGCAGGCCCTCGCCCACGAGGCGCACGCCGTAGAGGAGCAGCGCGGTGCCGCCGAGCAGCGCGAAGAGGACGAGGTTCGCTTCGCTCACGATCGGGGGAGGCTACCTCAGGGTCATGCAAATGACCCTGTAAGTACAGGCCGGGCGGGAGCCCGGGTCGTACCTCAGGCTTATCGCGAGGTGACTGTGAGCGTCGCCCTCCCGGATGTGCCGCCGCCGAGCACGACGACACCGATCTCGCCTTCGGTCGTCGGCGCGGCGAACCCGATGCGCGCGGTGCCGGAGCTGTCGGTGACAGCGGAGCCAATCGCGACGACACCGACCGACAACGTCACCTGAACACCGGCCTTGGGGCCGATCGCGTCGCGGAAGTAGATCGCCGCGACGACCTGCTGGCCGATACGGACGCTGGTCTGGTTGAGCGCTACGGTGAGCGTCGGTTCGGCGACGCTGGTCGTCTGGCTCACCACGACCGAGACCTTCTGCGTCGTCTCGTTGCCCGCGCGATCGCGCGAGACCACGCTGATGGTGAGCGGTCCCGCGGCGGCCTGGATCGAATCCGAGAAAGCGCCCTCGGGAGTGGGGACGACGGTGTGGCCGTTCACGGTGACCGTCGCTCCCGCTTCGGTCGATCCCTCGACCACGAAGCCCTTCGCGTCGAGCACGTCACCCGCATTCGGGCGCGAGATCGTGACCGTCGGCGGAGTCCGATCGAGAACCACCGTGTATGAAGACGACGCCACGACGTCCCGAGCGCCGATGAGGGTCACGCTGATCGCGTTCGGGCCATCCCGCAGCGTGAGCGCCACGTTGAAAGCTCCGCTCGGATCGAGCGGATCGGTCTTCACGAGCGCGCCGTTGACGACGACCTGGAGGCTCCGATCCGGCTGAATGGCGAACGCCGGCACGCGTCCCGAGAGCTTGAGCTGCGGTTCGCGCGTGTACGCCGGGAGCGCGTCGACCACCGGGGCGGCGCCAACGCTCGTGCTCCCACCTGCGGGAAGCTTGAGATCGCTCCGACCCTGAAGCAGGGGGACCGAGGTCTGAAAGGACGCGACCAGCTGCTCGAACCCCGCGGCAACGCCGCCGAAAAGACGAGGCAGCGCCAGGAGCGCGGCGATGGCGAGAGCGACGACTAGAGCGACGTCGATCACGCGCGGCCGAGCCCGACGTGGGACGCCCGCTCCCCGCGCGACCGCCCTATAGCGGTCCCGGGAGATCGGGGCTCTGCGGCGCCCACCCAGACGAGTGATCAATGGCTCGGGTCGTCCTCGATCTGAAGATAGGGCTCGCTTGTATGGATCCGGCGTGCTCGGCCCGTATCAAAGCGAAAGGGCGCCGGCCTCACGGCCGCCGCCCTCCGCTGGTGGGTGGGATGAGGGGCTAACAGTTTCAGCGCGCGTTATGGAGTAAACGCGCGCGCCTGGCGATTGTTTCGTCCTCCCCGGACAGTTTAGGCGCGCCTGACCGTCCGCGCCGGACTGTACCCCGGCCTTCTAGGGGTGGCAAGTCCTAACAATCATGACCTTCGGCACAGAGGGGCCCAACTCGGCGCTTGTGCCAAACTCGGGTCGTGGCCGTCCAGCGCCCGGGCGCTGCCCCGCGTGGCCTGGAGGGCGTCGTCGCGACGACGACGGCGATCTCATCGGTCGAGGACGGGGAGCTCCAGTACCGCGGGTACCGGATCGAGGAGCTCGCGGGCAAGGCCGAGTACGAAGAGGTCGCGTATCTCCTGCTCAATGGCGATCTTCCGAACAAGGAGCAGCTTCGCGACTTCAAGGCGGAGCTCACCAAACACCGGACGCTCTCGCCTTTCCTCCGCGAAATCCTCCGCCAGATGTCCGAAAGCGGTACCGCCATGGACGTGTTGCGGACGGTCGTCTCGGCCTCGGCGGTCGAGGACCCCGGCGAGGGCGACAACTCTCACGAGGCCGAATACCGAAAATCGATCCGCCTCACGGCGAAGCTCCCGACGATCCTCGCGACCTACATCCGCCGACGGCGTGGCGAGCAGCCCGTGCCCCCGGACCCAACCCTCGGACATGCCGCGAACTTCGCGCGCATGGCGGGTCTCGACGAAGCCCATCCCAAGTCCGCGGAGATCCTCAACACCTGTTTCATCCTGCAGGCGGAGCATGGCCTGAACGCCTCGACGTTCGCGGCACGAATCACAGCGGCGACACTCGCCGACATGCATGCCGCCGTGACCGCCGCACTCGGCGCGCTCAAAGGACCGCTCCACGGCGGCGCGACCGATGGAACGATGAGGATGCTCGACGAAATCGGCGGTGTGGACCGCGTCGCGGGCTTCGTCGAAAAGGGGTTCGCGACGAAGTACAAATTCCCGGGGTTCGGCCACCGGGTGTACGTCACGACCGACCCTCGCGCGAAGTTCCTCCGTGCGTTCGCGCAGGAGCTCTCACAGGGCGCGAACGCGAAGAACATGCCGCCCTACTTCGAGATCCAGGAGAAGCTCGTCGACGAGGTCAACAAGCGCCGGCAGTTCCCGGTGAACGTCGACTTCTACGCAGCGACGACCTACACGTACCTCGGGATCCCGGCTGACCTCGGGACGTCTATCTTCGCGATCGGCCGCATGGCGGGATGGTGCGCGCACATCACGGAGCAACACGGTGACAACCGGCTGATACGGCCGGAGTCCGAGTACACCGGACCGTCCGGAAAGCGGTGGGTGCCCCTGGCCGAAAGATGAGCGACGAGCGGGTCAGGGGTAGGGGCCCCTGTCAGCGAGCCGCAGCGAGCGTGCGGGAGGAGCGAAACCACCAGCCTTGAGCGTGTCTCGGCCGGAGGCCGAGATTGAGCGGAAGCGTTAGGCGAGTAGCACTTGCCGCGTTAACAACTCTGATGACAGGCTCCACCGGGCGAGGCAGTCTCAGGCTGCCATCCGCAGTACCGTTCGCGACGCCGTCGGCCGCTCCGGCGTGCGGCGTGCCTGGGGCCGGTCCTATCCCGGACGGGTGGAATTGCGCCGAGACCACGAAAGTCGACCTCGACGGAAACGGCTGGCCCGACGTCTTCGTCATCTTCGCGCGCACCGCGCCGGCGAGTGGCGATCCGTGGCTCGCGAGGATCGTCCTGACCGGCGGTCCGACGTACGAGATCGGCTTCACCGCGGACGTCGACGAGGCACGTTCGATGATCCGCGGCCACGTCGACGTGGACCGCGACGGACGCGACGACGTGCTTGTTGAATTGGGGCACGGCGCATCCACTGAGATCGTCGGCGTCTTCGGCTTGGGCAAGAACGGTCTCGTGCAAGCCGCATATCAAGACGGCACGAAGGCGCGGCTTCTGTTCGCGGGCTCGGTGCGCCATGGCGCCGCCGTCGAGTGCCGCTCGCAGTCGGGCCGCGCGGAGCTCGTGATGCGCGGGATCAGCAACTACACGGCGGACGACCAGTGGGACTGGAGCGAGAGCGTCTACACCTGGTCGTCGAAGGTGCTGGTGCTGAGCTCGCAGCGCAAGGGCGTCATCAAGGTGCCGCACCCCTTCGACCCCCCGCCGAACGAGGACGCGTTCTGGTCGTTCCGCTGCTTCGGGGTGGATCTCTACTAGGTCGGCGGTACGTACGCTCGCGAAGAGATAGCGGCTCCCAGCTAAACCTCCTCGGTCGCGACGGGTATCTTGGTCGGCTTCCCGCGCGCCAGGCGCGCGAGCAGCGGCCAGACGAGCGAGAGCACCGCCAGCACGAGCAGGGTGGCCGCGATCGGGTGCGTAAGGAACGTCGTGTAGTCGCCTTGCGAGATCGTGAGCGCGCGCCGCAGGTTCGTTTCGAGCTGTGGCCCGAGCACGAGCGCGAGCACGACCGGCGCAGCCGGATAGTCGAACTTCCGCATCACCCATCCGAGCACGCCGAAGGCCAGCATCACCCAGATATCGAAGGGGTTGTTGTTGATCGCGTAGGTGCCGATGAGCGTGAAGAGCACGATGAACGGTAGGAGGATGCCGTACGGGATGCGCAGGATGCTCGCCCATAGCCCGACGAGCGGCAGATTGAGGATGAGCAGCATGACGTTCCCGATATACATGCTCGCCACGACGCCCCAAAAGAAGTCCGGATGCTCGATGGCCAAGAGCGGGCCCGGCCGCAAGCCGAAGATGTTGATCGCGCCGAGGAGGATCGCCGCCGTCGCTGATGAGGGCAACCCGAGCGTGAGCAGCGGCACCATCGCCCCGCCCGTGGCGGAGTTGTTCGCGGCCTCGGGCGCGGCGACCCCCTCGATTACGCCCGTCCCGAACTTCTCTGGGTGCTTCGAGACGCGCTTCTCGATGGCGTACGCCATGAACGAGGCGACGGTCGCGCCAGCACCCGGAAGCGTGCCGATGAGGAAACCGATGACCGTCGCGCGGATGAGCGTGAACCGGACCGCGACCCAGTCGGCGGCGGTCGGCCAGAGGTCTCGCAGCTTCGTCTTGATGACGGGTCGATCGAGCGATTCCTCCGCGTTCGTGAGAAGCTCGGCGAACGCAAAAAGACCGATCGCGACGACCGCGAAGTCGAAGCCATTCAGCAGGTCGGCGTTGCCGAAGGTGAATCGCGGCGTGCCGCTCATCGAGTCGATGCCGACGGTGCCCAGGAGCAGCCCGAACGCGGCCATGAGCAGCGCCTTCAGCACCGACTTCCCGGCCAAGCGCGTGAGCGTCGTAAGCCCGAGAACCATGAGTGCGGCGTTCTCCTGCGGGCCGAAGCCGAGCGCGAACTCAGTGAGGGGTGGCGCCAAGAGGATGAGACCGAGGACCGCGAGCGTACCGGCGACGAACGACGCGATCGCCGCCATCGCGAGCGCAGGCCCGGCGCGGCCGTTGCGCGCCATCGCGTAGCCGTCGAGGCAAGTCATCACCGACGACGACTCGCCCGGCGTGTTGATGAGGATCGAGGTCGTCGAGCCGCCGTACTGCGAGCCGTAGTAGACGGCGGCGAGCATGATCATCCCGCTCGTCGGGTCGACCCGCGTTGCGAAGATGACCGGCAACAGAATCGCGACGCCCGAGACCGGCCCGATCCCCGGCAGAACACCGATCGCCGTCCCCACAAGGCACCCGACCAGCGCGAACAGCAGATTCTGCGGGGTGAACGCGAGCTGGAAGCCGAGCTTCAGGCCCTCGACCGGATCCATCTACGGCCAGAGGTACCAGGGATCGGGCGGGAGCTGCACCCGGAGCAACGACGAGAAGAGCGCATACGAGCCGACCGCGCCGGCGACGCCGAGGATCGCGAGGGGCACGCGGCGGCGCTCGTTGAACGCGACGAGCAGAAAGACGATCGTCGCGCCCGTCGTCAGCACGAAGCCAAGCCGCTCGAGCAGCGTCGCGTAGACCGCAAGCGCCGCGGCGAGGAGCCCAACGCGGCGGAGGTTGCCAAACTCGGTGCGCTCGCGGAGCGTCGCGGGTGCGAGGCGCGCTCCGGCGAGAAGCAAAACGGCGCCAAGCGCGAGCGGGAACAAGCCCGGGCCCGGGCCGCCGCCCAGGCTGGTCATCCGGAGGCCGAGCGCCTGCACGAGCACGAGGGCGCCGAGCAGCCCGAGCGCTATCGCCACGCGGTCACTGCTTCAGCGAAGGCAGCTCCTTGAACGCCTGCTCGTTCTCCTTGTAGAAGTCATCCATCCACTTCGTGAACTCGGCCGAGCCCATGTAGCCGTCGAGCTGCTGGAACTTCTCGAGGTATTCCTTCTTCCAGGCCTCGCTCTGCGCGACGCGCTTGAGGGCCTCCTCGAGGTATGCGACGACGTCGGCCGGCATCCCCTTGGGTCCGCCGATTCCCCGGAACTGCGCGACGACGTAGTCGACACCCTGCTCCCTCAGCGTCGGGATGTCCGGGAGGTCGCCGATCCGCTTTTCACTCGTGATCCCCAGCGAGCGGACCTTGCCGGCCCGCATCTGCTCGTACGCCTCGCTCGGGTTCGCCATCGCTGAGTCGACCTTGCCGCCGAGCAGGTTCGTCATGACCTGGCCGCCCGAGTCGAACGAGACGTAGTTGAACGACGTGCCGGTCTTCTTCTCGATGTTCGCAAGCTGGACGTGGTCGTTGTTCCCGATCCCCGTGCCGCCGACGCTGACGCCCTTCGGCTTCGCTTTCGCCGCGTCGAGCCAGTCCTTGAGCGTCTTGTGAGACGACTCGGTCCGGACGACGACCATGTTGTAGTCGAGCACCATGCGAGCGACGTAGGTGAAATCCGTGTACTTCATCGGCGCCTGTTGGAGGATCTGCCCGAAGATGTTCGGGTCGTCCACGATGGTGAGCGTGTAGCCGTCCGCCGGACGGCTGATCGCCTGCTGTTTGCCGGTGAAGCCGCTGCCGCCGGTGACGTTCGAGATCGTGAACGACTGCGGGAAGAGCTTCAGGTCCTGCGCGACTTTGTCGAGCGAGCGAGCCATGATGTCGCTCCCGCCCCCCGCGGCGTACGGGATGATGAACGTGATCGCGCGCGAGGGGTAGCCCGCCTTCGTCGTCGCGAGGGCCGTGGAGGTCGGTTGCGCGGGGGCGCTCGCGGTCGCCGCGACGGGAGGACCTGTGCCGCCCCCTCCGCACGCAGCGATCGTGAACGTGAGAGCGGATAGGAGCGCGGTCGCGCGAAGGCCCATCGGCGTTCCTCCCTGATCCCTGCTGATCAAGCGCGCAAGTCTCTACCATCGGCGCGTGGCCGTCGAGGCGGATTTCATACCGCGGACTGACGAACTGCGCTACGAGCGCCGCGACGCTATCGCGATCCTCACGTTCGACCGGCCGCAGGCACGGAACGCGATGACCTGGGCCATGTACGAGGGGCTCGTGGCGGCATGCGATCACGTCGACCAGGATGACCGCGTCCGCGTCATGGTGCTGCGCGGCGCGGGCGAACGGGCCTTCGTCGCCGGCACCGATATCTCGCAGTTCCGCGAGTTCACCTCCCCGCAGCACGCGCTCGACTACGAAGAACGGCAGAACCGCGACATCGGCCGCCTCGAGGCGATGCGGAAGCCGACGATCGCGATGATCCGAGGTTTCGCGGTCGGCGGCGGCGCGAGCATCGCGCTCGCGTGCGACCTTCGCGTCGCGTCATCGGACGCGCAACTCGGAGTACCGATCGCGAAAACGCTCGGGAACACGCTCTCGATCGCGACGGTGGGGCGCCTGCTGTCGTACATCGGCCCCGCGCGGACGAAGGAGCTGCTCTTCACAGGACGGTTGATCGGCGCCGAGGAGGGCAGGGGCACGGGCGTCTTCAATGAGGTCGTCGAGCCCGAGCGTCTCGAGGCGAGAACGCTCGAGCTCGCCGAACAGATCGCGGCGAACGCGCCGCTCACGATCCGCTCGATCAAGGAAATGGTCCGACGGCTGCTCGTACGCGCGCGAACCGAAGAGGTCGATGACCTCATCCAGATGGCCTACCAGAGCGAGGACTTCAAAGAGGGAGTCGACGCTTTCCTCAGCAAGCGCCCCCCGCGCTGGAAGGGCCGCTAGTGTCGGCGCGCGGGGACACCGGCTTCGCGCTCGAGGGCATCCGGGTGCTCGAGCTGACGAACTTCATGGCCGGCCCGTACTGCGGAATGCTGCTTGCCGACCTCGGCGCCGACGTGATCAAGGTCGAGAACCCGAAGGGCGGCGACTTCACGCGGCTCGCCGGACCCTTCATCGATGGGGAGGGCGCGGGGTTCCTCGCGGTGAACCGCAACAAGCGGAGCATCGCTCTCGACCTCAAGCAGGAGCGCGCCAGGCAAATCTTCCTGGAGCTCGTGCGCACGGCGGACGTCGTCGTGGAGAACTTGCGTCCAGGGACGCTCGACGACCTCCGCATCGGCTTCGCCGTGCTCAGCGACGTGAACCCGCGGATCATCCTGTCGTCGACGAGCGGCTTCGGACAGACCGGTCCCTACAAGGATCGTGCGGCTCTCGACCTCATCGTGCAGGGAATGAGCGGGCTCATGTCGATCACCGGCGAGGAGGGGCGGCCGCCAGTCAAGATCGGTGTCCCACTCGCGGACCTCGCCGCCGCGCTCTTCGCCACGCAGGCGATCCTCGCCGCGCTCCGCGTGCGCGACCGCGAGGGCGTCGGCCAGCACATCGACGTCAGCCTGCTCGAGTCGGCCATCGCGCTCGAAGCATGGGAGACGAGCTCGTACTTCGCGACGGGCGAGGTGCCGAAGCCGCTCGGCTCGGCTCACCGGATCAACGCGCCCTATCAGGCGATCAAGACCGCCGACGGCTACATCACGGTCGGCGCGACCACGCCGGCCAACTGGGCGGCGTTCTCTCGAGCGCTCGGGACCCTGCACCTCGCGCAGGACGAGCGGTTCGCGACTGGTCCGCTCCGCCGCCGGAACTACAAGCAGCTCGCGTCGCTCATCGAAGAGGTGACCGTGACCCGCCCGAGCGAGCATTGGTATCGCCTGCTCGAGGAGGCCGGAGTGCCATGCGGCGTTCTCTACACGCTCGACCAGGTCCTCGCCGACCCGCACGTGAAGGCGCGCGGTGTTGTGCGTGAGTTACGACACCCCAAGATCGGCACTGTCCGCGCGACGGGCTCGCCCGTCCGCTTCTCGAAGACGCCGCTGCGCCTCGAGCGCGCGGGGCCACTGCTTGGCGAGCACACGGTCGAGATCCTGGACGAGCTCGGCATTCCGGACGCCGACGGGCTCGAGCGAGGCGGCGTCATCGCGAGCGCTCGCGCGAGGACGTAGCGCGCCGAGCGTCACCTACCTCACGCGGTATAGCTGGAGAGGATCGCGTCCCACATCGCGTCTGAGGCAAGCTCGCCGAGCGTGACCTCGTCCAACGCGTCGTTCGCGACCTGCTGTGTCGAGACCATGTAGTTCACGTCGCCGTCCCACCGCGCGTGGAAGGGTTGGATCCCGCGCGCCATGGACGCATGCACCTGACGGCCGATCGATGTGAGCTGA
>MNEO01000090.1 GCA_001917735.1 Chloroflexi bacterium 13_1_40CM_68_21
CCCTTGATGGAATCTCGGACCCGTTCCCTTTAGCAGACCCCTCGGGACGGGGAGGAATCTAGCGGTCGCGGCTTCGCCGCGGCAAGGCGGTTATCCACAGAATTGCCCTCCGCGGGGCCGACTCTTTCCACGACTTGCGGGATTTTTCCACCGCCTGTCCACGATCGATCAACAAGGCCCCGCCGTCCGTAGCATCGAGACGATGGCCGACCCGATCCTCGATCCCCTGAATGCGGAGCAGCGCGAGGCCGTGACCTACGGGAACGGCCCGCTGCTCATCCTCGCCGGCGCCGGATCGGGAAAGACGCGGGTCTTGACGCACCGCATCGCGTACCTGATCCGGGATCTCGGGGTCCCGGCGAACGCGATCCTCGCCGTCACCTTTACGAACAAGGCCGCTCGGGAAATGCGCGAGCGGCTCGATCGGCTGGTCGGAAAGGAGCGCTTGTCCGAGCTCACGGTCGGGACGTTCCATGCCTTCTGCGCGCGCCTCCTGCGCCGCGAAGGGCCGACCGTCGGGATCGACCGTTCGTTCGCCATTTACGACGAGGCCGACCAACGCGCCGTCATCCGCCAGGCGATGACCGACACGAACGCCAGCGAGCGGGTCTTCGCGCCCGGCGCGATCGCCGCGGTGATCTCCGGGGCGAAGAACGAGCTCAAAGGACCAGCCGACCTGGGTGCGACCCCAAAGGGCCAGCTCGACCGTATCGCCGCGATCGTCTGGAAGCGGTACGACGAGCTCCTTCGAGAGAACAACGCCGTCGACTTCGACGACCTGCTCCTCCTCGCGTGCCGACTTTTCGAGACCAGCGACCCTGCGCTCGAGCGGTGGCAGGACCGCTACCAACACATCCTCGTCGACGAATACCAGGACACGAACCGCGCGCAGTACGTGCTCCTCCGATATCTCGCGGGGTTCCGGCAGAACCTCGCGGTGGTCGGAGACGACGACCAGTCGGTCTTCAGCTGGCGCGGCGCCGACGTCCGCAACATCCTCGACTTCGAGCGCGATTATCCGAACGCCAAGGTCGTCAAGCTCGAGCAGAACTACCGCTCGACCCAGCGGATTCTCGACGCCGCGCATTCGGTCGTGCGCAACAACGCGGCGCGCAAGGAGAAGAAGCTCTGGACCGACCGGCAGGGTGGCGCCGACATCGTCGTGATGCAGGCGTACGACGAGTCGCACGAGGCCGAGCTCGTCGCGCGCGAGATCGAACGCCTGCAGCGCGAGGGCGAGGCGCACGGCACGCGTGATGTCGCCGTCCTCTACCGCACGAACGCGCAGTCGCGAGCGATCGAGGACACGTTCCGCGGGTTCGGACTGGCGTACCAGATCGTCGGTGGCGTCTCCTTCTACCAGCGTCGCGAGGTGAAGGACACGCTCGCGTACCTGCGGCTGATCCGGAATCCACACGATTCGTTCGCGGTCGCACGCGTGCTGAACACGCCGCCGCGCGGTCTGGGCGACAAGACGCGTGCGGCGCTGCTGGCGAGCGCGCGCGAGCACGAGTTGAGCGTCGGTGACGCGCTCGCGAAGGCGGAGCTGATCACCTCGATCCCCAAGCGGCAGCAGGACGCGCTCGGCTCGTTTGGGAGGGTCATGACACGGCTGCGCGAGGCGGCCGAGCAGCTCGCGCTGTCGAGGCTCTTGGACGAGCTCACAGCGCTCACCGGGTACGAGACGTATCTCAAGGATGGGACGGAAGAGGGAGAGGAGCGCTGGGCGAACGTCCAGGAGCTCCGGACGCTGGCCGAGGAGTTCATCACGCTCCCACAGGAGGAACAGCTCCCGAGCTTTCTCGAGCAGATCGCGCTCGTGTCCGACGTGGACGAATACCAGGACGCGAAGCCAGCGGCGACGCTCATCACGATGCACGCCGTCAAAGGCCTCGAATTCCCGGTCGTCTTCATGACCGGGATGGAAGAAGGGGTGTTTCCGCACGCCCGCGCGATCGAGAGCGGCAGCGAAGCCGAGCTCGAGGAAGAGCGCCGCCTTTGCTACGTCGGGATCACGCGCGCCAAGGATCGGGTGTACCTCACGTACGCTCGGCGCCGGTCGCTCTTCGGCCACACCAACATGAACCCGCCATCGCGCTTTCTCATGGAGCTCCCGAGCGAGGGCGTCGAGCTCCGTGGCCGCATCGAGACCGAGGAACGCGACACCTGGGCGGAGCTCGACTGGGAACGGGATCGCGCGCGCTATGAAGAGCGAAAGCAGGCGCGCCGGGACGCGATGCTCGCCGGTCTTCCGTCCGCGTGGACCGGCCATCCGACGCGAGCGCGTACGGCGACATCGACCGAGACGCGCTTTCGGGCCGGCGACAAGGTGCGGCACCCCGTGCTCGGCGAGGGGATGGTCGTGTCCAGCGTCGCGCGCGACGACGATGAAGAAGTCACTGTCGCTTTTCCGGACAGAGGCGTGAAAAAGCTCATGGCGAGCTTCGCCAAGCTCGGACGCGCGTAGCGGCCACCCGTAGCCGTCACCGCCCGGGGAGCGTCAGCTGCTGCCACGTCGCGCCGCCATCGGCGGTCCGGTACCCGGAGCGCTTGTTGTCGATCGTGAAGGCGATGGCCCAGCCGACCTTCGCATTGGCGAAACGGATCTCGATCGAGGATTTCTCGGGCGTCACCCGGACGCAGCGGAACGAGTTGCCCCCATCGTCCGTGACGAGTAGCCCGCCGGGATTCTCGGGCGACAGTCCTCCCGCACCCTGACCCATCGGGATGAGCCCGTGAGCCGAGTCGACGAACACCGGCCTGCCCAGGAAGCCGCCGCAGCCTTCCTTCCGCCACCACGCCGAGTTCGCGTCGAGTGGATGGGTCGTCGTCCAGGTGACACCGCCGTCGTGCGAGGCACGCAGTGCGTACCTCTCGCAGCCATCGCTGGTGCACGATGCGGTGTCGAAGGAAAGCGCCCACACATCGCGTGGGGTCGGTCCGCTCACACCGACGAACGCTTCGGACGGCCGCAGCTTGTCGACGGCAAGCGAGGTCTGCCATGAGCGCCCGCCATCGGAGGTTGCGAGCAGATCCTGCCCGTTACGCACGGCGAGCGATTCGGTCAGCCAGCCACGCGAGATGTCGGAGAACGCGGCGGTGCCGACAACCGCACCGCTCGGTCGGTATGAGGTCGACCACGTCACTCCCGCATCGACGGTCGCGCGCAATTCGGTGACGCAGCCGGCCGGGTCGCACGGCCCGGTCGTGATGACCACCCAAGCGTGACGGTCGTCGACCGCGACCAGATCGCGCAGGGGACTCGGGCCGGGCATGCCGGCCGGCGCGCCGACGACCAGACGTTCCGTCCAGGTCACACCGCCATCGTCGGTGCCGAGGACCGAACCCTTGCGCGGCGTGGCCTGCTCGTTGAAGGCGAGCGCGAAGCCACGGCGTTCATCGACGAACCGAAGCTCATCGAGTGAGGTGATCCCGCCGACCGGCGTGGTCCCGACGCGCCGCCAGGTCCGGCCGCCGTCGGTCGTCTTGGCGAGCGTCGCCGCCGGGCCCTCGCGAAGGCCGACCCAACCGACGAGCTCCGTGAGGACCTCGAAGGCTGTCACCTGGCCAGCGAGCGCGGGCGAGGCCGTCGCGGCGGGCGACGTGGCAGCCGTCGCGAGCGGTTCGGTCGTCGCGGCAGCCGGCGAGCCGGACGGGGAAGACGGAGCGGTGGCAGTCGACACGCATGCGGACAGGAGCAACAGGGCCGCGGGCAGCCCGATGCGGCTCGTCACACACCTCGTTCCTGCACGACCTCGAGCCCAGCCCGTACGCGATTGACGCGGACCAAGACCGCCTGACCTCTCTTCTCCTTGTCGGTGTCCTTCTCGACCTGTACGACGCGCTCCCAGATGCGCTCACGAAGGTCGGGATCAGTGACGACCATGGCGTCGCCGTACATACGGATGGTCCTGCGGTCGCGGGTCGGATTGCGGACCAGGGCGGCCACATGCGGGTTCGCCTGGATGGCGGCGTATGTCTCCCGGAGCGTCCGTTCCCACCACGCAAGGTGGTCGCGATCCCACACCATGAGGCTCCCCTTGAAGCCGAGATCCGGATAAGCCCCGTTCGCCGAAGCCACCACCGCGCTGCTGTTGTCTATCCGCGCGTTGTCGATGATCTCCGCGAACTGCGTCAGGTCGATCGGCGTGACGGGTGGCGCGCTGCTCACCACTGTCCTCCATGCAGAATCGTCCTATGAAGGCGTCCAGGGAAGAACGGCCGTCAAGCGTAGAGCGGCGCGTCGCGGAGCTCCGCGAGAAGATCGAGAAAGCGAACTACGAGTACCACGTCCTCGATCAGCCGACGATCAGCGACCAGGCCTATGACGCCCTCATGCGCGAGCTGCAGTCGCTCGAGGAGGCGCATCCGGAGCTCGTCACGCCCGAGTCGCCGACGCAGCGCGTCGGCGCTCCGGCGGCGGCGCGGTTCGCTCCCGTTCAGCACGCCGCGCCGATGCTGTCGCTCTCGAACGCGTTCGATGAGCAGGAGCTCCGCGCGTTCGATCAGCGCGTACGAAAGCTGCTTGGCCGCGACGCCATCGAGTATGTCTGCGAGCTGAAGATCGATGGGCTCGCCATCAACCTGACCTACCTCGACGGGAAATTCATTCAAGGAGCCACACGCGGCGACGGTCTCGTCGGCGAGGACGTCACGGCGAACCTGCGAACGATCCGTTCGATCCCGTTGACCTTCCGTACACCGCTGAAAGGCCGCGTCGACGTGCGCGGCGAGGTCTATCTGCCGACGGCCTCGTTCGAGGCAACGAACAAGGAGCGGGCGGGACGCGGCGAGCCGACGTTCGCGAATCCGCGCAATGCGGCCGCGGGCGCCGTGCGTCAGCTCGACCCGAAGGCGACGGCCAGCCGGAATCTCGCGATGTGGGCCTACAGCGCCGCGGGCCTCGAGGTCCGATCGCAGCGCGAGCTGCTCGAGCGGCTTCAGGCCCTCGGGGTCCGCGTAAACCCGCACCGGCGCAGCGCGTCAACGCTGGAAGAGGTCCTCGCGTTCATCGAAGAATGGAAAGAGAAACGCCGCTCGCTCGATTACGGGACCGACGGCGTCGTGGTGAAAGTCGATCAGATCGCCGATCAGGAGCGGCTCGGCTACGTCGCGCGCAGCCCGCGCTGGGCCGTCGCCTTCAAGTTCCCCGCGGAACAGGCGACGACGACGATCGAGGACATCCTCGTCTACGTCGGCCGGATGGGGACGCTCACGCCGGTGGCGGCGCTCGCGCCGGTGCTCGTCGGAGGGACGACCGTCCGGCGCGCGACGCTCCACAACCTGGACGAGGTGCGGCGCCTCGACGTGCGGAAGGGCGATCGCGTGGTCATTCAGCGCGCGGGCGACGTCATCCCTGAAGTCGTTCGCGTCGAGGTGGACGCACGCGAGAAAGGAACCGACTACCCCGAGTTCGACATGCCCGAGCGCTGCCCGGTCTGCGCGGGCGAAGTCATCCATCCCGAGGGCGAGGTTGCGTACTACTGCGGCAACCCGTCATGTCCGGCGAAGAGCGGACAGCGGATCGGCCACTTCGTCTCGCGCGGCGGCATGGACATCGAAGGCGTTGGCTGGGCTCTCGTGTCGCAGCTTCAGGAGCGCGGCTTGGTGAGCGATCCCGCGGACATCTTCTTCGTCAGCAAGGAGCAGCTCCTCGATCTCGACCGGTTCGCCGAGAAGAGCGCCACGAACATCTACGAACGCATCCAGGCCGCGAAGGAGCGTCCGCTCTCGCGCATCCTCCTGGCGCTCGGGATCCGCCACGTCGGGGATTCGACGGCCGACGATCTCGCTTACTGGCTCGCGGCGCGCCTTCCGAGGGACGCCGACCTCGGCGCTGTGTTCAACACGCTGCGCGACGCGAGCGTCGAGGAGCTCCAGTCGATTGAGGGCGTCGGTGCGGTGGTCGCCGAGAGCATCGCGGAGTACTTCGCGAGCGAGAGCGAGCGACCGTTCCTGGACAAGCTGGTGCGCGCGGGCATCCGGCCCGTATTGCCGAGGCCGCGTCCGGCGACGAGCGAAGGACCGTTCGCGGGAAAGACGGTCGTGTTCACCGGAACGCTCGAGCGTCGATCGCGCGAAGAGGCTGAGGGTCTGGTGCGTTCGCTCGGTGGCAAGACGACTGCCTCGGTGAGCGCGAAGACCGATCTGCTCGTCGCCGGTCCAGGTGCGGGATCAAAGTTGGAGAAAGCGAAGTCCTTGGGTGTCAAAGTGGTGGACGAGGAGACCTTCGACGGTATGCTGCGTTAGCACCCAGGGAAGGGAAGGGGCCACATGTACCAAACGCCGACGCAAACGCGGCCGCTTGTGGCGCAACCAGGCGCCGCGCAGCCGCCCGCGCCGGAGATCCCGCTCCCACCGGAACCCGGATCCATCGATCAGACCGGGCTGACGCTCGGGTTCCTCTCGGACCTCGCGCTAAAGACCCTGTACCTGCGCGGCCAGATGACGATGGCCGAGATCGCGAGTTCGCTCGGGCTGCCCATCGCCAACGTCACCGATCGCACGATGGAGTTCCTCAAGAGCGAACGTCTCGTGGAGATCCGTGGCGGCGCGGGGCTGTCGTCAGCGAATTACCAGTTCGTGATCATCGACCGGGGCTCTGAGAAGGCGCAGGAAGCGCTGGCCCGCAGCCAATACGTCGGTAAGGCGCCGGTCCCGCTCTCCATGTACGTCCAGGCCGTGCAGCGTCAATCGATCGCGAATCTGCATGTGACCCAGGACGACATGATCCGCGCGTTCTCGCACATGGTCATCCCGCGCGAGACCCTCGCGCAGCTCGGCCCCGCCGTGAACTCAGGGAAGTCGATCTTCCTGTTCGGCCCGCCGGGCAACGGCAAGACGACCATCGCGGAAGTGCTCGCGTCGCTGATGAAAGGCGACGTCGTGCTTCCGTACGCGGTCGAGGTCGACCAGCAGGTGGTCAAGGTCTACGACCAGGTCTATCACCGCGTCGCGCTCGACCCGGTCGTCGCCGAGCGGCTTCGCTTCGACCACCGCTGGGTCGTTTCGAAGCGACCCATCGTTATGACCGGCGGCGAGCTCACCCTCGAGACGCTCGACCTCATCTACGACGAGACGTCGAAGTTCTACGAGGCGCCATTCCAGATGAAGGCGAACGGCGGCATCTTCATGGTCGACGACTTCGGCCGTCAGCGCGTCTCGCCAAAAGATCTTCTGAACCGCTGGATCGTTCCGCTCGAAAAGCGCGTCGACTACCTAACGCTCCACACCGGCAAGAAGATCGAGATCCCGTTCGACATGCTGATCATCTTCTCGACGAACCTCGACCCGGCAGACCTCGTCGACGAGGCATTCCTCCGTCGCATCCGGTACAAGATCGGCATCGAGGCGCCATCCGTCGAGCAGTACGACGAGATCTTCAAGCGGATCTGCACCCGCAAGGGCATCGAGTACAAGACCGAAGCGATGAGCCAGATCCTGGCGCACTACCGCAAGAAGAACCTCGGACTTCGGAGCTGCCATCCCAGAGACATCGTCGAGCAGCTCATCGACACCGCGCGTTTCCTCGGACGGCCGGCCCAGCTCACGCCGGACCTTATCGAGATGGCCTGCGACAGCTACTTCGTCTCGCTCGACCCGAGCGGCAACCCCGCCGGAGCCTAGTTAGGGCAACACGCTCTCGCCGGGGCGATCGGGATCGATGAGAACGCGCACCGGACCACCGAGGGTGTAGCGCGCCCCCTCGCCCGGGTACATGAGCGGTCCGCGACCGCGCCGACGCCGCCCGAATGGGTCCTCGTATTCGTACTCGATCGTCACGGTCTTACCGACGTACCGGACCTGCCCTCGCTTGAGCTTCGTGACGGTCGCGGTCACCGGCTGACCGGCGGCGCTGATCCGCTTGATCGCAGCGAGCCGCCTTCGTCCAGCGACGAACATGTAGGTCCCGGAAGCAAGTCCGACAACGCAGAGCGCGAGAAGTCCCGCGATGGGCAGGGTGTCGTCCTTACCCGTGAACCGGTTGATGCCCGGCTCGTCCGGCAGGTACTGCACGTTGTATCGAGTCCCGGCGCGGGTCTGGTCGTAGAGCGCGCGCGCGACGTCATCGGTCCCCCGGTGACTGGTGGCGTCCCTGTCGACGAACGCGTATGTCAGCCGGTACGAGTCCGAGTAGCGGCCGCTGACGATCCGCTTGTCCTGTACCGTCCCCACCGCCGTCGCGCTCGCGGTGTGGTAGCGGTACTCGTCGTAGGCACCCTTTCCCACGAAGGCGAGTGATGGGATCGCGATCGCGACAATGATGGCCCCCGCAAGACGCTGCGATCCGGGACCACCGATGCCGGGACGCGCGACCGCGCCCGTTCCCTGCCCACTCGTGATCTCGTGTCCGTCGACGACGAGGTCGTAGGAGTACGTGAAGCCGTTCGTCCTAATACGCACGCGCGCGTCGTGAGACCCGAACGGGAACTTGTACTCGCCGGCGTGATTCGTCAGCGGCCAGGCGCGTTGTGTCGTCGTCGTGCCGTCGACGGTGATCGTACGCTTCCCGATGACGTAGCTGTGCACGAGGTCGACCACGTGACGACCATCGGCGAGGTCGAACTCCCAGTGCCGGCGAGCCATGGCGCGAGCCTAGATGCGGAGAGTGGCTTGAACGCAGCTCCGCAGCCGCTGGACGGAAAATTGGCACGACTTCTACATCGCCTCTCGCTAGTAGCCGGGGGGCCAGACGTACGGCGCGATCGTCGGGAACGGCGGACCGAGCTCGAGCGCGATGTCGTCGTGATCGTGGAGCACGATCTTCTCGGGTGGATCGGCGTACGGCTTCTGATTCACCATGGCCTGTACGGACTCGCCGCTCGAGGCGCGATCGTCGGCGAGCGCGGTCTTGCCGAACGACTTTCCCCACACCGAGAAGAAGTCGCCGAGCGTAACCGTTCGGTCGTCGCCGGCCTCGATGTGGATGATCCCGCTCGTGTCGTGAGTGTGCAGCCAGCAGATCGACGTCGCCGTGATCCCGATTGAACCTGGCACCACGCGCAGCTGACCGCGAACCACGATGGTCAGGTGCGCGTGCTCGTGACGCGTGAAGACCTCGGTCGGGCCGCACGGCACCGCGCTGCGCGTCGCGGTCGCGGTCGGCGTCGGGCTCGACGCCGCGGTGCCGCCGCAGCTCGTGATGACGATCGCGAGCACGATCGCGACACGAAGCGTCACGGAGCTCCGAAGACCTCCTCGTAGCGCCGCGCCTGCGGCACGACCGTGATCCAGCGCGGCAGCACAGGCCTGGCCGCGCGGATCGCGACGATGACGGCTCTGAGGCAAC
>MNEO01000010.1 GCA_001917735.1 Chloroflexi bacterium 13_1_40CM_68_21
GCATGACCTGGATCGACGCCAACCTCGGGTCGAAGGTCACGATGAAGTACCCGAGCGTCTACCTTGTCGGCGAGCGCGCGCACGGCGAGGTGCTCTCGGTCGCATTCGCGGGGAACGAGCAGCATCAGGACGCCGGCGCGAAGATGATCCACGCCGCGCCCAACACGACGAGCATCATCCAGAGCAAGGGCATCAGCAAAGGGACCGGACAGCAGACCTACCGCGGGATGGTGAAGATCTATCCCGGGGCGCACGGTGCCAAGAGCACGGTGCGGTGCGATGCCCTCATCCTCGATCCGACCGCGCGAAGCGACACCTATCCGTACATGGAGATCGACGAAGAGGACGTGACCATCGGTCACGAGGCCTCGGTCTCGAAGGTCGGCGAGGAGCAGCTCTTCTACCTCATGAGCCGCGGGCTCTCCGAGGCAGAAGGGACCGCGATGGTCGTAAACGGCTTCATCGAGCCGATCGTGAAGACGCTGCCGATGGACTACGCGATCGAGATGAACCGCCTCATCACCCTGCAGATGCAAGGCGCCATTGGCTAGTACGGCGGCACTCACACCGGTCCCGCTGCTGCTCGACCACCACATGGTCGAGCAGCACAGTCTCAGGCGCGGTGAGCCCGGGTGGCTCCGTGAAGCGCGCCTCGAGGCGTTCCTGCGCTTCACGCCGGACGCCTGGCCGACCGGCCAAGAGGAGGAGTGGCGGCGCTTTCCGCTGAAGGACCTGCCGGGGGGGCCGCTTGTCTCGACGCTCGACCATCTTCCGGGCATCCAGTTCAAGCTCGAGCCCGAAGCGACCGCGGCCGGAGTGATCTTCAAAGGCCTCCTCCGGGCGTCGCTCGACAATCCCGAGCTCGTCCGGCCCCACATCGTGCCCGGCGACGGGATCCCGTCCCACGCCGCTTTCCGCGCGCTTGCGGATGCGCTCTGGTCGGCGGGGAGCTCCTTCGTGCACGTGCCGGCGGGCGTTGAGGTGAAGCAACCTCTCGTGCTCGAGAAGTTCTGGCCGGCGAGCCCCGAGGCGATGCTGACGCGCACGATCCTCGTCGCGGAGCGCGACTCGACGGTCACGCTGGTCGAGGACCTCAGCTCGGAGGGCGAGGCGCCGCGAATCGCGGTGCCACACGTCGAGGTCCACGCCGGGGCAGGTGCCCGCGTGACCTACGTCGGTATCCGCCGATTCGCTCCGGGCGTGCTCGACCTCGGCTTCCAGCGCTTCCAGTCGGCCCGCGACAGCGACCTGCGGAGCCTCAACGTGTTCGCGGGCGAAGGCCGGTCGAAGGTCGGGATCGAGTCGGACATCGAGGGCGACGGTGGGGTCGTGAAGCTCTTCGGGCTTGTCGCCGCCGGCGACAACCAGCGCATCGACGTCAACACCCTCCAGCGCGTCGACGGGAGGAGCTCGCAGAGTGACCTCTTGTATCTCTCGGCGCTCTACGAGCGCGCGAAGGCGATCTTCTACGGGAAGATCCGCGTCGAACCGACCTCGCACGGCACCGGGAGCTACCAGGAGTGCCGGAACATGCTCCTCTCACCCGAGGCCGGTGCGGATCCGATCCCGGTGCTCGAGATCCTCACCAACGACGTCATTCGCTGCGGCCACGGCGCGACAGCGGGCGCTCTTGGGGACGAGGAGCTCTTTTACGCGATGTCGCGCGGGTTCGACCGCGACCAGGCGGAGCAGCTCCTGGTCCACGGCTTCTTCCGACGCGTGATCAACGAGCTGAAGGACGAGCATGTCCGCCAGCGGGTGTTGAACGCCGTCCGCCCGCGGATCGGCAACATCGCCGAGATGGGCGTCCTGACCTGAGCGAGTTCATCCCCGTCGCGCGCGAAGAGGACGTTCCGCCGGGAGAGGTCCGCGTGGTGCACGCCGGCGAGAAGAGTCTGTGTCTCGGCCACTGCGAAGACGGGACGTGGGGCGCGATCGACAACGTGTGCACGCACGACGGCGGGACGCTCGGGGAGGGCGAGCTCGACGACTGCTTGGTCGAATGCCCGCGCCACGGCGCGCGGTTCGACCTTCTCACCGGCGAGGTGCGTGCGCTACCGGCGGTGTTCCCGGTGAACGCCTATCCGGTGCGGGTCGTCGATGGCCGCGTCGAGGTGGATGTCGGCGTTCCGACCAAGCGGCTCGAGATTGGCTGATCGCCGTCCGCGCTAACTACTAGCAGGCCTTCTAACTCGTACGAAAAGCGGCCCGTGCGGTGACACGATCCTGGCATGACCGAGCAAACCTTCGAGAGCACCACGCCGCGGCTTGGATCCATCGATCGGTACTCGCCCGCCGTCCTCCTCCCGCTCGCGCTGCTTTTCGGTCTTGTGGCGCAGCTCCTCTTCTATGGCGTAGGGGTCGGGATCAATCTCGGGATCGCGACCGTCGCGCTGCTCGGCGTGGCGTGGCGGGTGCGACCCGCGCGCGCACGGATGGACCGGTTCGATCTCTGGATCGCGCCGGCGGCGATCGCTTTCGCGGTCCTGCCCGCGCTGCGCGTCGATCTCATGCTCCTGCTCTTCGATCTTCCCGCGACGCTCGTCCTGGCCACGATGGCGGCCGTCTCCTTTGCCGGCGTTCGGCTCACGCGACGCGCCCCCGACATCCTGTTCGTCCTGGGGGTCATCGTGGCCGGGCGGATCCTTGCCGGTGGCGCCGTGCTTCTCGCCGCGCTTCCCGAGCTGGGTCGTCCGCTCGCGCGTCGGACCGGAGGGCGGATCGTCTCCGTCGGGATCGGTGTCGCGCTCGCGTTCCCGTTCCTCGTCGTCTTCGCCCTTCTCTTCGCGAGCGCCGATGCCGTCTTCTCGAGCGCGCTTCGTAACGTCTTCGACCTCGAGCGCTGGTCGATCGGCGAGCTGATCGGACGGGTCTTCCTCGCCGCGTTCTTCGCGTGGCTCGCCGGCGGGCTCTTCGTCGTCTCGGGGCGTGGCGCGGAGACGACCCTCGCGCCGGTGCTCCCGCGCCTGCGCGGCGTCCTCACCTCGACGGCCGGGGCGACCATGCTGCTGGCCGTCGATGCGCTCTTCGCATTCTTCGTCGCGCTCCAGATCGCGTATCTGTTCGGCGGCATCGACACGCTGAACGCCACGGGTCTGACCTACAGCGAGTACGGAAGGCGCGGCTTCTTCGAGCTCATCGCCGTCGCCGTCGTGGCGGGCGGACTCGTCTATTCCGTCGAGCTCGTCGTCGCGCGGCGCTCACGGACCTACGTGGCCGCCGCCCTCGCGCTGGTCGTCGCGACCGTCGTCGTGGTCGTCTCGGCCGCCTACCGCATGCAGCTCTACCAGCTCGCGTACGGGTGGACCGAGCAGCGCTTCTACGCGCTCGCCGGGATCGGCTGGCTCGGCGCCGGCTGCGTGGTCGCCGCGATCCTGATCTGGCGCAACGAGACCCGTTGGCTCCTGCATGCGGCCGGGCTGCTCGGTCTCGTGGTCGCGCTCGGTGTCAACTTCATCGGCCCGGGCGGGTTCGTGGCTCGCCAGGATCTCGAGCGAGTGGTCGACCCGAGCGGCCTGCCCGACGACGCGCGCCGCGTGCTCGATGTCTACTACCTTGGCTCGCTCGGTGACGGCGCCGTACCTACGCTCGTGGAATACCTCCCGCGCCTCGGAGCCTCCGATCGGCAGGCTCTGGGATCAGCTCTTCGAACGTTCGCGCTCGACCGACGCGATCTCTCGATCGGCCCATGGCAGTCGCTCAATGTCGACCGCGAGCGCGCCCGAGAGGCATTGGTCGGGGTCGCCGACGAGCTTCGAAACTATCCGCTGCTGCGCTTGGGAGTCCCGGTCGCGGACCGACGCTGACCCGTAGGCTTCGGGCCCCTTCGCGGCGCTATTCTCAGCGCGCACTCAACACGCCGGGAGGGCCCTCTCTTGATCAGCATCGCCGCGCGTGACCGCGTGAAACTCGCCATCGACCAGCTCGAAGAGCAGTTCCATGTCTACGACGAGAAGGCGAACGACGACACGCTCGACTCGTACGAGGCGGCGCTGAACCGCGGGAAGGCGATGGGCTTCCAGGAGGCCGCGCACTTCGTCAAGTCCGCGCTCCACGACATCGATGTCAAGAGCCTCTAGTCGATGATCACCGCCGTCGTCCTGATCACCGCGGAGCGGGGCGCGCTCCCGAGGCTCGGCGAGACCCTTGCCGCCGTCGCCGGCGTCTCGGAGGTCTACTCGGTCACCGGTGACATCGACTTCGTCGCGATGGTGCGTGCGCGAGAACACGACGAGCTCGCCGACATCGTGACCCGTCGTATCGCGCAGATCCCGGGCGTCGCGCGCACGCAGACCCACGTCGCGTTCAAGGCGTACTCGCGTCACGACCTCGAGTCGATGTTCGCCGTCGGAGCGGACAAGCCCTGATCGCGCGGGCGTGGCGCTCGGCCTCCGGTCCGCAGCGACTTCTCATCGTTGCCGGCACGGTCCTCGTCGCGAGTGGCATCTCTCATGTCGGCGTGTACTTCACCCTCGATGGCAGCTGGGAAGGCCCGGTCTCATGGCGCAAGCCGATCGAGTTCGGGATCTCCGGCGGTCTCACCGCGCTCTCGCTGGCCGCCGTGATGGGCCGGCTTCCGCGCACCGGTTGGCTCGCCCGGCCGTGCGCCGTGGCCGTTTCGCTCTTCGTCCCGGAGACGGCGCTGATCGACCTGCAGCGCTGGCGCGGGGTTCCGTCGCACTTCAATCACGACACGCCCTTCGATCTGGCCGTATTCGATGTGATGGGCGTCCTTGTTGCGATCGTCGCTTTGGGAATCGTCGTGATGACGGTGTGGACCTTCGTCTCGCTTCGCGGTCCTCGCAGCAGCGCCCTTGCCGTCCGCGCCGGCATGGTCTTCCTGACGATCGGGCAGGTGCTCGGCTTCGCGATCGTCACCAACGGCCTGGGTGTCGACGACCTCTCTCGCGCGAGCATCTTCGGCGCAGCCGGCGAAATGAAGATTCCGCACGCGGTCGCGCTCCACGGCCTGCAGGCGCTGGGGGTGCTCGCTCTGCTCCTCGAGCGGACGGCCCTCCCGGAGTCGCGGCGAATGTCGCTCGTGCAGCTGGGAATCGTGGGCTACACCCTGGCTCTGATCGTGGCGACGCTCCAGACGTTCGGCGGCCGAGCGCCTCTCGATCTCACCCCGCTGGGAGTGGTCGGCGGTGGTGCCGCGCTGCTCATGCTCGCGTTTGCCTATGCCGCGGGGCTGCGCGCGGCGCAGGTCTCACGCACCAGCGGAGGCGTTCCCGCCAACTAGACTTTGTTCGATGCAGGCCGTCGTCATGGCCGGCGGCGAGGGGAGCCGCCTCCGTCCGCTGACGATCAACCGCCCCAAGCCGATGGTGCCCATCGTGGACAAGCCGTGTCTTGGACACATCTTCGAGCTGCTCAAGCGTCACGGCATCGAGGACTCGTTCGTGACTCTCCAGTACCTCGCCTCGGTGATCCAGGACAGCTACAGCGACGGCGGCGCGATCGGCATGCGCCTCCGGTACAGCGTCGAAGAGTCCCCCCTGGGGACGGGCGGCTCGGTCCGCCAGCTCTACCATGACTTGGAAGGGACGTTCGTCGTCATCTCGGGCGACGCCCTCACGGACATCGACCTTTCGAAGGTCGTGGCGTTCCATCGCGAGCGCGGCGCCGCGGTCACGCTGACGCTGGTGCACGTGCCGAATCCCCTCGAGTACGGCGTCGTCATCACCGATCCGGATGGGAAGATCACGAAATTCCTCGAGAAGCCGTCGTGGGGCGAGGTCTTCAGCGACACGATCAACACCGGCATCTACGTGATCGAGCCGCGCGTCCTGGAGCGGTTCGCGTCCGGCGAGGTGTTCGACTTCAGCAAGGATCTCTTCCCGCGATTGCTCGCCGAAGGCGAGCCCCTCTTTGGATACATCGCCGATGGGTACTGGACCGATATCGGATCGATCGGTGAGTACGGGCGAGCGAACTCCGACCTGCTGCGCGGAAAAGTGAAGTGCGAGGGACTTGGCAACGAGCTGTTGCCCGGCGTCTGGACGGCGGGCGACGTAGACATCAACGAGTCCGCGAAGCTCACGGGCCCGATCTACCTCGGCGAGGGGGTAAAGATCGGCCCCCACGTCGAGATCATCGGACCCACCGTGCTGCGCGACTACGTGTCGGTGGATGTGGGCGCGATCGTCGACAGCTCGATCGTCTGGCGGAACACGTACATCGGCGAGCGTTCGGAGCTGCACGGCGCGATCGTCGGCCGCCAGTGCGCGCTCAAGTCACGCGTGGTCCTCGAAGAGGGGAGCGTCATCGGCGATCACTCTGTCGTGAACGACAACGCTCGTGTCCGCGCGCAGGTCAAGGTCTGGCCCGACAAGCAGATCGAGTCCGGAGCGGTCGTGAGCTCGAGTCTCATCTGGGGCGCGCAAGGTCGGCGCGCGCTGTTCGGCCGGTTCGGGGTCACGGGGATCGTCAACATCGACCTCACGCCCGAATTCGTCGCACGGCTCGGGGCCGCGTACGCGTCGACACTGCCTCAGGGCGCGACGATCACCATGAATCGGGACCAGCATCGCTCGAGCCGCATGCTCAAGCGAGGTCTCATGAGCGGGATCGTGAGCGCGGGCGTCCACGTCGCGGACTTATCGCAGGCGCCCCTGCCGATCGGGCGCTTCCATACGCGCCGCATCGGTGCGGCGGGCGGGGTGCACGTGCGTGTATCCCCGTTCGACGTACGGGTGTGCGATGTGAAGTTCTTCGATCGACAGGCCCTCGACATGGACAAGGCTCAGGAACGAAAGGTCGAGACGATCTTCTTCCGCGAGGATCTGCGGCGCGTCTCGTACGACGATGTCGGCCGGATCTTCGAATCGCCCCGGGTCGGCGAAGCCTACAGCGACGCTTTTCTCGGGGAGGTCGCGCGCCGCAAGGAGCTGGCGGAGGCGAAGCCGAAGATCGTCATCAACTACTCGCACGGCACGACCGCGCAGTTCCTGCCGCAGCTGCTCAACGCGCTGGGCATCGAAGCGGTGGCGATCAACGGCGTGGTCTCGGAGAACGTCGGGTCGCGTTCGTTCGAGGAGTTCCAGGAGGAGCTGCGCCAGCTCGCGGTGCTCGTGCCCGCGCTCGGGGCATCGCTCGGTGTGATCATCGATGCAGGCGGAGAAAAGGTCTTCGTCGTGGACGACCGCGGGCGGGTCATCAACGACATGCATTTCCTTGCGGCCTTCATTTCTCTGACCGTCCGTCTCGCGCCGGGCGTCGTCGCGGTGCCGGTGTATGCGCCATCGTCGATCGAGCAGATCGTGACGGCGCACGGGGGCAGGGTTCAGCGCGTGCGTGCTTCGGCCGAGGCGCAGATGAGCCTCGCCGCGCGCGAGCATCCTCTGCTCGTGGGCGACGGCGTCGGCGGGTTCATCTTCCCGCGGTTCCATCCATCCTTCGACGGACTCTTCGCAACGGTCCGCCTGCTCGAGCTGCTCACGGCGGCGAAACAATCACTCAGTGAGGTGCTTGACGCGACCCCGCCGCCGCACGTCGCGCGTCTCCAGGTGGACTGCCCATGGGACCAGAAGGGTCGCGTCATGCGGATCCTCGCGCAGGATCCGCAGACCGAGCACACCCGTCAGGTCGACGGCGTGAAGCACCAGCGCGATGGGGAGTGGGTGCTCGTCCTTCCCGATGCCGACCGGCCGCTCTTCAACGTGTACGCGGAAGCGGGCGACGACGACCGCGCGTGGACCCTCGTGCGCGAGTACGCCGAGCGCCTCGAGAAGCTGCGCACGAGTTGAGCGTCCGGATCGCAATCGCCCAGTGCGCCCCAGCCTTGGGCGCGGTGCGCCGGAATCTCGAGATGCACGCGACGTGGATCGCGCGCGCGCGCGAGGCCGGCGCGCACCTTGTCGTGTTTCCGGAACTGTCGCTCACCGGGTATTACCTGAAGGATCTCGCGGCGGATGTCGCCTGCCCCGCTGATGACGAATCGCTCGCTCCGCTCGCGGAGGCGTCGCTCGCGATCGACGTCAGCGCCGGGTTCGTCGAGCGTTCCACCGATGCCAAGCTGCACATCGCGCAGGGCTACTGGTCGAAGGGCAAGCTCGTGCACGTGCACCGCAAGGTCTACCTGCCGACGTATGGCATCTTTGACGATGGCCGCTACTTCGGGCCAGGGGATCGCTTCGAAACGTTCAAATCCGCCGGCGGATCGACCGGCATCGCGATCTGCGAGGACCTCTGGCACGTCTCGACTCCGTACCTCTATGCCGTCGCGGGAGCGGCCGTGGTCCTCTGCCCGTCCGCCAGCCCGGGCCGAGGCGTGGCCGAGGGCGGAGATCTCGGCACCGCGGAGTCCTGCCGGCTCATGGATCGTTTCTACGCGCAGTACCTCACCGTCTACGTCGTCTACGTGAATCGCGTCGGGCACGAGGACGGGATCGCGTTCTGGGGAGGCTCGGAGATCGTGGCCCCCGATGGGACGGTGGTCGCGCGCGCGCCGGAGTTCGACGAGCACCTTCTCGTCGGCGATATCGATACGGATCTCGTCGCGCGCGAGCGTGCTCGCAATCCGCTGCTGCGCGATGAGCGCGAGGACATCGTCCTGCGCAATGTCGCGGGTCGCCTCGGACTACCGCTCGAACGTCGTGACTGACGTCCTCTCTAGGACTGGTGTCATCCGGCCGGACCCGAATGACCCCTCGCCGCTGCGGATCGACGAGGCCCTGGTCGGCAAGATGCTCGTCCTGTTCATCCGTGACGAGACCCTCAAGGCGCGCCTCAAACGCGCCGTCGTTGGTGTCTCCGGGGGCGTCGACAGCGCGGTAGCCGTCGCGCTCGCAAGCCACGCGCTCGGCCCCGAGAACGTTCTGGGGCTCTTCACGCCGTATCGGCATTCCAGCGACGAGTCGCGGAGGCACGCGCGCCAACTCTCGAAGAAGTTCCGCTTCACCCTCGAGGAGGTACCGATCACCACGCAGGTCGATGCCTATTTCCGCTCCGCGCCGATCGACGAGAGCGACCAGAAGATCCGCATCCGCATGGGGAACAAGATGGCCCGCGAGCGCAAGAGCATCGAGTACGACCGTTCGTGGCCGGACGGACTCGTGATCGGCACTAGCAACAAGACCGAGCTTCTGCTGGGCTACGGCACGCAGTTCGGCGACATGGCGTGCGCGATCAATCCGGTCGGCGATCTCTACAAGACACAGCTCCGCGAGCTGGCGCTGCATCTCGGCATCCCCGAGGAGATCGTCCGCAAGCCTCCGACGGCGGAGCTCTGGGTCGGCCAGACCGACGAGGACGAGCTCGGCTTCACGTACGCCGACGCCGACCTGATCCTCTATCACATGGTCGATCGCCGGCTGCGGCCATCCGAGCTGATCGCCGCCGGATTCGACGCCGTATTGGTGACGAAGATCCGGGAGATGGTGCGAAAGAGCCACTACAAGCGAGTGATGCCGCTAATAGCGA
>MNEO01000058.1 GCA_001917735.1 Chloroflexi bacterium 13_1_40CM_68_21
GGGGTCTCCGGCTCCCACACTACGTGTCCCCCTGGGGACACCGGGCCGTCGCGCGCGCGCGCCGGCCCAACGTGTGGGAGCCGGAGACCCCCAGCTAGCCTCCCCTACGCCCCCACCCGCTGGCTCCGTCCTATGATCTCCGGCGCCCTCGCTCCAGCTGTTGCGGCCTCTGATGTTCCTAGGTATCCTAGGGCAGTGCCGTACATCATGACGCTGCTCGAAGTTGGCCGAATGCTTCACGTTCCGATTCCTCGCGCGCTCGTGCGTGAGCTTGGTCTTGTGAAGCGTCAGCACGTGAGCGTGCGCCGCGATAGCCACGGCTGCCTCGTGGTCCAGCTCCTGGATGACTACCTCCGCGAGCGCCCCGGAACTGCGGACCGTTCCGCTCGCTGAGATCAGCGAGCCGAGCGAGCAGCACCGGGAGCGCATCGACCCCGATCGCCTCGGCGCGCTCGCGGACTCGATGGCCGCCGAGGGGCTGCATCAGCCCATCGGCCTGGTGCGCCGCCTCGGCTTCGATCCGTACGAGATCGTGTACGGGCACCGTCGTTACCTCGCCGCGCGCTTGCTCTCCTGGTCCGAGATCGCGGCGCACGTCTATCCGCCTGGTACCGACGTGTTGCTCGTGCGCGCGAGCGAGAATCTGAACCGCGAGCAGCTCAACCCTGTTGAGGAGGCGCACGTCGTGCGTCTCTACCTCGACCGCGGCTGCTCGCGGACGGAGACCGCGCGGCGGCTACGCCGCTCGGTGTCCTGGGTCGATCAGCGCGCGGCGCTCCTGGAGCTACAGCCGGACGTGCTCGACGCGATCCGCGAGCATGGCCTCTCGCTCTCCGTCGCGCGCCAGCTCGCCGACGTGGACCACGAGGCGTACCGACGGCGGCTGCTCTATGACGCGGTCGCGCACGGCGCGACCGAGGCGGTCGCCGCCGTGTGGCGTGCCCACTACCTCTCCGAGCGAGAGCGAATCGTCGGCAACGACGCTGCGGTTGAGGCCGTCATCGCGGAGCGCGGCAAGTACAAGCTCCTCTATCCGTGCGACTGGTGTGGTGAGGCGGTCGAGTACGCCGACACGCGCACGGTGAGGCTCTGCCTGCCGTGCGATGAACAGCTCCAGGCGGCGAAGACCGCCACCTAAAGTAGTATCCACAGGGTGTGGATAACCCTGTGGATAAGCGGTGCGTAACCTGTGGATAAGTGTGTGGACGCGAAGGCGGCCGCACGCGCCGATCCCCCCCATACCCCCCCTACTGCCACTACCAGAACAACTACAGGAGGAGTAGCGGATGCCGGCCACCTGCGGCCGGCCGGCCGAAAGGTTCGCGCCGGCCCGAGACGGGACAGCTCCGGCACGAACCTGTCGGCCTAACGGCCGGCCGCGGTCTGATGGCCGGCATGAACCACGAGGAGCACGGGCGGGCCAGCATCAAGTAACCCCGCCCGTGCCTACGAGCTGGCCCTCACGGGTAGAAGCGGAGCCGCGGCGTCCACGCGATGTAGTTCTCTGCCTTGGCGCGGACCCGGTCGGTGCCGTGGCGTAGCATCCACCGTTGCCAGTAGCGTCGGTGGTTCGAGAAGGCTTCTTCGGGTACGAGCACGTTCAAGGCCGCTTCGCGCGTGAGCACCCAGGCGAGGGTGCGGAATGAGTAGCTCAGGACGCGCGGCCGCGCTCGTGGACGCCTGATGGAGTTCACGCGTGCTCACGGCCGCGCGCGTTGTCGATGAACGCCTGGGCCGCCTCGATGGCGTCGAATTCCTGGGCCGTCTCGGCAAGGATCGGAATGTCGCCAGAGTACGCGACGACTCGGCAGACGAGCCAGCGCGTCCCGACGTGGACGATGGCGAAGGGGTGGTCGTTATGCATGGTGCTCCTCCGTGCCGGGTAGTGGGTCCGGCCCTGCTGTGAGTACGACCGTGTCCGGCGCGACTGACCAGGAGCTGCCGGCGAGGTCGCGTAGAAACTTCCTGGTGGTCCGGAGCCGGTCGTCCAGCTCTGCGAGCTTCTTGAGTGCGAGCCGCCGTCGGTGCATCAGGCGCTCAAGCTCGCGAGCTAGCTTGATGAGCTGCTCCCCCTCGTTCATGCGGCACCTCCTGGTCTCGGTCGTTCCACGTGCGGGTTTGCGGTTCGGCGGCTGACGTCCGCGCAGTGAAGCTCGATGTAGCCGAGTCTGGTCACGACCTGTTCGAGCAGTCGCTCGATACGCTGGAGCGTGCCGTGCAGCATGTTGACTTGCTCCGTGAGCTTTGAGCTTTCCATGGCGTACCTCCTGCGCCTGTGTAGACGCAAGCCGTGGACCAACCTCGCGCGATATAGATATTAGGGAGTTCGGCCCGTTGGCCGGCGCCAGCTTGACAACGGTTTGCCTAATCGGCAAGACTTTGCTTCACCAGGAGGTGCGCCATGTCGGAGCTGCCGTTGATGCCGCGGCACATCGTGGAGCAGCCGTGCGGGTGCAAGTGGTACCACGAGAACGGGCAGGAAATCGCCCGGTGCGTCGAGCATGCGGACGAGCCGATCGCGCCCTCTCAGCCGTCCGACGACACGCCACCCGAGGCGCGTCGCCGCCCGCGGCGGTAACGACCCCTAACGGCGGAGGAGCATCATGGCGACACCCCAAGTTCCGCCGCTCGCGTCGGTCGCCGCGAAGTGGCGGCGTCGAGTCGAAGGCGCGAGCGAAGACTTCAAGCTCGGCGTCCAGCAGAAGGGCGGGCGCTGGCAGGCCGCGACCGACGCGGCGAGCAGCTCGTTCAAGACCGCCGTGTCGGCCGGCGATATTGAGGCGCGGTTCAAGGCCGGCGTCTCGAAGGCCGGCAACGCCAAGTATCAGCGCCGGGCGACGACCGTCGGTCCTGATCGTTACGCCGCCGCGGCGCCCGTGGCCGAGCCGGACTTCTCGGCTGGTATCGGGCCGTTCCTGGCCGCGATCGGCTCGGTGGACCTTCCCGCTCGTGGCCCTCGCGGCGCCGCTCAGAACTACAATCGTGTGAAGCCGATCGGCGACGCGCTCAACAAGCTCCGCACGAGCGGGAGGTGATGAGCGATGGCGCGCATGAATCGCACCATCATCCGGAACGAGCAGGCGTTCGCCGCGGGCGACGCGGCGATCACGGATAACCTGCCGGTCAACCCGCTGTCGTTCGTTGACGTCGTGCTGCGCGGTCAGAATCTGACGCTCAACACGCTCTCCACGCTCGCGCAGCAGCTCGCTGCGCTGACCCGGATCGAGATTCTCCTGAACGGTTCCTCGATCATCTCGATCACGCCGGCCGACCTGCTCGCGCTCCAGACGCGCTTGCAGTGGGCGGCGAACCTGCCGCAGCCGCGGGGCATCACCGCCGGTCACCGCTGGCGGCACCTGCTCCGCGTCTCGTTCTCGCGCGTCCCGTTCTGGCTCAAGGAAGGCTTCCCCGCGACCAAGTCGGGCGCGCTCCAGATACGCTACACGCCCGCGGCCGCGTTCACGAACGTCGGCACCGTCACGATTCACACCGAGGCCGTCGAGGTGCTCGACGCGGTCTTCGACCACTACCTCAAGTACACGACGCTCTCGCGCACGCCGGCCGCGACGGGCGAGTCCGACCAGGACTTGCCGATCGGTAACGACCTGGTCTCGCTTCTCCTGTTCGGCACGACCGTGCCGACCGCCGGGTCCGACAACGCCTCGATGCGCGAGGTGCGGCTCTTGATCGACAACCAGGAGGCGTTCATCCCGCGCTCGCGGTGGGACGCCTTGCACCACGACTTCCAGTCGAAGGGTGACCTGGCCCTGTGGCTGGCCGAGCACATCCACCTGGAGAACACGGCCGCCGCGTACGCGCAGAACGCCGATACGCTCGGGCCCCGGTGGGATGCGCACGTGCTGGCGAACTACGGCTACATGGACTTCTCGCCGCTCAACACCGAGGACTACTTCGTCCCGACGGCCGGCCGCTCGCAAGTCAAGCTGAGGATCAACGCCGACGTCGCCGACGCGCAGCGGATCATCCCGGTTGAGCGCCTGGCCGTCGCTGGCGCTGCTATCGCCGCGCCATGAGGTTCCCGCTCACGCCCGTTCGCAACGTCCCCGCGCTCCTGCCCGACGTGCTTCGCATCCGGCAGGACCTGCGGTCGTTCCCGAATCCCGGTATCCAGCTCCGGCCGGCGCGCCCTCGGCGCCGGCCTGGTCAAGTCGGTGCGCTCCCTGGTGAGCTGGAGGTCGGCGCCGTCGTTGGGCTCCCTGCTGCACCGTCGGCGCGGACCTGGCCGTTCCATCTGTCGATCGCGATCAACACGCGCTCGACGCTGATCTCTCCGCAGTTCACCGCGCCCGCGATCATTAAGCGGTTCCGCGCCACGACGGCGAACAGTGCCTCGCCCGAAGGGGGCCTCGGTCTCCTGTGGGCCATTGACGACGGCGGCGCTCAAACGTCGGGCGCTGGCGCCAACGTGCCGTCCGGCGTGCCGGTCTTCGATACGATCAGCTCGCCCGCCGGGGGCGTCGGCTCGCTCGATGAGTTCAAGCAGGTCTTCTCTGAGCTGAACACCGGACAGACCGAGAGCATCACTGACATTCCGCTCGACTACCTCGTAGGGCACGACGGCGCTTTCTTCCTCAAGGTCACTGGCCGCGCGCTCGCTGGTGGTGGCTACGACCTAAAAGGCTTCGTGACGCTGTTGCAGTTCGCCTCGCTCGAGGACGCGGTCAAGTACTACTACGGCAGGGGCTAGGTGCCGGTCCCCGTTCTTCCTGGCCCCTGTCAGCCGCTCTACCCCGCGCGCCCTCTCCGGAACGTCGATAGCGCGGGGTGCGGCATGATCAAGTACTGCCGGCCGCCGTGGACGGTCACGTGGTGGCCGAATGAGTTTCCGGTGCCCGCGGACTGGCTTGAGCTGACGTTCGCCGACCGTCTCGGCCTGCCGCCCGCCCTCGAAACGTACCTTGAGCCGAAGCCGGGCGCCGCGCCTGGCGAAGTCGTCTCAGTCGGCCCGGGCATCTGCGCGGTGATTCACAAAGCTCAAGCCGACGCTGCCTCGCTTGGCGTGACCGCGTTCCAGCTTGTCCGTGGTGGGCTGCTTGGTCCGCGTATTCCCCTGCAAGGTCGGACTGCGCGCCGACCGCGGCCGCCACGGGCAAGACGTCCGGCCCGTCCGCCTCGACCACCTCGCCCGCCGCGGCCGCGGAAGCTCCCGCGGAACCGCCGCACGCGCGCCGCTGCTCGCCGCGCCGGCCAGCCGCGCGACCCGAAGACGCCGTACTGCGTCTACTTCGCGATTCAGGGGGACGAGGTCGACACGATCCAGCACGACTTGTTCACGGCGTCTGAGATTGCGAGCCGCCGGCTGGCGCGCGGCTACGTGGCCGATATTGCGCTCGACCTGAACCTCGGCTGCCCGTCGCTCGATAAGTCGAAGTGTGAGAAGCAAGCGGAGACGTTCGTGCGGCCGCTTCAAGACTTCCTGGGCTGGCGGCGACCCGAGCCGCCTCAAGGGCCGCGTGAGCTGCCCCGGCTCCGCTTCCGTGGTCCCCGCATCTATCGGCCGCCCACGCCGACGGCCGAGGCGCCGACGCCCGTGCTGCCGCCCGAGCGTGGCTTGCCCGAGGTGCCCGGCCGCCTCGTGTGCGTGAAGGATGGTAGCTCGGGCCGCGTCGACTGCTACGACCAGGTGACGAGCGCCAAGGTGTGGTCCAACTGGCAACACGGCTCATGGGCTGGTACCCTCGCTCCGCCCGAAGCACCTGGTGGTGCCGGCCTTGGTGCCTGACCGGAGCTCGTGAGCGATGCCCGCGGTGTATCCGATCGAGTGGGTTCCGCCCGTGAAGACCGGCCGCTATCGGAACCTCCAACGGCGCGACACGTCCGTGTGGGAACGGTGGCTCGACAAGTACGGGTCCACGGTGGACGTCGTCGCCTATGACGTCGCCGTCGGTGGCGTCGAGCCGACCGCGAGTGAGCTGTCCGAGGTCGAGCGCCGCGGCTTCAAGTACTCGACGTCGCTCAAGATCGACGTGCTACTCCGGATCGGCGCCGAGGTGTGGGCCGTCGAGGTCAAGCCCACGGCCTCAGTCGCGGCGGTTGGCGCTGCCGTCGGGTATCCGCTCGTGCTCTCGCGCGAGGAGCCGGACCTAGGCGTGGTCGGCGGTGGCTTCATCTGCGAGGCGCTGCCGCCGGCGATCGAGTTTCTTGCCGGCGAGCTGAAGCTACGCGCATGGGTGGTCTAGCGTGACGCGTGGCGAGTTCGCCGAGGCGGTCTATTCCTACTGCGTGCTTCTGACCGCGTACGAGACCGGCGGCTATCGCCCGGTCCAGCGCAACACGGAGAAGCATGGCGTAGCACACTCGGCCCACCTGGTGAAGCTCGCGAGCGACGTGCAGTATCTCCAACCTGTGCCGCTCGTGAGCCGTGAAGCCTGGGCGCGCCGTCTCGGCCTCAAGCTCGTGGTCGAGGATACGCACGACCATCTGGAGCCGCTCACGTGGGAGAAGGATTGACCGTTGACCAGCTCGTGCAGCTCGTCCGGGAGTTCGGCTTCCCGGCCGTCGTCGCCGGCTACGTGCTGGTCCGCGTCGACCGCCAGCTCGCTGCTCTGAACCGTACGCTTGGGCAAATCCTGGTCCAGCTCGCGTTGAACGGCAGTCGCCGCCGGCACGATGACATCCCTTCTCCCTAGCTCCCCTCCTCGCCGAATGCGCTCGGGGGGAGCCGCGGCGTCGGGGGGTGAAATCCCCCTGGCCGCCCACAATGACTACAGCCCGCAGTAGGCGTGCCGAACCTGTTCCACCTGGGCGATCGCTTACAGGTTAGGCACGCCTAATGCCCTTCGGCGAGACGCTGTCCGGGTTCTTCTACAACGAGTACCAACGGTTCATGAAGGGCCTCGACAACCTCACGCTGTCGGAGCGTGAGCGGCTGTTCAAGTCGTCCCGTCGCCAGCTCCGCGACGCCTCGAAGCCGCGCCTGGTCGAGATACCCGGATGGGACGACGTCGTCCACCTGGGGCCGCGCCTGCCGGTGACCGACGAGCAGCGCACCGAGTACTGGAAGGCGTTCCAGGACAAGCGTGCGCCGAATCTCGGTCTCGACGTCGTCCAGGAGATCGAACGCCGCCGCGCGCGCGCCGAGGCGTTCGCGCGCTCGCCGCTGGATCCGTACTCTCAGGCGTACGGCGAGGTGCACACCGCGCTCGACAACGTCCAGGACTTCATGGGGACGTTGTCGATTCTTGGGCACCTCGTGCTCAAGTACGGCTCGAAGATCGGTCTGCGGTTCATTCCTGGGCTCGGCGCCGCGGTGCTCGCGGCGGACGTGCTGACGTGGTCGATGTTCTTCGCGCAGCTCGCGTTCCCTGCCTGGCAGTACTTCTGTAACGGTCCGCGCGCGGCGATGCGTGCCGGTCTCGGCACGTTTCTCACGCACCGCGCGTTCAAGGGCGGCTCGGGCATCCTGGCCCGAGCCGCGACCGGGGGGCTCTCGATCGCGCTCCGTCGACCGATTAGCGCCGACGCGGTCAACACCGTCATCCGCGCGGCGCTCGTGATTCCGCAGACGACCGACAACCTCTTCGGGTACGGCCTCTCGCTCGGGCCGATCGTTGGCGTGACGATCGGCAGCTCGTACGCGCTCGAAGCTCGCTCTCGCGGCGTGCCGGTCGAGGTGCGGTTCACGCCGTCGGCCGAGCATTTCTGGCCGCACGTGCGGCCGCGGCTCCGAGACGCGGCGACGTCGTCGCTCTATGACGGCATGGCCGCGGCGGCCGTCTTCGAGCAGGCCGCGTTGCTGCTCGATAGTCGAAGCGGCGCCACGGATCAAGAGCGGCTCCTGACCGTGGCGGCGCTCCTCGGCGCGGTTGGCGTGCTGGCGCATGACTGGAGCGGTACGGGCTGGCAACGAGAGTTGCCGCGCCTGGCCGCGTTCAAGCCGGCGCCGGCTCGCCACGCGGTGGACCGTGTCGGTTGGCAGGAGTTCGTCGCGCCCGGTGTCAAATTGCCGCCTCCCAGGTGGCCGGACACCTGGGGGGGTGAGGCATTCGACACCCCGGCCGCGACGTCGGATCTTGTAGCGGCCGTGGCGGCCGGCCTCGACGGCCTGCGGAAGTCGCGCACGGTCCTCCCGGAGCGTGCTTTCGTCAACATGGCACTGAACGAGGCCGTCGAGGCGCTCTGGCTGTTCCTCACGGATGACCCGGCCGCGTTCCGTGTGTCGCTCGCGCCTGGCTGGTTGGCCCTGGAGCGCATGGCCGCGGCCGGGTTCATCGTGCATCCTGGAGCTGACGAGGTGCGCGTCCAGGCGATGTGGAACGAGGCGCGCGCCAAAGTCGAAAACTCGAAGCACGCGCTCATGACTCAGGCCGAGTGGAAGCAGCTCGCCGACGCGCACCAAGTGGACTACGTGGTGGCACTGCCCGGTGAGCTGCCCGAGACCCCGTCGTCGTCCGAGTATGTCATTCGGTCCGATTGATCGCGAGGGCGCCGGAGTCCGATGGTCCTGGACGGAGCCAGCGGGTGCGTGATCGCGCGGAGCTTCGCGCGATCGCGCGGGTGTACACGTGTGCACACACGTGTACACACGGGGGGCGTAGGGGAGGC
>MNEO01000018.1 GCA_001917735.1 Chloroflexi bacterium 13_1_40CM_68_21
GGGGACCACGAACGTGCCGACGATGTCGGCGCGGTCCGCGGTCACGACGAAGCCGGTGGACGCCGCGTTCTTCCGTCCGGTCACGCGCACGCTCACGGTGTGCGTGGCGTTCGGCAGCGTCCCTGTCGAGTAGACCAGGGCCTGGTCGACCCGCGTCGCCGCGTAGAAGTCGATGTCCGACTCGGCGCCGCCGTCCACGGACACGGCACCGATCCCGTGGTGCGGCGCAACCGCCGAGTAGAGGCTCAGCCTGGTTCCCACGAAGGTGACCGAGAAGGTCGAGCCTGTGACGTCGGAGTAGTGGTCGTCCGACAGGTACTTCCCAGCCGCAGTGGAGGTGAACCAAGTCCCCGCGTACGCGAAGCTCGGGTCGTTGACGACGACCGAGGGTGGCGGTACGGGCGTCGGGGTCGGCGTCGGTGCCGCCGTCGGCGTGGGGGTGGGCACGGGCGTCGGGGTCGGCGTCGGTGCCACGGTCGGCGTCGGGGTGGGCACGGGCGTCGGGGTCGGCGTCGGTGCGACCGTCGGCGTGGGCGTGGCCGCGGACGTCGGGGTCGGCGTCGGTGTGGGCGTCGGGGTCGGCGTCGGTGTGGGCGTCGGTGGCGCAGTCGGAACCGGCGTCGGCGCGGGGGCGGCCGCGGCGACAGAGAACGTGCCGCCATTGCTCATCGTGTAGAGAGCGGCCCACTGCGGCGCGTAGACACCAAGCTTGACGGTGTAGGTGCCGAGCGCGGCGCCGGCCGGGACCTGCCACGTCGCGGGATACGAGCGTTGCTGGCCAGCGGCGAACGCTTGGTCGTCGAACCACACCTGATAGGCGGCGCTCGCCGCCCCGGGCGCCCACACTTCGATGTCGACGAGGGCGGTCGCCGCGATCGCGCTGGTCACGGAGTCGGTCAGGCTGATCGAGCCCCCCGCGACCACGCTCGTCGCGCTGAGCGAGACCGTCGACGCGAAGCTCGGGGCCGGCGCGGGAGAGGTGGTCGGCGTCACCGTGGGCGCCGCTGACGTCGTCGGGCTCGGCGCCCCCGAGGGAGGCGGTGTCGCGGTGGGCCCCGGGGCGCTTGTCGGCGCGGTTGTGCCGGTCGGCGCCGGCGACGGCGGAACCAGGACTGGCGCGGATACGGCGAAGGTCGTGGCGGGCTGTTTCGCGCCGTACCGCGTCTTCCACCCCGCGGCGTAGGCGCTGAGGTTCACGCTGTACGTCCCGGCTGCCGCACCCGGAGGGACATCCCAGGTGATGAGGTAGGACTTCGCTTCGCCGCCGGTGAAGCTCTCGTTGTGGAACCACTTCTGGTAGGCGAGCGTTGCGCCGCCTGGGGCGTACACCTCGACTCCGATGAGGGCGCTGCCGCCCGAGGCCGTCCCGACCGTTGCGGTGATCTTCACCGATTTCCCGGGCGCGACACCCTGCGGGTCAGCGGAGGCGTCGAACGCGAAGCTCGTCGGCTGGACATTCTTGAACGCCTCACCCGGTACCGGCTCCGGCGTCGCCCCGCCGGGGCCGATAACGGTGACCAGGCTCACGATCCCCTCGTCTTCGAGCCAGGTCAGGCCGTCGACGACCGGACGCAGCTTCAGCGCGTACGTGCCGGGCGTGAACGGGGCGCGGACGCGGAAGACGAACGTCGCGATGCCGCCCGGCCCCACCATCGGCTCGGTCTGGATGGCCACCCGGTCCGGCGAAGGCCACCCGACGCCCAGCACGCTCAGGGAGCGATCGTCGCCGGCGAGGCCGAGGTTCGCCTGCTGGCCGGACACGCCACGCGTCCAGGTCTTCGGCCCGGTGTTGCGGATGTGCACCGTTAGGGGAGCGCTCATCTCGCCAGGCTTGAGGATCACGTGCGCCGATTGATCGACGAGCCTGCTGTGGTAGCCGAGATCGCTCGTGATCTCGAGCGTGACCGGCTCATGGTCGAGCCACGCGAGTCCATCGACGACGAGCCGCACCGGCACGCGGTAGGTGCCCGCTGTCGCCGGTGCGCGCACTTTGAAGGTGAACGTGCCGATCATGCCGGGGAGGACGAAGTCTTCCGAAGTGGTCACGATCCGCGTGGGCGCGAGCCAGTCGACTGCCATGCCCGCGTCGGCGTATGTCCGGGCATCGCCACTGACGCCGAGCGTGACCTGCTTCTCCGTCCCGCGCTGCCAGGCCACGAGGCCGATGTTGCGGAAGTGCATTGAATAGGTGGTCGTCGTGCCGGGCAGGACGCCAGGGGGTGGTCCTTGATCGACAAGTGAGGCGTGGAACCCGAACTCCGTCACCGGTGTGCGCACGGGGGACCACACGACGAACCCGAGTACGGCAACGACAATGACGAGAGCTCCGGTGAATCCGCGGACCCAGTGGGATCCGCCCTCCCGCACCTCGTACATAACTTGGAGGAATAGCCCTCCGCCGATCTGTGTAGAAGGGAGAAGCTGGTACAGGGCCCTCCTAGGACCGCGGACGACCTTCGGCCCAGGACCGTAACGAGCCCCCGCGGGCGAGGCCAGCCCGTGAGGAGAGGTCACCTCGCCTGTCGGCTCGGGGTCATCCGTTCGATGTCGCTCCTCAACGCGGCTGCCCTCATGCCCGCCCTTGCCAGTCCGAGATGAAAGCCGCGTGACGCGTGCGGCTGTCATCGCCGGGGCGGGGGAGGGTGCGACGCGATCCGGCAGGTCCAAAAAGGAGAGGCACAGGCTCGGGACTCGACGAGAGCTGTCCGGGTCGCCAGCTCCCCGGCTTTTTGTCGCCAGGAGCCCGCCAATCAGCGCGAGTTACAGACCGGATTGCGACGACAACGTTCTCGAACTTGTCGCGTTGAGAGCGTAGTGTTCCGATCCACGTTCAAGCGAGGAAGCGGAAAAGGCGAGGATCGTCAGCCGGTGTGGCAGGTGCCTCAGCACCAGCAGGCAGACGCACCCGAGCCGCCGCGCACTGAGAAAGCGGAGGCACCAAGGGACATGCAGCAACAGCGGGAGGCCTACATGACTGGCACCGAGCTCAACGCGTCGCTGGGGCGGGGGTCGGAGTTCGAGGGGAAGCTCGCCTTTGAGGGGAAGGTTCGGATCGACGGCAACTTCACCGGCGAGATCTCGACGAACGACACCCTGCACATCGGCGAGGGCGCCAAAGTCTCAGCCGAGATCAACTGCGGCACCGTCATCGTCGAGGGCGAGGTCGTTGGGAACATCAAGGCGACGGGTGCGGTCGAGCTTCACCGGCCGGCGAAGGTCCGCGGCGACATCACGACCCCTTCTCTCATGGTGGAGAAGGGCGTCATCTTCGAAGGTCGCTCGAAAATGGAAAATCTCGAGGCATCGAACGTCGTGAACCTACGGGCCGCATCCGAAGAGAACTAAGCACCCCCGCGACAGGAGCTAAACGTGCAGGGCGTTCTCGCGCTGGATCGGGTCACCGTCCGCGACGCGGACTTCAGCCGCGCCGCGTTCGAACGGTTCGCGCCGAACGGTTGCACGTTCGAGCGTTGCGACTTCCGGGGCGAATCGTTCGACGAGCGCCTGCAGACACTTTTCGCTAGCCGGCGTCAGAGCGTGTTCCGCGAATGCCGCTTCGACGGCGCCGACCTCCGCGGCGTCCGTCCCGGGCAAGCGCGATTCGAGCGATGCAGCTTCGCCGAGGCGAACATCGATGGCTGGATATCGGCCTGCGCCGAGTTCGTCGAGTGTCGCTTCACGGGAACCTTCCGGAACATCACTTTCCACGGCAAGCCCTGGGGGCACGCCGCCGAGCGGATCGATCCGGTGCGGGCGACGAATGCGTTCACCGGCAACGACTTCACCGAGGCATCGCTCCTGAGCGTCCTGTTCGTGAACGGCATCGACGTCCGCGCGCAGCACTGGCCGAGCGGCGACAACTATGTCGTGATCGACCGTATCCACCAGAGGCTGACCCGGGCGCGCGCGCGGGTACTCGAGTGGAAGGATCACGAGGCGCGCAACGAGGCCCTCGCCATGCTTCAGCAGGTCGCCTTCGTGTTCATTCACCAGAACGGGATCGCCACACCGCGCGCGGACGACTGCTGGCCGGCGACATTGGACATTCAGCGCAAGGTCTGGGAGACGCTGGAGGCGGCCTTCTAGCTATTCTGCCAGCGCCCCGCCTGCTAGCGGGGAGATCCGGTCTCGTACAGACGAACCCTGATCGCCCCGTTTCGTGAGGGCACGACGACGTCGCCGACCAGGACATACGTTCCGTCAAAGACGGTCTCGAAGAAGGGCACCTGCTGCTTCATCAGAGCCGAGTCGCCATCCTGCAGCGCGCTCAGCAGGAAGACTCGGGGGCGTGCAGCGGCGTACGCGGCGACGGCACGCTGATCGAGGGGCCGCTCTCCGAACACGATCCAATCCGAGCGGGCGGGCGCGTCGGCGATGACCGCGCTCGGGATCGCTCCGATCCGGGTGTAGTAGTCCATCGCGAGCGTGGAGGACCATGTGGTGCTGACCAATCCGTCGCCGGCCTGATAGCGCTCCGCGATCCAGCGCGAAGCGGTCCGAAAGTCCTGCGCCGGCACGGAGGAGTAGATCGGTGTCGCGAACGCCGCGGCGACGATGAGGGTCACGGCGGCGCCAAGTCGGACACGCGGCCCAGGCAGCCCCGCGACCCCGACACCGGCAAGCAGGCAGAGGGCCGGTACGACGACGACGAGATAGCCCCACGCGAATAGATGAAGGTTCAGGTAGGGCTGCGTAACCGCGTAGCTGACCCCGACCGGGAAGCAGAGCCAGCACCCGAGCGCAACGGCCGGCGCCACCGGCAGACGGGGCCTCGACCGATCATTCCGGCCCCTGGCGCGAACGACGAAGAGGGCCGCGGCGACGGCCGCGGCGCCGAGAAGCGCGCCGTAGATCACGTCGTGGCCGGCCACGTTCCAGACCAGACGAAGGACCGCCGCCGCGTTCGCCGGCGGGAGCCACGGATTCGTCGATCCGTGACCGGCGAAGTAGAGCTCCATGGGGAGGAGAGCGACGCAGGTCGCGCCGACGCAGATCGCCATCGGGCGGACCGAGCGCCGCACGTGCTCACGCCACTCGTTCGGCAGGACGAGCAGCGCCACGAACGCGACCATCTGCGATGCGAGGATCAGCATGCCGAACACGTGCGCGTAGACGGCGAGCGTCATCGCGATGACGTAAGTCGCCCACCATCGAGGGCGGTTCCGGTCGGCGGCGATGGCCGCCAGAAACGCGTACCAGCCAAGGCAGAGGAGGAACATCTCGAGGCCGTAGGAACGCGCTTCGCGTGTCTTCGTGAGCTCGATGAAGTTGAGGAGGTACAGCGCCGCCCCGACGACGCCCACCGTCCGTCCAAAGAACCGCCGACCGATCCAGAAGACGACGACCACCGCGAGGACGGCGAAAAGGACGGACGGTGCGCGCACGAGCAGCTCGTCGGGCGACAAGCCGAAGAACCCGGTGGCGGCCAGCCAGCCACGCAGCAGCAGGTAGTAGAGGCTCATATTGGGTTCGTACAAGGTCATGAAGCTCCAGAACACCGGCCACGGCTGGCTGACGAGCTGGACGGAGAAGAGCTCGTCGCCCCAGAGACTTGTGCCGGGAAGCCTGAAGAGGTCGGCCGCCAGGGCCAAGGCCGCGATCCCCACGACCAGGGCTCGGTCGAGGACCACGGCGCGCAGGAGCAGATGTGCCCGGCGGGAGACCACACGCGCGCGCCGCGGTCGAGTGACCGGCCCGGCCGACCATCCCGTCCGTTGGGGCTGCTCGGCGACCGCGGTGCGCTGCTCCGGGGTGACGCCGACCGTCAGCTTGGGCCTCTCACGTCATCGGCGACGCTACGTTTCGGTTCTTGAAGCGGCATTGACGGCCCGTTGAGGCGGCTCCCAAACCGCGCACCCGCCGGCCAGAGCCTCTCCCGCGCGCTACGATTCGCTTCTCGCGACGACGCGGACAGCGCTCCTGCTGGGGAAGCGGACAGTCCAGAGAGCCGGGCAAGGTGTGAGCCGGCCGGTCAATAGGTAGGAGAGACCGCCGCCGAGCGACCGGGGCAGGCCCCGTATAGCCTCGAATGAGCGCGCCGCCATGCGGCCGGCGAAGCTGGGTGGAACCGCGAGATCGCCTCGTCCCAGTGATGAATGGCGATTCTGTTTGTGCGGGGGTACGGCCATGGCGAAAGCGGAGCGCAAAGCTGACCACGGCGACGAGAAGCTCTACGCGCTGCGGCACTCGACCGCGCACGTCATGGCGGGCGCCGTGATGGAGCTTTTCCCGGAGGCGAAGTTCGGTTTCGGCCCGCCCGTCGCGGACGGCTTCTACTACGACTTCGACCTCCCGCGAGCGCTCACCGACGAGGATCTGCCGCGCATCGAGGAGCGCATGCGGGCGATGGTCAAGCGCGACGTCCCCTTCGAGCACCGCGAGATGGCGGTGCCGGAGGCGCTCGAATTCTTCCGCGAGCGGCACCAGGACTACAAGGTCGATCAGATCGAGAAGCTGGACGAAGAGGTCGAGGACGGCTCGGTCTCGATCTACAAGCACGCCGACTTCGTGGATCTCTGCCGCGGGCCGCACGTCGAGCGCACCGGAAAGATCGGCGCGTTCCGGCTGCTCTCGGTGGCCGGCGCGTACTGGCGCGGAAACGAGCGAAACCCGCAGCTGCAGCGTATCTACGGGACGGTCTGGCCGACGGAGAAAGAGCTCGACGACTACCTCGAGAGGCTCAAGGAGATCGAGCGCCGTGACCACCGCGCGCTCGGCCGCGACCTGGAGCTCTTCCGCATCGACGAGGAGCTCGGCTCAGGTCTGGTGCTGTGGCTTCCGAACCTTTCGATCGTGCGCGAGGAGCTCGAGACTTGGTGGCGCAAGGTCCATCGCGAGCGCGGCTACACGCTCGTGTACACGCCGCACATCGCGCACGAGAGGATCTACCAGCGCTCGGGCCATCTCGACAAGTACGGCGAGAACATGTACGGCCCGCTGCTGCTGGACGACGGCATGCAGAAGTTCTGGATCAAGCCGATGAACTGCCCCGGGCACATCAAGGTCTTCCAGTCGAAGATCCACAGCTACCGCGAGCTCCCGCTCCGCATCGGCGAGCTCGGCACCGTCTACCGTTACGAGCGCGGCGGCGCCCTGCACGGAATGCTCCGCGTGCGCGGCTTCACGCAGGACGACTCCCACATCTTCTGCTCGTGGGACCAGGCGCAGGCCGAGATCGGGAAGGTCTTCGACCTCGCGATGGAATTCCTACGCACGTTCGGATATCGCGATCCGCGGATCTACCTCTCGACGCGACCGGAGCGCCGGCTCGGCACGGACGAGCAGTGGGACAAAGCGGAGAAGGCCCTCGCCGACGCGCTCGGCGTCCGCGAGGTGCCGTACGAGGTCGACGTAGGGGGCGGCGTCTTCTATGCGCCGAAAATCGACATCAAGGTCATGGACGCCATCGGACGCGAGTGGCAGGGGCCGACGATCCAGATCGACCTCAACATGCCCGAGCGCTTCGACGTCACGTTCGTCAACGAAAAGGGCGAGCGCGAGCGCGCGGTGATGATCCACCGCGTGTTGTTCGGCAGCCTCGAAAGGTTCGTTGGCGGATTGATCGAGCACTTCGCCGGCAACTTCCCACTCTGGCTGAACTGGGAGCAGGCCGCGATCATCCCGGTGCGCGAGTCCGCGCGACCGTATGCGGAGGACGTCGCTGCGAAGCTGCGAGCGGGGGAGTTCCGCGTGCATCTCGACGAGCAGCCGGGCGACCTGCGGACGCGGATCAAGGAGGCGCAGCAGCGGAAGGCGTCTTACATGCTGGTCGTTGGCGACAAGGAGGCGGCGGCCGGGACGGTGTCGGTCCGCCGTCGCGGTGCGGGTCAAGGCGAAGAGGAACGGGGAGTGAAGCTCGACGACCTCATGGCGCGATTGATCAAAGAGCGCGAGAGCAAAGCGCTTCCACCGGACTTCGGGCCGCGCGGGCCCACGCTCGCGGATTCTCTCGGCGGATGAGCGCGGTCTCAGTCGCGCCAGTCCTGCGCGCCGAGCGCGTCGCGCTGCGGCCCATGACCTACGACGACACGCCGCTCCTCATGAGGTGGGGAAGCGATCCCGAGTTCCGCCGCTATCAGTGGGCACGGGGGCCGGGCGTCTTCGGCGAAGCGGACGCGCGCAAGTGGATCGAGCGCATGTCCAGACCCGGCGATTCCGCCTGCTGGATCATCGAGCACGACGGCCGCGCGATCGGATTCGCGAACTACCGCGACCACCACCCGAAAGGGCGGAGCGCGGAAATCGGCATCGGAATCGGCGAGCCGGGCCTCTGGGGCAAGCACCTCGGACGTGACGCGCTGACCGCCCTGGTCCGCTACCTGTTCGATGAGCTCGACCTGCACCGGGTGGGGCTCTCCGTCGTGGGCTTCAACGACCGGGCGATCCTGATGTACAAGGCTGTCGGGTTCGAGGTCGAGGGCATCGAGCGCGACGGTGTCGGCACGGAGGAGGGCTTCGTCGACGACGTGAAGATGGCGCTCGTGAGGGGCCGGCCGCGGCCGGACTTCGACCCTCGCCCGGTCATGCTCGAGGGCCAGCATGTCCGATTGGTGCCTCTCCGTACGGAGCATAGGCAGGCGCTCTTCGAGGCGGGGGATGAAGACGACATCTGGCTCTTCGTGCAGCCGCGACCGCGAGGCCTCGACGGGTACGCGACTTACATCCGCTGGGCGCTCGATCAGCAGATCCTCGGCACGCAGCTGCCCTTTGCGGTCATTCGCAAGTCGGATCACGCGCTCGTCGGTACCACGCGGTATGCGCACATCGATCCGCCGAATCGCACACTCGAGATCGGCTACACGTTCTACGGCAGCGGTGCGCGGCGCAGCGCGGTGAATACCGAGAGCAAGCTGTTGCTCCTTCGACACGCATTCGAGACCCTGAACGCAAACCGCGTGTGGCTCCAGACCGACAAGCGGAACGAACGCTCACAGACGGCGATCGCGCGACTCGGCGCAGTGCACGAAGGCGAGCTCCGCGACGAGCGCATCCTGCCGGACGGCCGTTTGCGCACGAGCGTCATCTTTGGCGTCACGAAGGATGACTGGCCGAACGTTCGTGCGCGGCTGCTTGCTTTCCTTTCACGGTGATACACTCGTCGGGCTTGAAGTCCTTCCACGGGGAGCGGCCGCGCTGATAGCGGAGTTCTCACGCCAATAGCCGAGGTCTCCGTATAGCCGCGCCCGAACTGCGGATCAATGAAGCGATCCGCGTTCCGACCGTCCGACTCCTCGGCCCCAACGGCGAGCAGCTGGGTGTCATCCCTACGGCGCGCGCGCTCGCGAAAGCGCAGGAAGAGGGCTACGACCTCATCGAGATCGCGCCGAACGTGCAGCCGCCGGTCGCGCGCATGGGCGACTTCGGGAAGTATCGCTACGACCTGCAGCAAAAAGCGAAGGACGCCAAGAAAAAGCAGAAGGCCGTGACGTGGAAGGAGATCCGCGTCTCGCCGAAGATCGACGACCATGACATCGAGACGAAGATCCGGTCCGCCGCGAAGTTCCTCGACGAGGGCGACAAGCTCAAGGTCACGGTGCGCTTCCGCGGTCGCGAGCTCGCCCATCCCGAGCGCGGCCGGACGTTGCTCCTTGCTATCGGCGACCGCCTGAAGGACCACGGGACCATCGAGCGCCAGCCGCTCCTCGAGGGCCGCTCGATGAGCATGGTCATGAATGCGGTCCGCCGGGACGCCGTGCCGGCTACGCCCGCGCGACCCGCCGCCGGTCCTCCGCCTCCAGGTACGTCTCCGACCGCGACAAAGCCCGCCGCCCCCGCCCGACCGGCGCCGGCTGCAGCCTCCGCACCACGGCCCGGACCGACACCGCAACCAGCGACCGCTCGTCCGCCCGCGGCCCGGCCTGTGCCGCCGCCCCGCGCCCAGCGCCCCGCTTAGCACATACAATCGACCTCCACGACGCGAGGGACCGGAGGTCGTTCAACGTGCCCAAGCTCAAGAGTCATAGCGGCGCCAAGAAGCGCTTCGAGTTCACCGGGCGCGGCAAGCTCCGGCGCTCGAAGGCGTACAAGGGCCACCTCAACCAGCACAAGTCGCCGGCCCGCAAGCGCCGTCACCAGGGCAAGGCACTGGTCGCCAAGGGCGACCTGCAGCTGGTCCGCAAGCTGCTGCCGAACCTGTAGGGAAGGGAGCACGAAGGTATGTCACGGGTGAAGCGCGGTGTCGCGGCACGCAAGAAGCACAAGAAGCTGCTCTCGCAGGCAGAGGGCCGTCGCGCATCGAAGCACAAGCTCGTCCGTCCCGCCCGCGAGGCCGCGATGCACGCGCTGCGCTACGCGTACCGCGACCGTCGTGCCCGGAAGGGACAGTTCCGCGCGCTCTGGATCGCACGGATCAACGCCGCCGCTCGTGAGGCGGGCGTTTCGTACAGCCGGCTCATGAACGCGCTCCGGCTCTCAGGGATCGATCTCGATCGCAAGGTGCTCGCGGACATGGCAGTCCGCGACCCCAAAGTCTTCCGTCACTACGTGGACCTCATAAAGGAGAAGTCAGGCAAGTCTTCGAGCTAGCGCAATAGGGCAAAGAAGGAGAGCAGTACCGCGACACGCGGCGAAACCAGAGAGACCGGCGGTGGTGAGAGCCGGTCGCGCCGACGACGCGGGAATTCGCCCCGGAGCCGACCGGCAGAAAAGCTGGTCCGGGTGAGGCCCGATAGAGCCTCGACCGAGAGCCGGACTTCGCCTCGCGCGGAGGCCGGGGGGCAGAGCCCTCCGAGTTCGGAAGTTGGGTGGTACCGCGGAGGCCCGCCTTCGTCCCGAGACGAATGGCGGGTTTTGTGTTCCTAAAAGGAGGAGCGATGGCCGGCGAGGAGTTGAAGGAGCTGGCGGACCGCGCGGTCGCCGAGATCGCGGCGGCGGACGAATCCGCGCTCGAGGGGGCGCGCGTCAAGTATCTCGGCCGCAAAGAGGGCGCGCTCAGCGAGGCCACGAAACGCATCGCGAAGCTCCCCGCGAGCGAGAAGCCGGCTTACGGCGCGGCGGTGAACGAGGCGAAGCAGCGCATCGAGCGCGCGCTCGATGATCGGAGCACCGCCCTGCGCGAGGCGGCGTTGGCGCGCGAGCTGGGCGCCGAGCGCGAGGACATGACGCTCCCGCCTCGTCGCGTGCGCGTCGGACGGCTCCACCCGATCACCCAGACGATGCGGGAGGTCTCGCGCATCTTCGCGACGCTCGGGTTCGAGACAATCGAAGGGCCCGAGATCGAGTGGGATTACTACAACTTCGAGGCGCTCAACATTCCGCCGGGGCATCCCGCGCGCGAGAAGTGGCAGACGCTTTGGATCTCGAACCCGCTTGGCGACGATCCGTCGCGCCCGATCCTCGGGCGCACCCACACGTCGCCGATGCAGATCCGCGTCATGGAGCAGCGGCGGCCGCCGATCCGCGTGGTGATTCCAGGGCGGTGCTACCGATACGAGGCGACGGACGCGATCCGGGAGAGCATCTTCTTTCAATACGAGGGCCTGGCCATCGACGAGAAGCTCACGATGGCCGACCTGAAGGGCGTGCTCTATTCGTTCGCGCGGCAGGTCTTCGGAGGCGACCGGAAGATCCGCTTCCGGACCGATTACTTCCCGTTCACCGAGCCGTCCGCGGAGATCGCTTTCAGCTGCTTCACCTGCGAAGGGCGCGACCCCGAGTGCCGCGTCTGCGGAGGCGACGGTTGGATCGAGGCCGCCGGCTGCGGGATGGTCCACCCGGACGTGCTGCGCCGCGTCGGCTATGACCCCACGCGCTACCAGGGCTTCGCCTTCGGCGGCGGCATCGAGCGCCTCGCGATGCTTCGCACCGGGGCGCCGGACATTCGTCTCTTCTACCAGAACGACGTTCGGTACTTGGAGCAGTTCTAGAGGTGAGCGACGAGCGTCGCTACGCGCTCCGCTTCGCGTCCGGGGGCCCCTGCCCCCTGGGCCCCCACCCCCGCACCCGTGAGGAGCGAACAGGACCAGCCGTGAGCGCGTCTCGCGCGAGGCGCGAGATTGATGAGGACCAGTTCTAGTGCTGATCAAAGTCCCGGTCTCGTGGCTGCGCGAGTACGTCGATATCGATACGCCGATCGACGAGCTTGCTCTGAAGCTGCACATGTCCAGCACGGAGGTGAAGGGCGTCGAGCGGCCCTGGTGGGACGACAAGGTGCGTGTGGGGCGCATCTCCAAGCTCGCGAAGCACCCGAATGCGGACAAGCTCCAGCTCGCCACCGTCGACTACGGGCAGGATCGCCCCAAGACCGTCGTCACCGGTGCGACGAACCTCGCCGTCGGCGACATCGTGCCCTTCGCCGACGAAGGAGCCCAGATCATCGACGGCCATAGCGGCGAGCGGACCACCCTGCGCGGGAAACCCATGCGCGGCATCCAAAGCGAGGGCATGGCGCTCTCCGCGAAAGAGCTCGGTCTCGGCGACGAACACGACGGCATCCATATCCTCGATCGAGCGCTTCCCGTCGGAGCCCGGCTCCGTGACGTTTTAGGCGAGACGGTCCTCGCGCTCGACCTGCAGCCGAACCGGCCGGATTGCCTTGGCGTCGTCGGGATCGCTCGCGAGGTCGCGGCCCTGCTCGCGACCGAGCTCCGCGACCCACCGGTGGATCGCCTTCCAGAGAAAGCGGCCGGCGAGCTCGACGTCCGCATCGAGGACGAGGAAGCGTGCCCGCGGTTCGCGGCCGCTCTGCTGACCGGCGTGCGTATCGGTCCATCGCCGCAATGGATGCAGAACCGCCTCACGGCGGCCGGGATGCGGCCGATCGACAACGTCGTCGACATAACGAACTACGTGATGCTCGAGCTTGGCCAACCGCTCCACGCGTATGACCACCGCATGCTGCACGGCGGCGTCCTGGTCGCGCGCAATGCGAGGCGCGGCGAGACGCTCCGCACGCTCGACGGCGTCGACCGCGTGCTCTACGAGGACACGCTCGTGATCGCGGACGCGCAGCGCGCGCTCGGGGTCGCGGGGATCATCGGGGGCGAGGATTCGGAGATCCGCGAGGACACCACGACGGTCGCGCTCGAATGCGCGTCGTTCGAGCCGCGCGGCATCGGTCGGACCGCGGCGAAGCTGGGGCTCCACGGCTCGTCCGGTAGCGCCGCGGCGCGCCGTTTCGCGTGGGAGCTGTCGCCTGATCTGGTCCCCCTCGCGCTCGCTCGCGCCGTCCGCCTCCTTCGCGAACACGCGGGCGCGAAGGTCGCCGGTGTCTTGGACCGCTACCCCAGGCGGCGCGGGACCGTGAACGTGCGAATGCGCTTCTCGGACATCCCGCGGGTGCTCGGCATCGAGATCGGCCCAGAGGAGACGCTCGATATCCTGCGGCGGCTGCAATTCGTCGCCGCAGCGGATGGCGACACCCTCGTGGCGACGCCTCCCGCGGTGCGGACGGACATCGCGATCGCCGAGGACATCGTCGAGGAAGTCGGGCGCATCACCGGCTACGACCGCCTGCCGGTGCGCATCCCAGATGGGCCCCTCCCGCTCCACGAGCGCCATCCGCTCGAGGAGCTCCGCGAGAGAGCCCGCGACGCGCTGGCGGGGTTCGGCCTGCAGGAGGTGGTCTCCTACTCGCTCATCGATCCCGCGTGGCTGCGCATGCTGACCGCGGATGGCTCGTGCATGACTCCGGAGCCACTCCGCGTCATCAACCCGACGACCCTCGCGCAGTCCGCCGCGCGACCGACGATTCGGGCGAGCCTGCTGGATACGGCAAGGCGAAATCTGCGAAACCGCGCCGGCATCGCCATCTTCGAGATCGCGCCTATCTATCTGCCGCGGCGCGGCGATCTTCCGGATGAGCGCTGGACGATCGGGATCCTTCTCGCGGGCAACGCCGAGCCGGTCCGCGACGGCGAGACGTGGCTCACCCCGGAGCGGCGTTGGGATGTGCGCCATCTGCAGGGATACGTGCTGGGTCTTGCCGATCTGCTCGATGTGCGAACGTCAGGGGACAGCGTGGACGCCCCCGGCCTGCATCCCGGGCGCTCCATCGGGTTCGCCCGCGACGGCCTTACGTACTTCGTGGCCGGCCAGCTCGATCCGCGGGTCGCCGCGAAGTGGGAGCTTCCCGTGGAAACGTTCGTCGCGGAGATCGATGTCGCTTCGTGGCTCGCCGCCGCCCAACCGCCGCGAGTCAGCGCTCCGCCGCGCTTTCCGGCGGCGCTGCGCGACCTCGCGATCGTAGTCGATGAGGCCACGCCGTACCGCGACGTCGAACGCGAGATCCGCGCGGCGGCGGCCAGGGATCTCGAATCCCTGGCGCTCGTCGATCTCTACCGCGGACCGCAGATCGGGGCGGGGAAGAAATCTTTCGCGGTGCGGCTCGTTCTCCGCTCGGCGACGGCCACGCTCGCCGAGGAAGACGTCGACCGCCTCGTCAAGCGGGTCGCCGGGCGATTGCAGCACGCACTAGGAGCCACGATCCGGA
>MNEO01000038.1 GCA_001917735.1 Chloroflexi bacterium 13_1_40CM_68_21
TCCGGCGGGAACTCCGACACGAGCGCACCATTCGCACGGATGGCGTGCGCGAGATTGCGGCGCCGTCCGCGGGTCTCGGCGAGGTATGCCGCAACACCCGCACCGATCACCGCGATCGTCCTTCCGTTGGCTTCGAGGGTGCCGGCATGCGCCGCACTGTCGACGCCCTGCGCAAGCCCAGACACCACCACGATGCCCGCGCCGGCGCACGCGGCCGCCAGCTCGCGGGCGACACGCGCGCCGTACGGGGTCATCCGGCGCGTGCCGACGATGCTTACGGCCCTGGCTCGGAGCGCAGGGATGTCGCCGTCGACCCAGAGTGGATCCGGAGGCTGCCGCAGATCGAGCAGACGCTCGGGATAGCGTCGGTCCGCCGGACCGAGCGCGATCACGGGTCGGCACGCAAGAGGAGTGCGAGCGCGACGTCCTCCCCGCGCACGCGGTCGCTCGCGCCGAGATCCGCGGCGGTGCGCGCGACGCGAAGGACGCGGTGATAGCCGCGCGCCGAGAGGCGGCGCGCGCGGACCGCCTCCGCGAGCAGACTCTCTGTCTCGGCGTCGACCCCGCAGTACCGCCTGACTTCGGCGACCGTGAGATCCGCGTTCACACGAGCTCGGGTGCGCGCCTGCGTCCGCTCGCGCGCCGCCAACACGCGCTCGCGCACTTCTGACGAGCGCTCGCGGCCTTCGTCGCGAAGCCGCTCGAACGGCACACGCGGCACGTGCGCGCGCAGATCGATGCGATCGAGGACCGGGCCGGAAAGTCGGCCGCGATAGCGTTCGATCTGTTCCGGAAGGCACCGGCACTCGACGGCCGGATCACCGTAATGGCCGCACGGACAGGGATTCATCGCCGCCACGAGCACGAAGCGCGCTGGATACGTCGCCGCCCCGCCCGCGCGCGAGATCGTGATCGAACGCTCCTCGAGGGGCTCGCGCAGTGTGTCGAGCACCGCGGATGAGAACTCGGCGACCTCGTCGAGGAACAACGAACCGCAGTGCGCAAGGCTGATCTCGCCGGGTCGCGGCGGCGACCCACCTCCCACGAGCGCCAGATGCGACGCCGTGTGATGCGGCGCGCGGAAGGGCCGCGCGGTGAGGATCGGGTGATGCGGATCCGCGAGCCCCGCGACGCTGTGGATCGTGCTGGCGGCGAGTGCTTCCTCTTCGTCGAGCGGAGGAAGGATCGACGGAAGCGCGCGCGCCAGCATGGTCTTTCCGGTGCCCGGCGGACCGACGAGCAAAAGATTGTGGCCGCCCGCCGCCGCGATCTCCAGCGCCCGTTTCGGCGTCTCCTGCCCGGCGATCTCGGCAAGGTCGACCTGATGCCGCGGCTCGTGCGCGCGCGGTGGAACGGCGCATGGCGGCGCGCGGACGCGCCCATCCAGATGCTCGACGACCTCGCGCAGCGAGCCGAAGCCATACGCGGCGACGCCGCAGGCCGCGGCCTCCCCCGCGTTCTCGGTTGCGAGGACGACCTCATGGATCCCGCGCGATGCCGCATGCCGAACACGCGGCATCGCACCTCGCACAGGACGAAGCGCCCCGTCCAGCGCGAGCTCGCCGAAGCACAAGGGGCCGACGTCGGTTCGAAGCTGAGCGCTGGCCCGGAGGATACCGAGAGCGATCGCCAGGTCGAAGCCTGTCCCTTCCTTGCGGCGCTCTGCCGGAGCGAGGTTGACCGTCACGCGACGCAGCGGGAATTCGTAGCCCGAGTTGCGCACCGCCGCGCGGACGCGTTCGCGGGCTTCCTGTACGGCTGCGTCGGGCAGGCCGACCACGACGAAGGCCGGCAGTCCATTCGCGACGTCGACCTCGACCGTGACGAGCGCGCTTTCGAGGCCCCACAGTGCGCACGCGGTTACGCGCGCGACCGAGCGCGCGGTCTCGGGTCTCTCCGGCGCGGTGATCGCGATGGGCGCAGCCTGCGCGAGATCGTTCGGGCGACCGATGGGACTTGCGGTCGGTACCGCCGTCCTATCGGTCAAACTACGCGGCGTTGAGCTTGCGGGTGGCGCTCGCGCTGTTCGGGCTCGCGGTCCTCACGCGGCTCCCGTTCGCGACCACGAACCTCTACGCGCCTGACTCCGTGCTCTACGCGCGCGGGATGGAGCGTTTCGATCCCCTGGACCAGCGCCCGCAAGCTCCGGGCTACCTCTGGTACATCCTCGTGCTCCGCGGGATCGACCTCGTCACGCATGATCCCAACCGCGCCATGACGATCGTCAGCGCCCTGGCGGGCGCGGTCGCGGTTGCGCTCGTCTATCTCGTCGCCGCGCGGCTCTACGACGAGCGCACGGGCAGGGTCTCGGCGGTCTTCGTCCTCACCGCCGTCACCTTCTGGGCATACGGCGGCGTCGCATACCCGTACACGCTCCTTGCCGCGCTCTCTACGCTCTGCGCGCTGCTCTTCTGGCGCGCGCTCGACCCCACGGCGTCGCGCGCCCAGCGCGGGGTGCGGCTCATCGCAGCGTCAGCGGCATGGGCCATCGCCGTCGGCTTCCGCTCGGACCTCGCGATGTTCCTCGCGCCGCTCTGGCTTCTCGCCGCGGCGCGCGCGACCCTGCTGGCCGCTGGGATCTCCGCGGTGTGCATCGCGGCCCTTGTGGGTGGCTGGGTCGTGGCGAGCGCATCCGCGGACGGCGGCCTGTCGCGATTCCTCGAAGCGGTCGGCGTGCAGAGCAAGTTCGTGGAAGAGCGGTACAGCATCTTCGGCAACGGACCGATCGCGATCTACCGGAACACCTACGAGCTCGCGCGGTTCCTCGGACGTGGCCTGTACTTCCTCATCCCGCTCGTGGTCGTGACGCTCATCTCGGCCGATGCGCGACGCATCGAGCTGCGCGACCGCTGGCGCACAGCCTTCGTCGGGCTCTGGACGTTCGCGCCGCTGCCGTTTTACGTGTTCATCCACGTCGGGGAATACGGCTACATCTTCAGCGTGCTCCCGGGCCTGGCCATCCTTGCCGCGCGTGGCGCGATCGGGCTCGCCAAGGGGATGCGCATGCCGCGTACGTTCCCCTGGATCGTCGCCGCCGTCGCCATCGGGAACGCGGCGATCTTCCTGCAGAGCGACACGCCGCTCTCCGTTCGCGACATCGCACGCCACGACCGGGGGCTCGATGAGAAGGTGCAGTTCGTCCGCTCGAACTTCGTGAAGGAGACCACCGTGGTGGTCACCGCGTACGACGCGGTGCTGGTCGAGAGCTACCTGGACTCCAGCTATGCGGTCCTCGCGTACGACCCTATGGCGAACCCGTCCTTCTCCCAATCGCTCACCTGTCGCGTGGTCACCGCGGGGCATACGTGCGCCGGGGCGGATGTCGACGTGGTGCTGTGGGACGACCTGCTGCGCGCCGAGGGCGCGGGCTGGACGGAGCGCGCGATGCCGCACGGAGCGCGGCTTCGGATCGGACACGCGCCGCGCACGTCCGTCCTACTGGTGAGCGAGGGCCTCGGTGTGAGGATCGTCCGCTAGGAGCGTGCCGACCCGACGGCCAACGATCCAGCTCGCCGCTGCGACCGGTCCGCCGAGGACCGCGGCAAGGAGCGGCCAGATGGACATCCACGGCCGCGCGACGGCCTGCCCGTAGTACTGGAAGAAGAGCAGCGACGCGCGAGGGTCCGGACCGCCGTCGACCAGGCCGCGCGGGACGGGAGCCGGAAAGAGGACGACTCGCGTGAGCTCGGCCGCGACGAATAGCACGCTGAACGCCACACCCAGCACGAGCGGGTGAGACCAGCGACCGCGTCCCGCGCGCAGTGCGTCGAGCGCGATGGCGCCCGCGACGATGAGCGGCGGAAAGGCCGGCGCGAGCCAGCCGCTGCCGTCCAGGACGAGGTAGGTCGCCAACGCGGTGATGGTGTAGGTCGCTGCCACGACCGTCGCGCCCCATCGCCCACCGACGAGCGTTGCCCCGAGGGCGAGCGCTGCCGGGATGAGCAGCGCGACCAGCAGCGGGTAGAAGAACGCCTCGCGGGTCGTCGCGGTGATGTAGTAGAAGTTCATGCCGAACACCAGCACACCGCAGACGTTCGCGAGCATGACGGCGCGGAAGAGCCGGCGAAGCCACTCCGGAACACTGAAGATGCCCGGCGCGAACGCGGTGGACCACCCAACGAACGCGACGGTCGACCCGACGACGCCGGCGATATGCGGCGGGCTCCAGATGTCGACATCGCGACCGTACGCGCGATGCCAGAACTCATCGAAGGGACCCGAGAGGATCACCGCCAGCGCGCCGAACCCGACGAGCGCGAGGCCGAGCTCCGCGTGGAACGGTCCAACACGCAGCTCGCGGCCGCGCACCGGACGGCCGGCCATCGCGGTAGCGGTGGCGATGACCGCGGCGACGCCCCAGAGGATCACCCCGCCGTAGAGGAAGAGATGCGGAACGCTCCAGAACGTGTCCCTTCCCACCACGCGATGCCACGAGACGTCCCACGCCGCGCCGAACCAGCTGAGGAAGACGCCCGCGACGCCAATGACGAGCGGCGCCATCGTCCCCAGGCCGGAGAGCCCGGCGCGCCGCAGCGGCAGCGCGATCGTCGCCATGCGGAGTCGATTCTAGGGACCGGCCTCCAGCAGCTCGACCTGTGTGCCCTCGTCGCTGACGGTCAGCGCGGCGACCATGACGCGCCAGCGCGCATGTCGCTGTCCGCGCATCGCGAGCCAGCCCGCACCGAGACGCGCGAGGCGGCCGAGCTTGCGCCGGTCGACCGCCTCCGCGGCAGACACGAACGATCCCGCGCGGCGCGTCTTCACCTCGACGAACACGAAGCCGTCGCCGTCGCGGCAGACCAGATCGATCTCGCCGAAGCGGGTGCGCTCGTTACGGGCGACGACGCGCAGTCCACGACGCACGAGCTCGGTCTCCGCGGCGCGCTCGCCGGCGAGCCCCAGGGCGCGGCGATCCACGCCAGAGAGATCGGCGCGCTATTGCGAGGGCGTGACCTTGATGATCCGGTCGGAGCCGCTGTCCGTCGTGAGGTAGAGCGATCCGTCCGGGCCCTGCGCCGCCGAGCGGAGGCGACCGTAGGTCCCGTTGAAGAGGACGCCCGCGGTCTTCAACGTCCCGTCGGGCTGCTGCTCGAGCCGCAGCAGCATGGTGCCCGCAAGCGCCGCGACGAAGAGATCCCCGTCCCAGGCGCCCCACTGCGGTCCGCTCACGAACGTGTTCCCGCTCGTCGCGACGTACGGGTTGTCGAACGACTGCCACACCGGTTTCGTGAAGCCGGGGCCGGCGCCGTTCGGCCACGAGAAGTTGAGTCCGGGCTTCAGGAGATTGACGGTGGCGTGCGAGTGCGCGCCGGTCGAGCTGTCGGTGTAGTGGGAATGCTCGCTCGTGAACGGTAGGCCGGTCCCCGGTTGGAACGCGATGCCCTGCGGATTCCGGTGGCCCATGGTGTACGCAGCCGTCCTGCCGAACGCGCCGGCCAGGATCGGGTTGTCCTCGGGGATCGTGCCGTCGGGGTTTACGCGCAGCACCTTCCCATTGAGCGAGTTGGGGTTCTGGGAGAACGCGGTGTTCCCCACTTCGCCCATTGTCACAAAGAGCTTGCCGTCCGGTGCGAAACGGATACGGCAGCCGTCGTGGTTGCCGCCCGCGAAGATGCCCGTGCGGATGACGTAGCCGTCGAACACCAGCGTGCTGTTCACATCGCGATAGCGAAGCACCTGGTTGAGCCAACCGTTGTCGGTCCGGGAGGCGCACACGTACACGAAGTGGTTCGTCGCGAACGCGGGGTCGATCGCGATCCCCATCGCACCCGCCTCGCCCTCCGCGCGGATGCCCGAGACGGCATTGTTCGCGAGCTGCGGCGCTCCGGCGGCGCCGCTCGCGTAAACGAGGATGTTCCCCGAGCGCTCGGTCACGAACATCCGCCCATCGGGAGCGAACGCCAGGTCCCAGGGGAATTTCAATCCTGACTGCACCACGGTCGTCGTGAGCCTCGGCGCGTTGCCCGCGGCGGGCGGAAGACCGGGAACGGTGATCGTCAGGAAGACGCCCTGGTCCTCCATCCACCACGCGCCGTCGACGACCGGCCGCAGGTGCAGCGAGTACGTTCCCGCGGCCTGCGGCGCGCGCACCTGGAACGTGAACGTGGCGGTCGCGCCCGGCGCGACGGTCGCTTCGGTCTGCGCCGCCACGCGCGTCGCGAATGGCCAGTTCACGGCGAGAGGCGCCCATTGGGCGTCGTCGAGGTTGATGCCGAGGCGCGCCTCCTGACCGAGCACGCCTCTCGTCCACGTCTGCGTCCCGGTATTGCGGAACACGAGACTCAGCGGCTGGCTGGTCTGCCCGGGCTGGAGCGTGGGGTAGGGCGACTGGCTCACCCAGGTGCTGTGGAATCCGAGGTCGCTGACGACAAGCACGAAGACGCCCTCGTCCTCGAGGTGCTGCACGCCTTCGACGATCGGATGCAGCGGCAGGCGGTACGTGCCGGGGGTCACGGGCGCCCGCAACGTGAAGGTGAACGTTCCGATCGCGTTGGGAGCGACGCTCGCCTCGACCGTCGTCGCGACGCGATTGGCGTTGAGCCATCCGACCGCAATGCCCGCGTCAGCGGGCGCGGTGGAATCACCCGCGACGCCGAGATTCACCTGGCGTCCCGCGACACCGCGTTGCCATGTCTCCGTTCCGGTGTTGCGGAAATGGAGCGTGTAGGAGATCGTCGCTCCAGGACGCAGGACCGGCCATGGACTCTCATCGAGCCACGCGGCATGCCACCCTGTGGCGGCCGCGACGGGGGTCGGGACGAGCGTCGCGGCGACCAAAGAGACGCAGATCGCCGCGAGGAGGAGCCTCACTGCTCCGTTATCGCTTGAATCCCTGTTTCGTTGCTATGACCGGGGTCAAGACTGCGACGAGCCTGACAGGTCCTTCTCGTAGACTCGCCCGCGCGAGCGCTCGGGCGAGGTCAGCTGGGTGACACCGCTTCGAGCTCGTCCATCTCGAGCGCCATTTGCTCTGCGGACAGCATCACCCGCACGGTTCCGAAGTCCTGGCGATGAAACGGCGTGACGCCGAGCTCCCGAAGCGCCTTCCGATGATCGATGGTCGGATAGCCGCAGTTGTGCTCCCAGCCGTAGCCCGGGTACTTCGCGGAGAGCTTGGCCATCAGCCGGTCGCGCGTGACCTTCGCGACGATCGACGCCGACGCGATCGAGAACGACTTCGCGTCGCCTCTCACGATCTCGGAGTGCTTCCCCGGAGCAAACGCGGGATCGAGGATCCGGCGTCCGTCGACGAGCACCCAGTCGTACTCGCCGATCTGCCGCAGCGCGCGCAGCATCGCCACGTGGCTCGCGTGATAAATGTTGAGGCGATGAATCTCGGCGACCGAGGCGGCACCGACCCCCACCTTCACCACACGGCCTCTGATCGCCCCGAAAAGGTCCTCCCGCTGGAGACGCGTGAGCACCTTCGAATCGTTCACCTTGCGAATGAGCCTGGTGTCGGGCGTCACCAGGCACGCCGCGGCTACCACCGGCCCCGCGAGCGCGGCCATGCCGACCTCATCGACGCCCACGACGCGCAGGAGACCATCCGCCCAGAGGCGTTTCTCGTGATTCAGGGACGGCACGAATGACTAGTGTGAGCGACGGGGCCGGGGGGGTGGAACCCCCGATTCATTTGCGCTTTTCGCGGAGGGTCGCGGCTTTGCCGACGCGCTCGCGGAGGAAGTACAGCGCCGCCCGACGAGCGTGGCCGTGGCGGATGAGCTCGATCTTCTCGACCCGCGGCGAATGCACCATGAAGGTCCGCTCGACGCCGACGCCGCTTGCGATGCGCCTCACGGTGATCTGCTGGTCGACACCCCCGTTACGCACGCGGAGCACCGTGCCCTCGAAGTTCTGCAGACGTTCGCGGTTTCCCTCGACGACGCGCACGCTCACGCGCACGGTGTCCCCAGGCCGGACCTCGGGCAGATCGGCCTTGAGCTGCTCCCGGGCAAGCGTGTTCAACAGGTCGTTCATAGGAATGGTGAGGGCACTCACGAAGTGAAGGGATTCTAGCGCCTTGCGGGGTTGTCGGGGGCAGGCGGAGGGGCACCTGACCGCGGGGCGGCAGCCCCCCGGCTCCTTTTCATCCGGTCGAGGATCGTGACATGCGATACCCCAAAGTGCCGCGCGAGCTCTCGAACGGTGAGCCCGGTGGCCCGCATGCGCGAGACCTCGGACACCGTCGGACCTCGCTGGGCGCCACGCGCCGGGCGTAGCCGCACGCCGGCCGCGCGGAGGCGCGTGCGAACGGTCGCCGGCGAAATCCCGAACCGCGCCGCGATCCGATAAGACCCGACGCCGGACGAGTACGCGGCCACGAGGTCCGCGTCTGCGACCGGTTCGCTCTCGCGCTGCTTGCGCGGCAGCCGCGCTCGCTCGGCCGGCGTGAGGCCCGCGTGCTCGATGAGCTCGGGGCGGCGCTCCGCCGTGCGACGGATCGCCTCGGCCCGGCGCCACCGCGAGATCGCCGCGTGGTCGCCTGACAGCAGCACCGCCGGAACGCGACTGCCCTCGTGTTCCACCGGCCGGGTGTATTGCGGCCCCTCCAGCAGTCCCTCCGTGTGCGACTCCCGGCTGAGCGACTCTGCCTCGATCACGCCGGGCACGAGGCGCGTGACCGCGTCTATGACCACCATCGCGGCGAGCTCGCCGCCCGTGAGCACGAAGTCCCCGATCGAAAGCTCCTCGTCGACGTCCTTCTCCACGACGCGCTCGTCGATGCCCTCGTAGTGCCCGCACACGATGATGAGGTGCCGCATCCGCGAAAGCCTGCGCGCCGCGGCCTGGTCGAAGAGCGCACCCTGCGCGCTCATGAGGATCACGTGCGACGTGTCCTTTCGCGTCGCGCGGATCGCGCGCGTGAGGGGCTCGGGCTTGAGCACCATCCCGGCGCCGCCACCGTACGGCGCGTCGTCCACGACGTGGTGCCGGTCGGTCGTCCATTGCCTGATGTCGTGGACCGCCAGCTCGAGCTGGCCTGCGGCCCGAGCGCGCGCGACGATGCTCTCCGCGAAAGGGCTCTCGAACATACGCGGAAAGAGCGTGAGGACGTCGACGCGGATGGTCATTCGAGGACCTCTTGCGGTGCGATCACAACGCGCCCGTGCGGGACGTCGACCTCACGTACGACCGATGCGATCGCCGGAACGAGGAGATCCGGGCGCGACCCCTCCACACGGATCACGAGCACGTCGGTCTCCCCGGCGCGAAGCACCTCGCGGACCGATCCAAGGACCTCGCCCTCGGGCGTTTCGGCGCGGAGGCCCAAAAGATCGGCCCAGAGGTAACTGCCCTTCGCCGCACGGCGGGCGTCGCCGCGCGACACGCGTAAGCTCTTTCCACGCAGGCGCTCGGCATCGGTGCGCGTCGCGTGACCTTCGAACCGAACGATCGGGACGTCCTCCGTCCCGCGAGCGGATGCGATCACGAGCTCGAGGTCGTCGCAGAAAAGGCGGGAGCCCTTCCGGAAGCGGCCCGCGACATCCGTCAGCGACCGGACCTTCACCTCGCCGCGAACGCCGTGAGGCGCGCGCACGACCCCGACGACGAGGTCGTCGCCGCTAATACGGCGCTCGTCAGTCGATCTCGAGGTTGACCTTGGTCCCATCCCGCGTCGCCATGACTTTGAGGAGCGCGCGGATGGCCTTCGCGATGCGGCCGCCGCGAC
>MNEO01000019.1 GCA_001917735.1 Chloroflexi bacterium 13_1_40CM_68_21
AAAAGGGACCAGCTGGTTCGTCGACTCGGTAAGGCTCGGCGCGTCGATCCCCAGGATCGAGACCGCCGGCTTCATCCACATCCGGTCGGTGATCCCACCCTCGCCGATGAGCTGCACGCCGGGACGCATCCCGACCTGCTTGCGCAGCTCTTCTTCGGTCAGGTCGAGTGGATCGGCCTTGCCCTTCGCGATGCCCGACACCGCGACGTTGCCCTTCTCATCGTGCAGGGTCGCGAGCGTCTTCGCGAGGACGGTGAGCGCGTCCGGCACCGGACCACCGAACTCGCCCGAGTGGACCGCGTGGTCGAGGGTCCGGACCTCGATGTCGCACGCGACGATCCCGCGGAGCGAGATCGTGAGTCCCGGTTGACCGGTGCGCCAGTTGCCGGCGTCCGCGAGGATCACCGCATCGGCGCGCAGCTCGTCGCCGTGGCGATCGAGGAACTTCGCGAGATTCGGCGAGCCCCACTCCTCCTCGCCCTCCACGAAGACCCTGACGCCGATCGGCGTCCGGCCATCGTGCGCGCGTATCGCACCGGCATGCATGACGATGCCGCACTTGTCGTCTGAGGTTCCGCGCCCAAAGAGCCTTCCGTTCTTCTCGACCGGCTCGAACGGTTCGGAGTGCCAGAGCTCGCGCGCACCGGTCGGCTGGACGTCGTGATGCGCGTAGAGAAGGACCGTCGGAGCGCCCGCGGGCGCCTCGATCCGGCCGAGGACCGCTGGAACGCCCTCGATCTCGACGATCTTCGTCTCGCAGCCGGCACTCCGCAGGATCTTCTCCGTCGCCGCGGCGGAACGTCCGAGCTGTGACGGGTCGTGTCCGGGATGACTGATGGAAGGGATGCGCACGAGCGTCTCGAGGTCCGCACGGAGCTCTGGCATCAGTTCAGAAGTACGTTCGCGCAGCATGCCAGGGCCAGCCTGGGTCTTCATGGAGAAACGCAGCCTACTCCCGGCCGACAGAGCGCGCACCATTGCAACGCAGTTGGAGCGGTTTCGTTGCGGGATGGATCGATTCCGTTTCGGGTTGCGCTTGGTACCGACGAGACATTGACCGGCCCGACTCTGCCCCATTGAATGACGCGCCATGAAGAACCCCTCGTGGCCCAAGGCGTTCGCGTTCATCGGCTTCACGATCTTCGGTCTCGCGCTCGCGTACTACAGCACGGCGATCGCGACCGCAGGCATTACGGCGAAGATCCTCGGCACGGATCGTTCGGGTGACTGGCTCTTCACTGGGAGCGCGGTCCTCATGGTGGGTCTCGCAGCCGCCGCGGTGTTCGGTTTCCTCGCGCTCGCCAACCTGCGCCAGCTCACACGCCGGGGCTAGCCCCTCTAGCTCTGGCTCACCTCTAGCGGCCCCTAGCGCTGGGTGCCGGAGATGATTGGAGACGACCTCCGGCGCCCAGCGCCTATCAAGCGGCGCTGAAGCGGTTCGTCCGCTCGTCCCAGAGGAACAGGAGCTTGGCCTGCGGCTGGCCGTCGCGCACGCCCTTGATCTCATGAACAGTCTCGACGACCCGGCGGGTCGGCTCCTCCCAGTGCCCCAGTGAGCGCAGATAGACGACGAGCGAGATCTTCGACGCGTCGGCATCGGACACGCCGCAGCCGCGGCAAATGATGTCGAAGGCTTCCTCGGGACCGGGCGCGTGGAGCGCGACCGCCAACGAGGCGCCGTCGCCGATGGCCCCGAAGATGCGGCGCACCGGCGCACCCCAGATGTATCCAGGAGCATGCGCGCCTCGGCTGATCTCGGGGATCACGATGTAGCCGCGCCGGCTCTCGGCAAGCAGCTGCTCGATGTCGTCGCCGTCTTCGGCGACCGTCCGAAGCGGAGCCTTCTTTGGCCGCTCGGCGACCATCGCGCGCAGCACTGTGCTCTTGCCCGCGAGGCGCGGAACGGCCATGACGATGAAGGACCTGCGCTCGCGTGCCGTCGCCCTCAATGCATCCGCAATGTCGCGCGACATGGTCCGGTTCGCGACCAGGTCGTCGAGTCCTAGCGATTTCTCGATGCCAGGATGCTAGGTGCACTGGCTGGCACAGGTCGTGCCTCTAGTCCGGACCTGTGAAACTCCTCCTCGTCCCGGTCGCGATGATTCTCGCTCTCCTCAGCGGCGCGGGCTGGGCGGGGCCGGTCAAAGACTCGCTGCCAAGCCTCTTTACCTCGCGCGACGAGCTCGCTCACGCGCGCAGCGAGATCGCGGACCTGCGTTATGGCCGCGGCGCAGCCGCCCCGGAGTGGGTCGCGCGGTACGCGGACGCCCTCTGCAGGGCGGACGTCAACTTCGTCACGCAGCACACCGACGCCTCGCTAGGCCTCACCCCGAAAGACATCGAAACCCAGTTCGCGCGCATGCACGACAACGGGCTCGACTGCTCGGGGGTGCGGTACCTCGGCTCAGTGGGCGATCGCCAGTTCGTGTTCGCGCTCCGTCAGGGCAATCGCGAGAACTGGTATGTCTTCACGCTCTCGGAGACCGGCGAGGCCGTCGCCAAGGTCGAATGACCCCGGCCTCTAGGCCGGCATAGACGGGCGCACGCCGCGGGGCTAGGTTGTTCGGCCGGTGGCAGCCGAACGTCGTGTCGTGACCGTGCTGTTCGCCGACGTGACGGAATCGACGGAGCTCGGCGAGTCCATCGACGTCGAGGATCTGCGTGCGCTGCTGGCGACGTACTACGACCTCGCAAAGCGCGTCATCGCGGCGCATGGCGCCTCGGTAGAGAAGTTCATCGGCGACGCGGTGATGGCCGTGTTCGGCACACCTGTCGCGCACGGCGACGATCCCGACCGCGCGCTCTCCGCCGCGCTCGAGCTGCGCGATCTCGTTCGGCGCGAACCCTCCCTGAGTGGCCGCCTACGCATCCGAATAGGCGTCAACACCGGCGTGGTCGTCGCGTCGCGCGAGCCGTCCGCGGGCGATTTCCTCGTGACCGGAGACCCTGTGACCGTCGCGGCCCGGCTCCAGCAGACCGCCCGGCCGTGGGGCATCGCCTGCGGCGTGCGGACACTGCGCGCCGCTGGAGCCACGTTCAAGTTCGGCCCGATCTATTCGGTCGAAGTGAAGGGCAAGCAAACGCCGGTCCGGGCGGCCCAGCTCCTCGGGCGGCAGGCCGCCCCGCTCCGCTCTCGCACCCGCCTGATCGGGCGGGACAGCGACCTCGCCCAGCTCGAGATCGTCGCAAAGCGGGCGCTGGTAGAGCGGCGGCCTATGGTCGCCAGCGTCGTCGCGCCGGCCGGCACCGGGAAGACGAGGCTCCTCGAGGAGTTCCTCTCGCGGCTGCCCGCCATGGCGCCGGACGCGGTGGTTGCGACCGCGCAGTGCCTGCCCTACGGGCAGCGGCTCACGTACTGGCCCCTCCGGGCGATCCTCTTCCGACTGGCGAGGATCTCGGAAGACGCGTCGCCGCAGCAGATTCGCGACGGCATCCGAACGTGGCTCTCGTCGCTCGATCTCGCGGAGACGCCGCGCGTGGCGGAGGTGCTCGCCACGACGATCGGCGTGGGCGAGGCCGAGGTGGCGGACGGGACGACGATCCACACGGCGTGGCGATCGGCTCTCGAGGCCGCGGCCCGAGGGGCGCCACTCGTCATCGTCTTCGAGGACCTGCACTGGTCGAGCGACAGCCTGCTCGATCTCGTCGAGTACGTGATGCAGCCGCGTGGTGACCTGCCGCTCATGTTCGTCGCCCTCGCGCGGCCCGAGCTCCTCGATCGCCGACCCGGATGGGGCGGCGGTCGCCGCAACTATCTGGCCCTGAGCCTCGAGCCCCTCTCGAACGCCGCCGTCGGCGAGCTCGTTCGCGAGCTCATCGAGGCCGACGCGCCGCAGTTCGCGGAGCGCGTCGCGAGCCGCGCGGACGGTAACCCGTTCTTCGCCGGCGAACTCGTTCGATCGGTGGTCGAGCAGGTCCCGTCGCTCGCGGACGTGGCGGCCGTAGACCGCACCCTGGCCACGCTACCGGACACGGTGCAAGCGACGCTGCTCGCGCGGATCGATTTGCTTGAACCGGACGAACGCCGCGTCCTTCAGCTGGCGGCCATACTCGGCAGGTCGTTCCGCGCGAGTGGCATCGCGGCGATCGAGCCTGTGCTGGCGCACGACTCCGAACCGATCATCGAGCAGCTCGCGGCGAAGGACCTCGTCCGGCCCGCCGGGGACGACCGCTACACGTTCCGTCACATCCTGATTCGCGAGGTCGCGTATCAGACGATGCCGCGCGCGGAGCGGGCCCGCCTCCACGCGGCCGCGGCGCGCTGGTACGAGACGAGAGCCGCCGGTCGCGAGGTCGAGCTCGCGGAGATCGTCGCGTACCACTTCCGCGAGGCGGTCTCGCTCGCACGCAGTGGGACGGCGCCGGTGCCGGCCGACCTGACAGTGGATGCGGTGCGCTGGCTCATGCGCGCGGCCGAGGTCGCGCTCGCGAGCGCCGCCAATGTCGAGGCCGTGCGTCACCTGCGAGGCGCGGTCGAGCTTGCGGCGCCGGCGCAGCTGCCCGAGCTCTACGAACGGATCGGCGACGCCTTCGCGTCGGTCGAGGCCGCGGACGCGTACCAGCGCGCGCTCGAGCTCTCCCGCGACGTTGGCGGCTCCGCGGACCAGCAGCTGCGGGCGATCGCGGGAATGTTGCATGTGCACCTGCGGACCGGCGGCATGGGTGGGCAGCCGCCGACGGATGCGGAGATCACCCGGCTGATGACCGAAGGCACCGAGCTTGTCCAACGCGCGACGGACGAGGTCGCCACCGCCCGATTCCTCGTGGCGCAGTCCTTCTATCCGTTCTGGCTTCTGCGCAACAGCGGGCACTTGCCGGGACCGGCGGACCTCGCGTCCGCCGAGGACCGGGCGCACCGAGCGCTGGAGGTCGCGACGCGGACGAAGGACGTCCGGCTCCAGAGCGCCGCCCTCGACGCATCGGGTTCCATCCTTTCGCTTCGCGGCGATCACCGGGGCGCGCGCGAGCTCGCCCGCCAGCGGATCGCGATGGGTGAGGCGCTCGAACTACGCGAACGCCTGGACGCGTACACCGTCGCGACGTGGTATTCGATCTATCTCGGGGATCTCGACGAGGCCATCCGTACCTCCGCCGCTGGGCTCGCGGTCGTTCAGCCCGGGCAGGCTCCCGGTTGGACGCTGCACCTCGTGTCCTGGCGGACGCTCGCGCTGACGCTCGTTGGCCGCTGGGACGAAGCGGTCGAGGCGGCCGAGCGCGCGCGAACCCTCTGGATCGAAAGCGGTCGAACCGCCGCGGGATATGCGCTGCACGGGTTCTTCGCGGGGCTCGTGGTCGCGCATGCGCGCCGCAACGACACTCAGCGCGAACGTTTTCGCGAACCGCTCGAGGAGATCGGGACCGCGATCGGACATCAGGGCCGCAAACATCCGCTGGAGTTCCTGAGTCACGATCCGCAGGAGCCCGATCACTATCTCCGCTACTTCGACCAGCGCCAGCCGGAGACGATTGAGCTCGCGATCGCGTTTGCCTCCGACCGCGACAAGCCGCCGCCGGAGCGTCTCCTCGAGCGCCTGCGGGCCGGAGAGCGCTACGTCTCGACGCCGCTCGTCGAGGCGGAGATCGCTCGCGCGCTCGGCCTGCTGCGCCGCGACCCAGCGAAGCTCGCCGAGGCGATCGCGGTGTTCGAGCGCTGCGGGGCGGCGCCGAGCGCCGCGCGGGCCCGTTGCGAGCGTGCGGTGCTCACCGGCGACCAGGACGAGTTGCGCGCTGGAGTGGCCATCCTCGACCGGCTCGGCGACGCGCGCCAGCTGGCCCGTTTCAGAGTGAGCGCCGTTTAGCGCCTGTTGACGCTTCCGCCAGAATCGCTGACGGGGAGGCGAAGGGATGGCGTCACAGGGTCGCGCCGCGCAGGCGGCGCGGGTCCGGGACGAGTTGCGCTTCGATTACATCTTCGTCGCGCTCTGCGGCTGGTACCTGCTGGGTCTCTACATCGACGGCTGGGCCCATAACCACATCGAAGGCATCGAGACCTTCTATACGCCCTGGCATGCGGTCATGTACTCGGGCTTCCTCGCCGTTGTTGCGATCACCGCGGCGAGACTCGGGCGCGCGCGCGGGCGCGGCCTTCCGCTGCGTGGTGCGCTGCCGGTCGGCTATGGCGTGGCCTTCATCGGCATGATCGTCTACGGCATCGCCGGAGTCGGCGATCTCATCTGGCATACGGTCTTCGGCGTCGAGTCGAACGCCGAGGCCTTGTTCAGCCCCACGCACGTCGGCCTCCTGCTCGGCGCGACCCTCATCCGGACCGGACCGCTGCGCGCGGCCTGGCAGCGGCCCCCGAGCGTGACGCCCAAGGGTTGGTACGGACACCTTCCGATGCTGCTGTCGGCCGGGTACCTGCTCGCCTCGCTCACCTTCTATACGCAGTACATGCATCCTTTCGGGCGCACGCTCGCCGCGGTGGACTACGCGCCGACCGTCGCGAGCCTGACGATCCGCGCCGAGCGGTTCGAAGCGATCGAGTACCTCCTCACAGACGGTGTGGCCGCGATCTTCTTGCAGACGGCGACCCTGATGGCGCTACTCCTCATGCTCATCCGCCGCTGGGGCGACGAGCTGCCATTCGGAAGTGTCACGCTGATCCTCTCGATGAACGCGGTGCTCATGGTTGGGATGCGCGACCGCTACCTCTCCACCGGGCCGCTCCCGCTCGTCGGAGTCGCGATCGCGACCGGACTCGCGGGCGATCTGTTGCTGCGGCACTTCCACGCCAACCTCGCGCACGGCACCGCGCTGCGCGCCTTCGCGTTCGCACTCCCCTCGGTCCTGTGGGCGCTCTACTTCGCCGCGATCTTCCTCTTCTCACAGGGTGTGTGGTGGAGCCTGCCGGTGTGGACCGGACTGATCGTGCTCTCGGGCGCGGTGGGGTGGCTCGTGAGCTTCCTCGTTGACCCGCCGGTGGTGCACGCGCTCGCGGATGTGCCGGGAGAGGTGGGCGGCTAGGGCCCGCCCACCTCTCGAAGGAACCTCAGTTGTTGGCGCTGACCAGTGCCGTGCCGAGCTGGAGCATCTGGGTCTTGTCATCGCCGACCACGATGACGAAGTAGGCGCCCTGGAAGTAGATCAACATGTCTAAGCTGTCCGGAGGCTCGTCCAGAAACACTCCGGGCTGGTTTAGGACCGAGACTCGCGTCGCCTGCGGCGCGAACCGCTGTATGTAGTTGTCGAGCGTATTGGACTTGAACGCCTGATTGCCGGCGAAATCCGGGACGAGCTTGAAAACGAAGACCATCCCCACCATCTTTCCGTTCCTGCTCACGCCGCGACCGGCCGAGTCGAGGAAGATCGTCCCGAAGGTCCTGGAGAGGGTGGTGCGAAGGTCGGTCATGTCGCTCTCGGGTATCGCCCGGTAGCTGTATCCGGGGATCGTCTTGAAGTACACGTCGGGCGGCTGCGCGAAGACCGAGGTCGGAGGTGTCGCGCCGGGCGGCGGTGTTGCCGTCGGCTGTGCCGTCGCGGTCGGGGTGGCTTCGGTCGGGAGCGATGTCTGGGCTCCACCGAACGCCTCGTAGGCCATCGCATTGTCCCCGCCATCGGCGTACTCGAGAACGACCGCGGCAATGTTGCCGTCCGCGCCGTCGATGACCACGGAGTACTGCGCGTTGTCCTTGAGCGACGAAACGGATCGCGGGTCGATGCGGACGCTCTGTCCCCGCGCAAGGCCGGTGTGCAATTCGATCTTTTCGAGCGCGCCGTCGCTGAAGCGGTACCAGCGCACGGCGGCGCTCGTCGCACCCGCAGACTGCAGGAGGATCGGTGTCGTCCAGCCGGTCAGTCCACCGAGCGTGCGCGTCACGTTCGGGAGGTAAAGACGGGGACTGGGCTGCGCTGTGCCGGTGTAACCCAGCGCGGTGCCTGGCCCAAGGGTCTCGTTGAGCACGGCGAACTGACCGCCGCTCACCACGGCGCTGTATTCGCCGTCGGCGAGGCCGCTGTCCGAGAGTGGGTCGAAGCGGTCCGCATCGCCTGGCGGCAGCGGCTGCCTGGCGGTCCTGGTGACGAGGGTTCCATTGCGCCTCAGCTCGATCGTGGGAGTCGCGGGAGCGGTCCCCGCGTTCTGCACGTACATGAGGCTCGTGCGTCCGCTGTCCGCGTTACGCGCGACGTAGGGTAGGTAGACCTCCCCGCCCGTCGCGCCGATGCCGTTGTAGCTGAAAGCGCGTGGAGCACCGATCGTCGGGTCGTCGTTGTGCACGTTGACGACCGCCGCGATCGGCTGGTCCGCGGTGATCGTGCCGGAAAAGTGCGCTCCGGTCGGGATCGTTGGCTCGACGCGGGGGTCCACGAACTGCGACCGTCCGGGGAGGATCTGCCGCGTCAGCGTGACGATGTTGTCGGATCCGCCGGCGAGCGAGATCGTCGCGATCGTCGGTGCCGCGCCGAGGTTCTGGATGATGAACGTGCTGAACCAGCCGTTGTTGCAGTTGCAGACCAGCGGCAGCGATACCTTGGTGCTCCCCGAGCTCAGGCCGACGTATGAGAGGGCTTCAGCTCGGGCACCGCTGCCCTGGTGCTCGTTGACGACGGAAACGATCTGGGCGCTGGACGAGCGCACGACGACGGAGAACTGTCCGCCTGCGGGCAGGTCGGTGTCGTTGTTGGGGACATCGGCGAAGGACGTCCCCGGCTTCAGACCCGTGACGTGCCGCTTCGTGACGAGAGAGCCGTCCGCAAAGCTATAGAACTCGATGTCGAGGTCGGTGGCGGCCGTCCCGACGTTTTGCACGATGAACGGTGTCTGCCATCCCGTCGGTCCACCCAGCATCCGGGTGATATTCGGGAGGTACACGGTCATCGTCGGAGCGGCGCTCTGCGAGGCTGCCACATGAGTGTTCGCGGGTGACGCGAGGAGCCCGGCGAAAGCGAGTGACAAGGCGAGCACGGTGGTCGCCGCGCGACGCATGAGGCTCGTTGTGGAGACGCGTTCGAGTGACATCTCTTCCTCCTTCTGGTCGAGGAGGTCCGTGCTAAGGGCGTGCGGGACCACACACGACCGCGAGGGAGTCACGGGGAGCGCTAATAACCGGATTGGCAATTCGGTCACGGCGCGAACGTTGCCGGAGATGCATTCGCTAGCCTTGCGAGCGTTGGCCCGGTTGAGCTCGTCATGGTCGGCGCGGGCAATCGGGGCTACCTCGCGTACGGCGCGTACGCCGAGCGGCATCCGGACAAGGCGCGATTCGTCGCCGTGGTCGAACCTGACGAGGGACGGCGTGCGCGTTTCGCGGACGCGCATGGCCTCCCGCGCGATCGGCAGCTCAGCTCCTGGGAGGAGCTCGCGGCACGGCCGCGGATCGCGCCGGCGCTGGTCAACGCGACGATGGATCGGACGCACCGCTCGAGTACCCTCGCGCTCCTCGCGGCGGGGTACGACGTCCTGCTCGAGAAGCCCATGGCGACGACGCCCGAGGAATGCGCGGAGATCGTGCGCGCCGCGGAGAGCGGCGACCGCCTACTGCAGATCGCGCATGTGATGCGCTACGCCCCGTTCTTCCTCGCGATACGCGACATCGTCACCTCAGGTCGTCTCGGCGAGATCGTCTCGGTCGACTGGCGCGAGAACCTGGCCTACTGGCACTTCGCGCACAGCTACGTGCGTGGCAACTGGGCGAGCACAGGCCGCGCGGGGCCGATGATCCTCACGAAGTGCTGCCACGACCTCGATCTGCTTGTCTGGCTCTTCGGTGCGTGCGACCGCCTGTCGTCGTTCGGCTCGCTCACGCACTTCACCCGCGACGCGGTGGGCCCCGAGATCCCTGACCGGTGCACCGACGGTTGCCCGATCGCCGACTCCTGCCCATATTTCGCGCCGCGCGTCTACCTCGATCGGCTCCGCGAGAATCCCCGGAGCTTCGCCCTCGCCGCGGTGACGCTCGACCGAACGCCGGAGGGTGTGATGCGCGCGCTCGAGACCGGACCGTACGGCCGATGCGTCTACCGCTGCGACAACGACGTGGTCGACCATCAGGTCGTCGTGATGCGGTTTGGCCGCGGCCTCGCGGTGAGCCTCACGATGCAGGGTGCGTCGCATGTGGAAGGGCGAACGGTGCGGATCGACGGGACGCGCGCCTCGCTGCTGGCGAACGAAAGCCGGAGCGAGATCGATGTTCACGATCACTGCTCGGGCAAGAGTGAAACGTCGCGTGTGGCGCGCGGGGTTGGCGGCCACGGCGGAGGAGACGAGGGCCTGATGAGTGCTTTCGTGGCAGCGGTGCGTGGCGATCGCGACGGAGTCCGCACGTCGGCCCGGGAGTCGCTCCAAAGCCACCTGCTGGCCTTCGCCGCCGAGCGGTCGCGCGCGAGCTCCGAGGTCATAAATATGGACGACTACGTCGCTATAGCGCGCGGATGAGGTCCGGCTAGAAGGCGCTTGCCGCCACGCGCTGTCCCTCTGCGCTCCTCGCGAAGTCCAGAAATGCCGCGGTGCCGGGCTTGATCCGCGACGCGTCTCGCGTGTAGACGAGGAAGAGCGGCCGGAAGATCTTGTAGCTGCCGTTCGCGATGTTCTCTTGTGTGGGCGCGACGCCATCGATCGAGATCATCCTCAGCCGGGTGTCGTTCGCGGTCCGCGACCCTATGCTGGCGATCCCAATCGCACTGCGGAAGGATGCGATCGCACCCAGCGTGGGCTCAACTTCGAACAGCTCGGTGACCGTCTTGCCGTACGTTGCCTTGCCGCCGAATACGTAGGCCTCGAACGTGGTGCGCGTCGCCGCATTCGGCTCGCGGATGAACGCGCGGACGGGCTGGTCCGTGCCACCCACCTCCGCCCAGTTCGTGATCTCCCCGCTGTAGATCTTCCGCAGCTGCTCCTTGGTCAGGTTGTTTACGGGGTTGTCCGCATTGACGACGACAGCCGTGCCGCTGAACCCGATCGGCACCGCGGTGACCTGTGCCCTCTCGGCGTCGGCGAGCGGTCTGCTGATGAAGCCCACGTCGACTTCGTTGGAGGCGGCCAGTTTGATCGCGGCGTCCGAGCCGGTCTCGGTAACGATCCAGCTCACCCCGGGGTGGAGCTGCTTGAAGCGCGCGGCGAGCGCTTGGACCGCGGGCAACGCGCCGCCGCCACCGGTCGCGCTGTACTGGCCGCTGAGCGGGTCGTGTGTCGGGGCCCATGGAACTGGAACGCCACACCCGGCGAAAAGGAACATCGCGATGACTGCGCCGACGACGAACGTCGTGCCCCGCTGACGGTGGTGCGTTTCGATGATCACGCCGGACTCCGGGCTTAGAAGGCGGCTGCCGCGATCTGCTGACCTTCGGGGCTCTTGACGAATTCCAGGAACGCGCGCATCGCCGGTTTCAAGCCGGATGAGCTCCCGGCGTAGATGATGAACAGCGGGCGGACGATCTTGTATTTGCCGCTCGCGACGTTGTCTTGCGTCGGAGGGATGCCGTCGACCGAAAGCATCTTGACCCGCTTGTCGCTTGCGGTGCGCGAGCCCGTGCTTGCGATGCCGATCGCCCCGCGGAACGAGCCGATGGCCGTAAGCTCGGCCTCGACCTCGAACATCTCGGTGACGTTCCTGCCGTAGGTCGGCACGGCCCCGGCGAAGAGGTAGGCCTCAAACGTTTGCCGCGTAGCGGCGTTCGGCTCGCGGATGAATGGACGGGTGGGCTGGTCTATTCCTCCGAGCTCCCCCCAGTTCGTGACCTCGCCGCTGTAGATCCTTCGCAGCTCGTCCCTCGTGAGGTTGGTCGTCGGGTTGCCCGAATGCACCACGACGGCCGTCCCGCTGAAGCCGATCGGGACCGGAGTCACCTGCCCGCTCTCGGCCTCCGTGAGATTCCGGCTGACGAAGCCAAGGTCGATCGTGTTCGACAGGACGAGCTTGATCGCGGAGTTGGAGCCGGTCTCGGTCACGACCCAGCTGACCGAAGGGTGGAGCTTCGCGAAGCGCGCGGTGAGCGCTTCGACCGCCGGCAGCGCGCCGCCTCCGCCGCTCGCCGTGTACTGGCCGCTGATCGGATCGGGTGTGGGAGATGGAGGAGGCGCCGTCACGCCACAGGCGGCGACGAGGCATGCGGCGATGAGAGCGCCCAGAACGCTCGGTGCGGTCGATCGACGTCGTCCGCTTTTGATTAGCACGCCCGACTCCTGTTAAGCAGGTTGAGACGAAGCGTCGGTGCGCACAATCGGCAAACTGGATTAGCCCTGACCTACACCGTTTGGAGGAGGCCGCCTGCAGATGTCGCAAACCAGTCTCGGCCCGGTTCAGTTGCCCGCGGCCGGCGAGCGGGCGAAGGGTCACTTCACCTTCGTTGGCGACGCCGGACTCGCGAAATATGCGTGGCCCTATCTCGTGATCTCGGGCGCGTCGCGCGGGCCGGTCGTGCTCGTTACCGCCGGCATCCACGCCGCCGAGTACACCGGCATCGAGGCCGCGATCCGCCTCGGCCGCTCGGTGGATCCACGGAAGGTGCGCGGCACGCTCGTGGTGATACCACTCCTCAACCGTCCTGGCTTCTACGAGCGAAGCATCTACATCAACCCGGAGGACGGCGACAACCTGAATCGCCTCTTTCCGGGTGACCCGAAGGGGAAGTGGGGCGAGCGCTTCGCGCATCGACTGCTCACGGAGATCGTCACCAAATGCGACCACGCGATCGACCTCCACGCGGGTGACCTCGTCGAGGATCTCGTCCCGTTCGTCATCTACCGCGAGACCGGGAACGCCGCGCTCGACGCGCGTATCAGGCGAATGGCCGACGCCTACGGCGCGCGCTGGGCCGTGAAGACCGCGCCGACAGGTGAGCGGCCGGGCTCACTTTTCGCCGTCGCCTCACAGAGCGGGGTGGCCGCGATGCTCGCCGAATCAGGCGGCCGCGGCCTCTTGGTCGAGGAGGACGTGGCGCGTCACGTGCGCGGAGTGACGAACATCCTTCGCGCGATCGGCGCGCTGGAGGGTGAACCGGAGGCCGTCGCGCCGCCGCGCGTCGTGAAAAGCTTCGATTGGCTGCGGTCGCCCGCCGAGGGGATCTTCCACTGCCGGGTGCGCGTCGATCAATTGGTGAAGCAGGGCGATGTCGTCGGCGACCTCGTCGATCTCGTCGGCGAGCCGGTCGCGACGATTCCAGCTCCCGTCGGTGGCGTGGTGCTCTTCACGGTGACGAGCCCGGCCATCAAGAAGAACGGGCTTCTGCTGGCCATCGGCGCGCTCTAGATCTCACCGGATGTCGCGCGAGCACGCTCCCGCTCGGCCAGCTCGCGCCTCAGGATCTTCCCCGACGCGGTGCGTGGCACTTTCTCGACGAACTCGACCTCGCGCACACGCTTGTAGTCGGCGATCCGCTCCTTCACGAACGCGATCAGCTCGTCGGCCGTGGCCTGCGCGTTCGGGCGAAGCTGAACGAAGGCCTTCGGGATCTCGCCGGCCTCCTCATCGCGCTTCCCAATGACACCGGCGTCCGCGACCGCGGGATGCTCGCAGAGCACGGCCTCGACCTCGGCCGGTCCGACGCCGAAGCCCTTGTACTTGATGAACTCTTTCTTACGGTCGACGACGAAGACGTACCCGTTCTCGTCCTTCTTGCCGACATCGCCGGTGTGGAACCAGCCGTCGCGGATGACGTCGGCGGTGTCCTGCGGCTTGTTCCAATACCCGAGCATGACCTGCGGCCCGCGCACGCAGATCTCGCCGACCTCCCCGGTCGCGAGCGTTCTGGTGCCGGCGTCCAGGTCGACGATCTTGTCGAGAGTCCCGGGCACCGTCGGCCCGATCGACTCGAGGACAGCCGCTTCCACGGGGTTCGAGTGCGTGACCGGCGACGTCTCCGTTAGGCCGTAGCCCTGGACGATCGGCTTGCCGATGCGCTCGATCATCCGTCTCGCGGGATCGGGCGCGAGCGGCGCCGCGCCGCTGAAGAAGAACCGCACCGCGGAGAAGTCGTGCTTGGAGACCTCCGGGCTCATCGCGAGGCCGAGCACGATCGGCGGGACGATGAAACAGGCCGTTGCCCGATGGCGCTCGACGAGCGTGCAGTACTCCGCCATGTCGAACCGGGCCATCACGACCTGCGTCGCGCCGAGACTGATCGAGCCGGCCATGAGCAGGTTCAGCGCGTAGATATGGAAGAAGGGAAGAACGTTCAGGAAAACGTCGCTCCGGCGGACCGGCACAGCCGCGAAGAACTGCTGCTGGTTGGCGGTGAGGTTCGCATGGGTGAGCATCACGCCCTTGGGAAAGCCTGTCGTGCCGCTGGTGTAGGGCAGCGCCGCCAGATCTTCCATACCCGTGCGCACCGCAACGGAGCCGGCTTCGGCTGCGAGGTCATCGAAGCGTTCGACCCCGCTCGGCGCGGACTTTCCGGTGACCGCGAAGGCACGCACGTTTGGGAGGTCACCCCGCACCGCGTCGACCACCGGCGCGAGCGCCTCGTGGTAGAGCACCGCGGTCGCGCCGGCGTCGTCGACCTGGAAGCGCACCTCACGCTCCTTGGAGAGCGCGTTGATCGGGTTGACCACGCCGCCCGCCTTGAGAGTGCCGTAGAACGCGAAGACGAACTCGACCGAATTTGGCATGAAGAGCGTGACGCGGTCGCCCTTCTTCACGCCGCGCTTGGCGAGCGCGGCGGCGAGCCGGTCGGTGGCCGCGTCGAGCTCGGCGTATGTGACGACCCGGTCGCCCAAGAGGAGCGCGGGCTTGATGCCCACTTCGCGCGCGACCTCGCGCAGGCGATCCTGAAGACTGATCTCCCGAT